>NZ_JAIWPS010000013.1:0-130222 GCF_021191595.1 Alterluteimonas muca
ATCTCCTTGCGGGTCCGCTTGCGCTTGCCCATGCCTTCGGCATCACCGAACGTCAGCTGCATCGATCGTCACCCTCATCGCGTTGCGCTATTGTCGCCCACGTCGGGGGAGTTGTTCAGAGTTTCCCTAGAGCCTCTCGCGTAGCCACATTACGTCGCTTTGCCGCCCACGGTGCAGGCTGCGATACTTCACGCCCGCCGCCCGATCGCCATTGCGGCAAGGCGTTACCGCCGTCGACCGCCGCGGCGCAACCGACCGACCATCCGGATATCGACAGCATGAACCGACTGACCCACCGTCTCGCCGCCGCCATCGCACTCACGCTGGGCGTCGCCGCCTGCGCCCCGACGACCCCCGTTGTCGAGGACGTGCCCGTGGAAGCCCTGCCGACGTTCGAGGTTCCGGCTCCGGCCACCGCGCAGCAGCGTGAGCTGGCAGGGCGGCAGGTCGAAGAACTCGATCGCATGCTTGCGCTCGACACGCGTTGCAATTGGCTCGACCCTGCCGCGCGCGCTGCGCTTGCGGCGACAGCGGAGGAGCGTCGCGCGTGGCTTGCCTGGCAGAACGGCGAACCGGCCGCTCCGCAACCTGCCGATGCGTCCTGCTCGAACAAGGAAGTTCGCACCGCGGTGGAATACGGTAGCTGGCAGATGCGGGTGACCTGGGCGCTGCGCGCGCACGCCCTGCTCGACCGTAGCGGAGCGACGAGCTGGCAGTCCGGGTTGAGCAGTGTGGAAGCGCAGCGTGCCGCGTTGCAGGAAGCGTCAGACGGGCTGGAAGCGCGTTATGCCGCGTCGATCCAGCAAGCACGGCCGGGAATTGAGAGCGAGGCACAACAGATGCTGGCCACGCGCTGCCAAGCGACCGCTTGCCCTACCCTTCCGCACGACCCGGCGTTTGCAGCGTATGCCGACGTATGGCTGAAACAGGCCGAAGCCTATGCCGTCGTTCTTGCAGGCATGGAAGACAAGCTCGGCGCCCCGCCGGCTGATGAGGACGCGGACACCGCGCCCTGAAGAAGCTCCCAAGCCTGGGCCGCCGCGACGCTGCCGGTGGCTCTGGGATAGACGTGAGCAGCGTTCGCTGATGGCAGCGCTTCCACCACATGGTCTGCCAGTAACCGCGACGTAGCCGTTCGCCAACGTTGTACACGTTTCACGCGGCACAGCGGCAGGTGATGAGATGGCACGCGGGTAATCGCGGGCAGGCCCGATAGGCGCCGACTGGCGCTCAAGCGTGCATACCGGCCATCCGTGCCCGGCGCGCCCCGCGGCTGTGTACTGCCGCCGGCGGGCGTCGGCTGCACCTGCTCCAGCCCGCCATGCCGCCCATTTTCGGATCATCTTCTGATCGCAGAACCCGATAGGGCTGGCATCCTGGTCCAGGAAGCATGCTGTTTCCAGGGCCCGACTGAACTCTGGACATTTAATGCAGGCACAAAAAAGCGGGGGGCTTTGCGCCCCCCGCTTCATCTCGCGCCGGTTGTCAGATAACAGCCGGTGAACTCACTTCTTACAGACGGGTGCTCGGGGTCAGCCACTCGTCGCCCTGCTCCTTCTCCGGGGTCAGGTTGGTGACCACGCCGGTGTCGAGGTTACGGTTCAGGGCCGAGGCCTTGAACGAATCGCACTCGGCGGTGACGCGCACGTACCAGCGGCCGGTGCCGTCGCCGAAGGAGCCGTTACCCTTCGAGGAACCGTTCTCCAGCTCATCGGAGTTGAAGTGCTGGGAAGCGTGCGGCGGCAGCGTGAAGGTGACCTCACCGCTCAGGCGGCCGGCGTCGTCCTTGGCATCAAGAGTGACCGGGCAGACGTCCGCAGTGTTGTTGGTGATGCGGAGGAACGACTGCGCACGGCTGTTGGCAGCCGGGTTGACGTTCTGGAACACCATCGTGCTGCCGTTGATCTGCAGCGGCGACAGGTTGACGCTGACGGCCGGCGGGTTGCGACGCTGGGTCGACAGCTGGTAGTCCACGTTGACAGTGGCCGACAGCGGCTGCGCCATCATCTCGTTGCTGCCGTTGGCACGCAGACAGACATACACCGTGCTTGCGCCCGGAGGCGCACCGGTCACAGCGGAGAACAGCGCGTTGCTGGCCGGAGCGCGGAACGCGATCGTGTCACCAGCGGCATTCACGGTGCCGTTGAGGCTGGTCGCGCCGTCGCAGGTCGCATCGGTGTTGAGGAACGCGTTGTCGTTACGGAACGCCGAGAGGTTCGTACCCTTGACGTCGATTGCGATCCGCGCGGTCGCGACGACGTTGTACTCCGGCGCGCTAGCAACCGCGTTGAAGTTGTTGACGTATTCCGTAGCGGTGGCACCAGCCCCCGTCACGGTCGCCTTGGCGATGTCGATCACGATCGAGCCGGGCGACCACAGGGTGTTCGGCACGCCGTTCGCGCCGCCAACGTCACCGTTCAGCGAGAAGCGGGTCTTGCGACCATACGCGCCGGCGCCGGTGCCGCCACCGGCGACGTCAATGCGTGCGGCGGTATTCGTCGCCGGGTTGGACTTGATGTCCAGGCCCCAGACCGAACGCGCGATCGTGGTGCCGGCAGCAAGGATCTGCTGGCCATCTGCGTTCTGCGCGGTGATTTCCGCACCGATGAAATCCTGCGTGAACAGACCCTGGACCAGGTTCGTCACCTGCAGGCTGTTCAGTGCAATCGCGTTGCCGGCCGCAACGTTGCCGGCGGCGGTAGCGGTGAACGTGAAATTCAGTTCCTGGCCCGAAGCCGAGTAGTAGGCGCCCGGCTGGATGGTGCCGCCGCCGAACTGGCTTCCGATGACGAAGCCGTTGACCAGAGTCTGCGCCGGAGCGTTCTGGTCGAAGCGGGCGCCGTTGGTCAGGGTGACCTTGACGGTGACAGTGCTGCCAGCGGTGACCGTAGCCATACGGTCAGCATCGGTGGGCTGAGCGGTCAGGGTGAGGTCGCGCGGGGTGTAGATGGTCGTGCCATCGTTGACGATCAGGTCCTTGGCGAACGTGATCTGCTTGCCAGCCGGGTAGCCGAGCGAGGCGGCCGAGGCGAGGCCCGGCAGGGCGACCGCGGCAGCCACTGCAGCGGCGAGCAGGGTCTTGTTGAACTTCGTCATCTGTAACTCCATTAGGTGTTGGCAACTAAACGTTTAGTTTGCAAGTAGCTCTTACCGGTTACCCGTTCTCCCCGGTACCGTCGGGCGAACCCTCTGGCAACCGGTTGCATCCTTGAAGCCTGGACAGACGACATGTCCCCCGGACCCCCCGAACCGCAAGCTACCGCCGAACGTTAACCAACCCTTAGTGCAGCGTCAAGCACGATCCCGCCTCTTCAGGATCAGGACTACCTGACTAGGAGACGGGCCTATTCATCATCATGGGACTGCTTACATCGTCACATGCGACGGAAAATTGACGCGCCCTTCACAGAAAAAGCAAGGGTTTTGGCCAATTTCGCCGACGTGCGGAGCAACGCGCTCAGCGCGTTAGCTGATGTCGTGCTAGACGGCGATATCGTTCGCGCTGGTGATGGCCAGGATGATCCCGATCATGATCACGCCAATCACCGAACCGATGAGCAAAATCGCCAGCGGCTCCAATAGCGCAAGGAACTGTTTCATGCGGGCGCGACCGGTGTTTTCGCACAGCCGTGCGAGTGACTGCAGCATGGCGGGCAACTCGCCCGAGCGTTCGCCCACTCGGATCAGGTTGTAGCCGGTGGCGGTGAGGGTGGCCTGCTCCTCCAGGGAGTCCGCAAGCGTCGCGCCGGCGCGGACGTTGCGCACCACGTCATCCAGGCGTGCGCGCCGGCCGGGCGCGCGCACGCCGGCCTGGGCGAGTGACAAGGCATCCAGCAGCGGCACCCGGTTGCCCAGCAGCGTGGCGAGGATGCGCGCCCACGCCGCGGTCTCGGCCTCCACCCGCCAGGCGCCGATGACCGGCAGCGATTCCATGCGCTCGTAACCCCTGGCCCGTGCCTGCGGATCCTGCAGCCAGCGCCAAGCTGCAGCGCCCGCCCCTGCCAGCAGCACCAATAGCACCCACCAGTATTCACGGGCGAACATGCCGGTACTGAGCACGGCCCACCCGAGCCATGGAAGCTCGTCCGCGCGCGTCAGCAGCGTGGCGAACTTGGGGACGACGAAGGTGAACATCAGGATGACGGCCCCGATGCCCGCGGTCACCAGCACCGCAGGGTATGTCAGCGCCTGGCGGATCTCAGACTGCACCTGCTGGTCGTATTCCATCTGGCTCACCGCATCCCGCAGCGCCTTGCCAAGCTGGCCGGATTTCTCACCGCTGAGCACCAGGGTCCCGACGTAGGGGGGCAACGGGAGGCCGGTGTCGAGCAACGCCTGCGAGAACGACTGACCCCGACGCAAAGCGGCCGAGATGGTCTCGAAGGCGGCGAGCAGGCGCGGATGGTGTGCCGACCGGGACTGCGCGCCGACCGCCTCGGCCAGGCCCACCCCGGACTCCAGCAGGGTGGAGAGTTCATGCAGCGCCAGGATGACGTCGCGACCGCGCATGCGGCGCTCGCGCAGGCCCCGCCTGCCCGGGAGGGCCTGGACCTTGTCCGGGCGCAGCGATACCACCGACAACCCCCGGCGCTCGAGCAGCCGCGCCGCTTCACGCTCGGTCGCGGCAGCGATGTCGCCCTCGAGCACCGCCCCTTCGGCGTTGATCGACTTGAACCGGAACCTCGCCATCAGACTGCCGTCACCCGCAGCACTTCATCCACCGTGGTCATGCCCTGCCAGGCCTTGAGCAGGCCGTCCTCGCGCAGGAAGCGGTAGCCGCGCTCGCGCGCCATGGCACGCAGCTGCTGGTGCGTTGCACCCGCGACCACCGACTGCTGCATGGCCTCGTCGACCGGCACCAGTTCGTAGATACCGACGCGGCCGCGATACCCCGTGCCCTGGCAGTGGGGGCAGCCGACGGCCTCCATCCACCTTGGCTCGGAGCCTGCGCCAAGGACGCGCCCGGCCCAGTGCGCGGCTTCCTCCATGATGGCCGGCAGCACGGATGCGCCCGGGCGGGCGCACTGGGCGCAAAGCCGCCGCACCAGCCGCTGCGCCTGCACCCCCTTCAGCGGGGTGGCGACCAGGAACGGCTCCACGCCCATGTCGATGAGACGGGTGAACGCACCCAGCGCGTCATTGGTATGCACGGTCGACAGCACCAGATGCCCGGTCAGCGCGGACTGGATGGCGATCTCGGCGGTCTCGCGGTCGCGGATCTCGCCCACCATGATCACGTCAGGGTCCTGGCGCAGGATGGACCGCAGCGCGGTCGCGAAGGTCAGCCCGATATCGGCATGGGCCTGGATCTGGGTGATGCCGGGGAGCTGGAATTCCACCGGGTCCTCGACGGTGATGATCTTCTTCAGCCCGTCGTTGCTGGCGGCCAGCGTGGCGTACAGGGTGGTCGACTTGCCCGAACCGGTCGGGCCGGTGACCAGCACGATGCCGTGAGCCTCCCGGCTCCATCCCTGCAGCATCTGCAGATGGTCGGCCTCCATGCCCAGCCGCTCCAGCGCGAGATCCTTGCGCTCCTTGGGCAGCAGGCGCAGCACGATCGATTCGCCGTGAACACCGGGCAGCGCGGAGGCGCGGATGTCCATCAGCTGGCCGCTGGCCCGCGTACTCAGGCGGCCGTCCTGCGGCAACCGGCGCTCCGCGATATCCATGCCGGAGATGAGCTTCAGGCGCGATGCCACGGCATTGAAGCGCTCGCGTGGCAGGCGCAGGCGGGCATACAGCACGCCATCGATCCGGAAGCGGACCACGAACTGGTGTTCTTCGGGCTCCAGGTGGATGTCCGAGGCGCGCTGCTCCACTGCCTGCGCCATCAGGTTGTTGACCAGCTCGACCACCGGCGCCTCTTCGGCCAGCTCGCGAAGGTGGCGAACATCGTCGCCGTCGTAGCGACCGCCCTCGCCCTGCTCCCTGATCAGCTGGTCAAGGGTGCGTTCCACCAGCTGGGCCGGCGCGAGCGCCGGGCGGATGTCGCGACCGGCATACAGATAGTCCAGTGCTTCGCGCAGCGAAGGATCAAGCGGATCCCGACCCGCACACCAGGCCTGGCCATCCGGGTCCTGCCACAGCAGCACTTCGCGGTCCTGCAGCCAGTCGAACCCCGGTTCACCCCCACCTTCGGGAAGCACCCATTCGCCGGGCGTCGCTGGCAGGGCGACGTCGCGCCCGACAACCGGCAGCGCCAGCTGGCTGGACAGTGCCTCGACCAGCTGGTCTTCCGACAACGCACCGATGCGCACCAGCAAGCTGCCCAGCCGCGCGCCCACGGAGCGCTGCAGTTCCAGCGCGCGCTCGAGATCGGAAGGCCGGATCGCCTCGCGGGCGAGCAGCAGCTCACCGAGCAGGGGGGGCGCATCCCCGATGGCAGGCTGGGCACTCATTACGGATCCGGCGGCATTTCGGGCGCGTATTGTGTCATGGCCTGACTGCAACCCCTCCCCGCACGCCTGCGCGCGGATAGAATGGGCGGGTCCCGTCCTGGATCTCCGACATGCGTATGCGCCGCCATCCCTCCAAGCCCCGCCTGGCGCGCGGGTTCACCCTGCTCGAGATGATCGTGGTCCTCGTGATCATCGGCCTCATCATGGGCCTGGTCGGGCCGCGGCTCTTCAGCCAGGCCGACCGCGCCAAGGTGCAGACCGCGGAGACCCAGGTGCGGATGCTGCGCGGGGCTCTGGAAACGATGCGCCTGGACATCGGCCGGGTGCCGACGCAGGAGGAAGGCCTCCGGCTGCTGACGGAACGCCCGACAGACCCTGCGATGGCGCAGCGCTGGCAGGGTCCTTATCTGGAAGACGGCGTGCCGCAGGATCCATGGGGCAATGCGTACCAGTACTCGCCCAGGCCGTCCGGGCACCATTCCTTCACCCTGTACTCGTTCGGTGCCGACGGCCAGCGCGGTGGCGAGGGCCACGACGCCGATGTCGGTCAACTGCCGGATTCGTGAGTCGCGTGCGGGGCTACACCCTGCTGGAAATCCTCGTGGTGGTTGCCCTGCTCGCGCTGGCGACGTCGCTGGTGGCCCCGGCGGGCTACCGGATGATCACCAGCTGGCGCGAAGCCGGTGAGGTGGACGAGGTGCTGCAGTCCATCAGCGCGCTGCCGCTGCGCGCGCGCGCGGCCGGACGCGAACTTGTCTTGCCGGACCCTACGACCCCGGACCCCGCAACACCGGATGCGGCGCACGTCGAGCTGCCCGACGGCTGGCGCCTCGAAATGCACTCACCACTGACGGTGCGCGCAAACGGTGCGTGTTCGGATGCCTCGGGCATCCTGCATACCACACGCCAGCTCATCGATTTCCGTGTGGCAGCACCGTTCTGCGCGGTGCGCCGCGTTGCTGCGGACGGCCAGTGACGGTGCGCGCCTGCCGACCGCCCGTACGTGCGCGCGCGACCGGGTTCACCCTGCTGGAAGCCATCGTGGCGATGGTGGTCATGGCCACGTCGCTGCTGGCGCTCTACAGCTGGCTGTCCACATCCACCTTCGCACTGACCCGGGCGCAGGCACAGGCGCGGTCGCTCGAGGACGCCCGCACCGCACTGGCACTGGTCGAGGACATCAATCCTTTCGAACACCCCAGGGGTGAGCGCGACATCGGGCCGTTGCGGGTGCGCTGGCAGGCCACGGAACTGACGGAGC
This sequence comes from Alterluteimonas muca, assembly GCF_021191595.1. Lineage (NCBI taxonomy): Bacteria > Pseudomonadati > Pseudomonadota > Gammaproteobacteria > Lysobacterales > Lysobacteraceae > Alterluteimonas > Alterluteimonas muca. The sequence continues at coordinate 7,660 of NZ_JAIWPS010000013.1, forward strand.
GTCGGCCAGGGCTGAGCAGCGTCGGGTTTCCCACCCAGTTCGACTTCATCCTCTACGACGTCGAGGTGGAGGCCCTGCGCGACGAGCGCGTGGTACGGACCTTCAACTTCCGAAAGGCCGGATGGGAGATCACCCGCCCCATCAACCTGGAAGAAGAATGAGCAGGTCCAGTGAGTCCGGCATGACCCTGCTGGAAATGCTGGTGGTACTGGTCATCGCCAGCATGGCCCTGGCGCTCGGGTTCCAGTCACTGGGGCAATGGCGACGCGCAAATGCCGCCATCGAGACCCTGACCCTGCAGGGCCGGCAGATGATGCTGTCGCGCAGCTGGCTGGAATCGTCAGTCCGGGGGCTGCACCCGGTGGAGGACACGCCCTTCGCGGGCCAAGGGGAGCAGTGGACAGGTGTGACACTGCAACCGGTGCTCGCAACACAGGGTGGCGCCACCGCGGTGAGCTGGCGGATCGAACGCGGGGCGGGTGGCGTGGTGGTCCTGTCGTTGGAGGAAGGGAGCCAGGCGCTGGAGCTGCCTCTGGGTGAAGTCGCCGACGCCCGATTCGAGTATCTCGACCCGGAAGGTGGCCTGCACCCGCAATGGCCACCCGCGCTGGGCCTCAACGACCACCTGCCGGCCGCCGTGGGTCTGGTTCTTGAAGGCGCACCTGGGGATCAGCGGGTCTGGCTGGCCCCGGTGATCGGCATGCGCAATCCGGTTCCGGTGATGTATGAACCCGAGACGGATTAGTCCGAAGCGGCGCCGCCAGTCAGAAGGCGGCTTCGTACTCGTGATCGTGCTGGCGCTGGTCGTGGTGCTGACCGTACTCGCGTCGGCGGTTGCCACGTCCGGGCGGCGCGCAGTGGAAGAAGCCCAGGTCGAGATCGAGCGCTTCGAGGGCGATCTCGATATGCGCTCCACGCAGGAGACGCTGCTGTTCATGCTCTCCACCCATCGGCGAAACATTGCCGGCCTTGCGGCGCTCCCATCGCCTGCTGCAACGGCTGCAATGCTCGATGACGATACGGATGGCGCAAGTGCGTTACCCTCGGGCAACGACATCCGGCTCGATGGGACCAGCTATCGGGGCCTCGGAAGCGCGGCGTTCGCCCTGCAGGACGATGCAGGCCTGCTGAGCCCGAACTGGGCTTCGCCTGCACTGCTCGAGGCCTTCTACTCCAAGCTGGGGGTGCCACCCGAACAGTGGTCCGGCCTGGAAGCCAAACGGCTCGACTATCAGGATCCCGACTCACTCCACCGCCTGGACGGGGCCGAAGCGGAGCATTACGAGAAGGCTGGCCGCCCGCCGCCGCCCAACCGGGCCGTTGCCACGCCCCTGGAGTTCCGGCGCATCCTGCAATGGGATGACGCGCTTGCGTCCCTGGACGATGACCGGCTTCTGGGCATTCTTTCCGCGCACCGCGGTGGCACCATCAACCTCAACAGTGCTCCCGCAAGCGTGCTGGCGCTGATCCCGGGCATGGACGAGGCCAGCGCACAGCGACTGGTTTCATACCGGGTGCACTCCCCGATCGTCTCCGTTTGGCAGGTGCGGGAATTGTTCCCCATCCCGCCTTTCATGGAGGACAACGTCACCCTCTTTCCAAACCGGGCCGGCAACCTTATCCTGTGGGATCGTCGTCGAGGCGTTAAGAGACTCGTTCACTGGAGCCTGACGCCTTACGCCATCGGTGGTCCGCCCTGGCAAATCGACTACGAGGTCATCCTCGCGCGTGAGAATCAATCGGACGATGCCCTGGGTGAAGCGCCTTCAACGCCGCTTTTCACCCCGCCGGATCCTGCTGGGAAAAGATTCGAACCTGACGCTGGAGAGTGAAGGCAGTGATGCCCTCGTCTGCCTCGTCGGGCGGGCACTCTGCCTGTTCGTGCACGTGGATGCCAGCCGGGTTCCGGAGAAGCAGCAGCGCGATTTCGTCGGCCTGGCCGTACGGCGTGCCGCGCCGTTCCCGGACCCGGAGTTTGGCGTTGCCTGGGGGCCCGATGGCCGGGCCGCAGTGTGGTACTGGTCGCGATCGAGGGTCGAGGAACTGCTGTCGTCAAGGCAGGTGCGCGCGGGCAAGGTCCGCTTCGAGCCCGAACCCCTGTATGTCAGAAGTCCCCATACCACCGGGGCCGGGCTTCTCGCGCTTCACGAAGGTTTCGAGGGGCGCGTCTGGCACGAAGGATCGCTGACCGCCAGTCGATGGTGGCCCACGTTACCCACCGCCGAGCAATGGCACAGCTATGTCCGCGCCGCAGGGCAGGTATCCCCGGGGATGGGCGCGCCCGCGGCAGTGGAGTCGAGTACGCAGGCCAGGCCTTGGGGCGCTCGGACCGGCACGGGGCGCGCGTCGTTGCAGCTCTCCGGACTGGAGCGGCATCTACCCACTGCCGCTCTCGCGGCAGCCTTGCTGGTGGTTACCATTGCGGCAGTACAGACGGGCAGTCTGCTGAGGAGTCACCTGGACACCTTGCAGGCCGAGCGCGCAGCGGAGCAGCTCGACGATCCGCTCAAGCGGATCCTTGCGGCGCGCGAAGCCGCTGACGGCCATCGGGTTGCCATCGACCAGCTGATCGCCCTGCGCGCTCCCCGCTCGCTCATCGAGCTGCTGGCCGAAGCCGCCCGGCTTGTTCCCGGCGATGCGCACATCTCTCAGTGGAGCCAGCCGGTGCCGGAACGCGTGGAGATCACATTGTCAGGAGCAACCGCGGATCCGCAGTCCCTGGTCGAAACCTGGGAAGCCTCGCCCTATTTCGAAGGAGTTACCACTGATGTCGGGCGTGGTGGCGAGATCGTTATCCGCGCGCTTATCACGCCCGCGCTGCCGCCGACTGGTGCCACGTGAATCGAGCCCAGCTGACTGCCAAGCTTCGCGATCAGCTCAACGCGACCCCCTGGTTGCGATGGGCATTGTTGTTGATCGGCGTTCTCGCTGCCGTCCTTGGCTTGCAGGGACTCGAGAGTCTGCGATCGCGCGCGCAGGACATGTCCATCGAGCAGGAGGCGCGTCTGCGCCAGATCCGTTCATTGCAGGGCCAGGACGTCTGGATCGCGCGCCAGCGCGAGTCGGCGGAGCTGCACGAAAGCCTTCTGGCGGAGATTCCATCGGCCCCCACCAGCGGCGTTGCGCAGGCCGCCGTGCAGGGCTGGCTTGCCGGGCTGGGCAACAGCATCGCCGACACCGAAAGCGTTCGCATTTCCGTGGAGGGCGCGGCCCCGGTGGAATCGATGCCAGGCCTGTTCCGGATTCGCGCCACCCTGCGCGCCGGGATGACGGCACGCGAGGCCCTCAATGTGGCACGACAGATCGAGAGCAGTGCCAATCTCGTCGTGATCGAGAGCGCGGAGATTCGCAGTGACGTCAATCAGCTGGCGAGCTTTGGCGTCAATGCGTTCTACCGGATTGCGCCGGCTGACCAGCAGGCAACGCAATGAGGCGTGTGTACCTTGTCGTGGCAGCTTGCATCATAGGAGGCCTTATCATTGGTGCCTCGTGGCCACCGCCGCCCATCCCGCGTCAACGTGACGATGTGGGCCAATGGTCGCTCCCCCCGCGCGAGCAGATCGCCCGCTTCTCCTCCGACGCGTTCACCGAGGCAGAGAAATTGCGATGGCGGGCGGACGCATCGGAGGGTGGGGACGCACCGTCTGCAGCCGTGGCATGGCAGTTTGCCGGGCTGACCGAAGCCGGACGTACGCAGGCACTGGTGATTGAAGCGGGGACCAGGCAGGCGCGCCGCCTCGTCGCCGGGGAATTGCTGCCTGATGGAAGCAGGCTGGTCAGCATCGACCGCGACACAATCACAGTTGACCTTGAAGGCTGCACACGCGTTTACCAGATGCACCGCAAGCAACCCATCCGCTCGTCGGGCTCGTGTGATGTCACGCCAGCTGCTTCGGAATAAGAGAGCTCCATGACCTTTTATCGCCCAACCATCGGCATCGCGTTTGCCGTTACGCTCCTGGCGGCCTGCGCAAGCCCACACGAACGGACCCGCGCACCAGCTCCGCTCGCTGTTCCAGCGAAGCCGCAGTATGTCCAGGCCGACCCCATCGTGGACAACAGCGCACAGCCCACGGATCTGGTCCAGAGCGCCACGCCGCGCGTGGACATGCCCAGCAGTGCAAGCGTTTCACTGGGTTCCGGCGAGATGTTGCCCCCGATGCCCGACACGCCCGTACGAATCAACGTACAGGACTTGCCGATCACCGTTCTGGCGAACGAGGTGTTCAACAATATCCTCGGCCTGAACCTCAACATCGACCCACAGGTAGCGCAACTTCAGGAGCTGGTGACGCTCAACACCCAGGAGAACCTGCGGCCGATCGAACTGTTCCGCCTCACACGACAGGTGCTGGCGGAATATGGGGTGTCCGTGGAGTTCGAGGGTGGCCTGGTGCAGTTGCGGATGGCGGCGCAGGGCACGTCCGCGACCCCCCCTTTGGTTGTCAGCGGTCGCGCATTACCAAGTGTTCCCACTTCCCATCGGCCCGTGTTCCAGCTGATCGAGCTTGAGGTGGTCCGTAGCGGTGACGCTGTTCGCTGGTTGACGACATTGTTCGGCCAGGAGTTGCGCATCACCGAGGAGACCGCGCGCAATGCGATCCTGCTGCAGGGGCGCCCGAGCCAGGTGCGTCAGGCAATCGAAGCACTTCGTGTCTTTGACAGGCCGCTGATGCGGGGTCGGGTCAGCACACGGCTCGAGCCTGTCTTCATGACGGCTGACGAACTTTCAAACCGGCTCACTGAAGTCCTCAATCTCCAGGGGTACAGCGCAAACCGTAGCGCCGGTTCGCCCGCAAGCGTGATCGTGCTGCCGATCGCTGCAGCGAATTCCGTCATCGTGTTCGCGACCAGCCAGGACACGTTGAATTACGCGGTCTCGTGGGCACGCGAACTCGATCGGCCGAGCCAGCACGCCGGTTCCGAATCAATGTTCTATTACCAGGTGAGAAACACGAAGGCGATCGACATTGCCAGTGTGCTTACCAACAGCCTTCAGGGGACCACCGCCAACACTCCGGCCGCTACGGCGGAGGCAGGGACTGCTGGCGGAGCGCCCAGCCAGGGTGCAGCCGCAGTTCGCACGGCACCGGGCTCGTCGATCCTCGTCGACGAGCCACGCAATGCGCTCATCTTCCAGGGTGATCCCGCGCAATGGGAACGGATGCTCGGCTTGATCCGCCAGATGGACCGCGCGCCTCGCCAGGTCATGATCGAAGTCACGATCGCGGAGGTCACGCTCAATGACGATCTCGAGTACGGCCTGAGCTGGTTCGCCAAGAATGGCTGGGGGCGCTTCGACGGCAGCATCTACAGCGGTAGCGGCTCCGGCGGAAACAACCCGGGACCATCAGGTGGGCTGACCTACCTGGTTGATGTTGCAGGTCAGAACCGGCTTGCATTGACGGCGCTCGCATCCGACAACCGTGTCAGCATCCTTTCCACGCCGAGGCTGCTGGTAAAAAGCGGCAGCGAGGCGAGCATCGACGTCGGCACGGAAGTTCCGACAGTCACAATGACCACGACCTCGAACCAGCAGACGGATGGCAACACCAACCTGCTGCAGTCGATCCAGTACCGGAAGACGGGCGTAATTCTCAATATCAAGCCGACGGTCTATTCGGATGACCGGATCGACCTGGAGATCAGCCAGGAAGTCAGCGAGGCGCTTCCGTTGAACTCCGACTCAACGGCCGGATCGCCGTCGATTTTCAATCGCAGCCTCAACACTTCCCTCAGCCTTCGGGATGGCGGGTCCGTGGTGATGGCCGGCCTGATATCGACGAGCAACACCAATACCGAGAGCGGAATACCGTTCATCAAGGATGTTCCCGTCCTCGGCAATCTTTTCAAAAGTCAGACCGTGAAGCAGGCAAAGACCGAGCTCGTGCTCCTGATCATTCCGTACATCGTGGAATCACAGGATCAGGCAACCGAGCTCAGCCGAGTGGTCGCCGACCGCTTCGATCTGCTGGATCTGGAAGAGGCGTTGCCGGTACAACCGCCAGGCCCGGTACTGCCCCCTCAGCGTCCCCCTGCGCCGTTGCTGCTTTCCCCTCCCATTTCTGATTGACGCGGAGTATCCAATGAAGCCCAACGCTCCAACGAAAATGACAGCCTTCCTCGCGCTTGCCGTGCTGCTCGCCAGCTGTGCGCGCCGGGAAGCCGATACCGACGCGGATGGCGACCAGACCGCCACTGCGTCGAGCGCGGATCAGACGGTGCCGGCCCAGGTGGCGAACTCCCCTGCGGGCCCGCCGCCCGAGGTGACTGGAGTCAAGATCGAGGTGACGCTGACCCCCGACGCGGAGCAGGCACTGGCCAGCGCAGGGGAAAAGGTGCGCGTCGAGGTGATTCTTGGCGGTGATCCTGCTCCGGGCTCCTCGGCTCCGACCAATGAATTCGGACTCGTCGAACTGTTGAAGGACGTGCACGAGCTCGATGGCTCGGGCACGTTGCAGTTCGCCGAAGAGGATGTGGACCAGAGCAGGCTGGATGAGATCGTCGGGCAACCCCAGCTCATGGTGAACGCCATGTCGGCGATGAAGAGCTCGAGCACGAACATGCTCGCCTGCGCTTTCTATTGGGACACATTGAGCAAGGCAGGCCGGGAAGGCGTGCGGATCGAATGTCCTCTGACGCGGTAGAAAACGGCGCGTTGGACCGTTCGTAAAGGTCGAAAGCCCCGGTTACCCGGGGCTTTTCTGTTATCGCAGGGCTGCGTCGAGATCGGAAGTCAGATCGGCCGCGGCCTCCACCCCCACACTCAACCGCACCAGGTCATCCGTGATGCCCAGCGTCGCGCGACGCTCCACCGGCACGGAGGCATGCGTCATCACCGAGGGGTGGTTGACCAGGCTCTCCACGCCGCCCAGCGACTCGGCCAGGGTGAACAGCTGCGTGCGCTCGCAGAACCGCTTCGCCGCCTCGTAGCCGCCCTTGACGCGCACCGAGACGATGCCGCCGAAGCCATCCATCTGCTTCTTTGCCAGCTCGTGCTGCGGATGCGCAATGAGGCCGGGATAGATCACCCGCTCGACCGCGGCATGGCCCTGCAGGAACTCGGCGATCGCCTGGGCGTTCCCGCAGTGGGCCTTCATGCGCAGGTGCAGGGTCTTGAGGCCGCGCAGGGCGAGGAAGCTGTCGAACGGGCCCTGCACGCCGCCGATGGAGTTCTGCAGGAACGCCAGCTGCTCGGCGAGCTCGGCGTTGTCACCGACCACCACCATGCCACCGACCATGTCGGAGTGGCCGTTGAGGTATTTGGTCGCCGAGTGCAGTACGAGGTCGGCACCCAGTGCGAGCGGGCGCTGCAGGATCGGCGATGCGAACGTGTTGTCGACCACCACCATGAGGCCGCGCTTGTGGGCGATCGCGGCGACCTGCTCGATGTCGACCAGCTTCAGCATCGGGTTGGTCGGGGTTTCGATCCAGACGATCCGGGTTTCGGGGCGGATCGCCGCCTCGAATGCGTCGGTGTCGCTGAGGTCGACCCAGCTCACTTCCAGGCCGGCGGTGCGGCGGCGGACGCGCTCGAACAGGCGATAGGTGCCGCCGTAGACGTCGTCCATGGCGATGATGTGGCTGCCGGCGTCCAGCAGTTCCAGCACGGTCGATGACGCAGCGAGACCCGAGGCGAACGCGAAGCCGCGGCTGCCACCCTCGAGCGAGGCCACGCCGCGCTCATAGGCGAAACGCGTGGGGTTGTGCGTGCGCGAGTACTCGAAGCCCTGGTGTTCGCCGGGGCTCGACTGCGCATAGGTCGACGTGGCGTAGATCGGCGTCATCACCGCGCCAGTCGACGGATCCGGATGCTGCCCGCCATGGATGGCCAGGGTCGCGAGCGAAAGCGCGCGCTCGTCATGCGCGGGGGAGTTGTCGGACATCGGGGGACTCCGTAAAAGTGGCCCGATTCTAGCAGCGAGGGCTGAATCTTCGGTTCAGTGGTCGGGGCGGAGCGCCCCCGTCGGGCCCTTTGGGATACCTCGACGCGCCACATCGAAGTCGCTCGCCTTGCAGGCGGCTCCGCCGTCCAGATCGGCGGTCTGCCGATCTGTCTCCCGCAAGCGCGGACGCGAGGACACCCTCATCCGGCCCTTCGGGCCCCCTTCTCCCGCATGCGGGAGAAGGGGGCGCTATGAGCTACTGCACCCGCCGCCGCAGATAGTTCAGCAGGTCGATGCGCGTGATCAGCCCCAGGAACTTCTCCCCATCGACGACGATCGCCACCTGCCCACGGTCGAACACCGGCAGCAGCGCCTCGATCGACGACTTCACGTCCAGCCGGTCGAGCTTGCTGACCATCGCGGTGGACACCGGGTCGCGGAAGCGGGCCTGGTCGCCGTAGACGTGCAGCAGCACGTCGGATTCGTCGACGATGCCGACCAGGCGGTCGCCGTCCATCACCGGCAGCTGCGAGACGTCGTAGAGCTTCATCCGCTGGTAGGCGGTGACCAGCAGGTCGGTCGGCGCCACCACCACGGTGTCGCGCTGTGCATACGGGCGCAGGATCAGGTCGCGCAGGTCGCCGTGCTGCTCGCGCTCGAGGAAGCCGTTGTCGAGCATCCAGTAGTCGTTGTACATCTTCGACAGGTACTTGTTGCCCGTGTCGCAGACGAACACCAGCACCTTCTTCGGCGTGGCCTGCTCGCGGCAGTACTTCAGCGCTGCGGCCAGCAGGGTGCCGGTGGACGAGCCGCCGAGGATGCCCTCCTTCGCCAGCAGCTCGCGCGCGGTGAGGAAACTCTCGCGGTCACTGATGGCGTAGGCCTTCTTCACCCGCGAGAAGTCCGAGATCGACGGCAGGAAGTCCTCGCCGATGCCCTCGACCATCCAGCTGGCGGACTTGTCGCTGAGCGTGCCCTCGTTGATGTATTCGGTGAGGATCGAGCCGACCGGGTCGGCGAGGATCATCTCCACATCGGGCGCGTGCTCGGCAAAGCAGCGCGACAGGCCGGTCATGGTGCCGGAGCTGCCGCAGCCGAACACGATCGCATCCAGCCCGCCGACCTCGGCCATCTGCCGCAGGATCTCGGGCCCGGTGCCGTGCTCGTGCGCGGCCGGGTTGTCGGGGTTGCCGAACTGGTTGATGAAGTACGCGCCCGGGGTCTCGGCGGCGATGCGCGCGGCCAGGTCCTGGTAGTAGTCCGGGTGGCCCTTGGCGACGTCCGAGCGGGTCAGCACAACCTCGGCGCCCATCGCCTTGAGGTTGAAAATCTTCTCGCGGCTCATCTTGTCCGGCACCACCAGCACCAGGCGGTAGCCCTTCTGCTGCGCTACCAGCGCCAGGCCAATGCCGGTGTTGCCGGCAGTACCCTCGACCAGGGTGTCACCGGGCCTGATGTCGCCGCGCGCCTCGGCAGCCTCGATCATGCGCAGGCCGATGCGGTCCTTGATGGAGCCGCCCGGGTTCTGGTTCTCGAGCTTGAAGTAGAGCTCGCACATGCCGGTGTCGAGGCGCTGGGCGCGGACGATCGGCGTGTCGGCGATGAGTTCGAGGACGGAGGCGTGGATGGGCATCGGGATCGCAGGCTTGAGCGGACCGCCGATTATCGCATCCCCGCTCCCCGATACCCCGCGGACGGCCCCGGCCGACGAGGGAACCGGGGACGCCCGCGGGTTGGGACACGATCAGTGGTTCTGCAGGCTGTCGTACATCTGGACCAGTCGGTCCTTGGCCTGGAGTTTTTCGCGCTTCATCTGCGCCAGGGTCGTTTCATCGATCGGCAGCACGCCGAGTTCGGCATCCATGACTTTCTTGTCCAGTTCCTTGTGGTGGTGGTACAGGCGCCGGAATTCGGGGTTGGCCTGGAACACCGCTTCGATTTCGGCCTGGGGTTGCCCTTCGAACATGATGGAAGCCTCCTGTCAGCAGCTCTGTTGCACAGACAGGAACGCCCCGGGAGATACCGGGGCGTTCCAGGGGGTCAGGCCATGCGCGGTACGCCCTGCCATCCGGCCGCGCAGCACCGCGGTCGGGCGGGCTGACGCGGCTTCGGCAATGTGCACATACGACATATGCAGTGGCCTGGATGGCGGTGCCGCGATGGCACCGCTTCGATCCGACCCTACTCCTCGGCCACCGGACCGGCAAGCGCCCAAGCGACCGTGTTGCGGGACCGGTCAGATGGGGTGACGTGTCACCAGCCGGGCGATTACCGCATCACTGCGCGACCGCGCCCCATTCACCCAAGCCCTTGATTTTATTGAACCCCGTCTGAGCACGCGGCTCAGGCCGAAGGCGGACTCAGTCGATGTCCTGTTCGGCCTGTCGCATCAGCTCGGCTTCGCGGCGGGCCAGTTCGGCGTCGCGCGCACGCGCGGCCCGCAGCTTCGCGGCCTGGTCGCTGGCCACGCCTTCCAGCACCGTCTCCGCCTGCTGCCGGGCGGTGAATTCGGAATCCGCGGCGGCACGCAGGCGCGCGGCCTCCTCGGCCTGGATCTGTGCCTGGATGCGCAGCCGCTCGGCTTCGGCGCGCGCGCGGGCGGCTTCCTGACGGCTGGCTTCGACCAGCAGATCGGCGCGGGTGCGGTCGAGACGGTCGATTTCGCGGCGCAACGCTTCGGTACGCGCCGCGGTCTCGGCAGTGTCCACCCGCCAGCCGGCCACCTGGCGCAGCGCGTCGCGGTCACGCGCGCGCGCATTGGCGTAGGCGTCGATGGCCTGCCGCGCCTGCAGGCGCTCCAGCTGCGCGAAGCCGCTGGTGGCGGGGTCGGCCTCGAGCGCCTGCAGGCGGCGGCCGAGGATGTCGGTCTCGTCGATCGCCTGGGCGCAGGCCGGCCCAGCGAAGGCGACCGCCAGCAGGAAGAGCGGCAACGCGATCACGGTGGCTTTCATGTTCATTCCTCGTCGATCTGCAGCTGACGGCGCAGGTCGGTGATCTGTGCGCGGTGGCGGGCGAGTTCGGACTGCGCAACCGCCTCGCGGCTGCGGGCCGCGGCCAGGTCGGCGAGCGCGGCCGCGGACAGCGCCGCCGAACGCGCCTCGGCATCGCGGCCGGCGGCGAGCGCGGACTGCGCCTGCGCCAGCAGTGCGCGCGCCTGCTCGATGTCCTGGAAGGCGTACTGGTCGGCATCGGCACCGGCGGCACGGCTCACCGCCTGCTGCGCGGTCGAGACCTCCGACGTGGGCGGCGGAACGGTGGCGCAAGCTGTGAGCGCCAGCACGCTTGCCAGTGCGCAGGCCTGCAGGAACCGTGGGAAGTGTGCGAAAGTGGACATCGGGCCGCGCCGGAAGGGGAACCTGCGGCCAATTGTCTGCAGCATGTGCCCGCCGCGCAATGACCGGCGGGCCACACCAAGGGGATCGTGCATGGACATCGGCTATTTCCTGAAGCTGATGACGGAAAAGAACGCGTCGGACATGTTCCTGACCACCGGCGCGCCGGTGTACATCAAGGTCGAGGGCAAGCTGTATCCGCTGGGCAATACCGGCCTGCCCGCCGGGATGGTCAAGAAGATCGCCTATTCGTTGATGGACGAGGGACAGGTGCCGGTGTTCGAGCGCGAGCTCGAGCTCAACATGGCGCTGTCGCTGCAGGACGCCGGGCGCTTCCGCGTCAACGTGTTCAAGCAGCGTGGCGAGATGGGCATGGTGATCCGCTCGATCCGCAGCACAATTCCGTCGATCGAGGAACTGCAGCTTCCGCAGGTGCTCAAGCAGATCGTCATGGCGCCGCGCGGCTTGGTGCTGATCGTCGGCTCCACCGGCTCGGGCAAGTCGACCACGCTGGCGTCGATGATCGACTACCGCAACTCAAGCACCTCGGGCCATATCCTCACCATCGAGGATCCGATCGAATACCTGCACCGGCACAAGAAGTCGATCGTCAACCAGCGCGAGGTGGGGCTCGACACCCACACGTTCCACAACGCGCTCAAGAATGCGATGCGCGAAGCGCCCGACGTCATCCTGATCGGCGAGATCCTCGACGCCACCACGATGGAGGCCGCGATCGCGTTCGCCGAGACCGGGCACCTGTGCCTGGCGACGCTGCACTCCAACAACGCCGACCAGACGATCGAGCGGATCCTCAACTTCTTCAACGAGGCCGCGCACAAGAACGTGCTGATGAACCTCGCGCTCAACCTCAAGGCGGTCGTCAGCCAGCGCCTGGTGGTCGGCCGCGACGGTCGGCGCATGCCCGCGGCGGAAGTGCTGATCAACACGCCGATGATCCGCGACCTCTTGCGCCGCGGTCAGGTGCACGAGATCAAGCAGGCGATGGAGGACTCGCTGGAGGAAGGCATGGAGAGCTTCGACCAGTGCCTGTTCCGCCTGTACAAGGAAGGCCGCATCGAGATGGAGGAGGCGCTGAAGGCGGCCGACTCGCGCGATGGCCTGGCGCTGAAGTTCCGGCTCTCCGAAGGCGGCGACGTGCACGATCCCTACGCCGACGTGTACTCGCACGGCGAGGAAATGCTGCGCTGATTGCAGGCGCGCCGGACAGCATCCGGCGCCCTGCCCCGCTTCACCCGCCCTGCGTCGCGGCAGGGCCGTAACTACGATTGCCGACGCGCCTCAGGGCGCGTCGGGCTGCTTTTCCGGCCGTGCGGCATCGAACGCCGGCAGCGCCAGGCAGGCCTGCTCGATGCGCAGCAGCGTCGGGAACGGCGACAGGTCGACGCCGAACCGGCGGGCGTTGTAGAGCTGCGGCACCAGACAGCAGTCCGCCAACCCCGGGGTCGTCCCTTCGCAGAAGGCATCGGTGGACGGATGGCCGTCAAGCAGCGCCTCGAACGCACCCAGCCCTTCCACCATCCAGTGCTTGAGCCACACCTCGCGCTCGGGCTGCGGCACGTTCCATTCGTGCTCGAGGAAGCGCATCACCCGCAGGTTGTTGAGCGGATGGATCTCGCAGGCGACCAGCTGCGCCAGCTCGCGCACGCGCTGGCGACCACGCGCAGTCGACGGCAACAGCGGCGGCTCCGGCCACACCTCGTCGAGGTATTCCAGGATCGACAGCGACTGCCGCATGCGGCGCTGGCCGTGCACCAACATCGGCACCAGCTTCTGCGGCGCGTGCTCGGCGTACTCCGGCGCAAGCTGTTCGCCGCCGTTGCGCACCAGATGCACCGGCACGATGTCGTACGGCAGGCGCTTGAGGTTCAGGCCGATGCGCACGCGATAGGCGGCGCTCGATCGCCAGTAGGAATACAGCGCCAGGCGCTCGCTCATGTGTCCCCGTTCCCCTTGGGCACCCCCGTGCCAGCCGTGCACGTTAACGCGTTCAGCGCGCGCGGGGAATGCCGCGCGCGCCGATGCTCAGACCGCCTGTCGTTCGATGCGCTGTTCGATGGCGCCGAAGATGGACTCGCCCTGCGCATCCCGCATCTCGATGCGCACCGTGTCGCCGAAGGACAGGAACGGAGTAAGCGGCTTGCCGTGCTCAAGTGCTTCCACCGTGCGCTTCTCGGCGAAGCACGAGGCACCCTTGCTGGTGTCCTGGTTGGCGATGGTGCCCGAGCCCACGATGGTGCCGGCCGACAGCGGCCGCGTTTTCGCCGCATGCGCGACCAGCTGTGCGAAGTCGAACTGCATGTCCACGCCGGCTTCGGGCGCTCCGAACCATTCGCCGTTGACGTGGGTCACCAGCGGCAGATGCAGCTTGTTGCCCTGCCAGGCATCGCCGAGTTCGTCGGGGGTGACGAACACCGGGCTCAGTGCCGAGCGCGGCTTGGACTGCAGGAAGCCGAAGCCCTTGGCGAGTTCGCCGGGGATCAGGTTGCGCAGGCTGACGTCGTTGACCAGCCCGACCAGCTGGATATGCCCCGCGGCCTCTTCAGGCGTCGGCGCCATCGGCACGTCGTCGGTGATCACCACGATCTCGGCCTCGAGGTCGATGCCGTAGTCCTCGCTGACCACGCGCACCGGATCACGCGGGCCAAGGAAGCCGGCACTGGTGGCCTGGTACATCAGCGGGTCGGTGTAGAAGCTCTCCGGCACCTCGGCACCACGCGCGCGGCGCACCCGTTCGACATGCGGCAGGTAGGCGCTGCCGTCGACGAACTCGTAGGCACGCGGCAACGGCGATGCGAGCGCGCTGACGTCGAGATCGAATGCGCCATCGACATCGCCGGCTTCCAGCTGCTGTGCAAGCGCGTTGAGGCGCGGGGCGGTGTTCGACCAGTCCTCGAGTGCGCGTTGCAGGGTCGGCGCGATGCCATCGGCGCGCACGGCGCGGGCCAGGTCACGCGAGACGACGACGAGGGTGCCGTCGCGGCCGCCCTCCTTCAGGGAACCAAGCTTCATTGCCGCTCCGCAAGAACAGTAGAGGCCGGCAATTGTAACGGCCGTGTCCGGGCCGTGGCTTCCGCCGCGGGTGAGCGCGGATCAGCGCCGGGTAGGAGCGTTGCACGTTACGAAGGCAGCCCAGACCGAACAGTGCGCGGAAACGTGCCCGCCCCATGCATTTCAGTCTGCGTTGATCGGCGTGGGTCCTCGGCAACAGCGCGCCTCACTCGTCGCCCTGGAAGTTCCCCGCACGCAGAGTGATGACCAGCGTGTCGCGATGGCCGTGCCCATCCACCGGCTGGATCGGCGTGGATTCGTGGATCACCCGCGCATCGTCGAGCAGCAGCAGCGACCACGGCTCCGACAGGGTGAAGCGTTGCCCGTCCGGGCCATCGGCGTCAAACACCCGGGTCTCGCCGCCCTTGATGGCATGCCGGCCCACCATGCACACGGCGACCAGGTCGACGCCATCACGATGCGCGCCTTCGGGCGTCGGCCGGCCGATGCCGTCGCTGGTGTCGATGCGGAACTGGTGCGCTTCCACATACCAGGGTTGCGCGCCGCGCAATGCGTCGCCGAGACCGGCAAGCCCCTGCAGCAGACCGGTCCACGCCGGTGCCGCCACCACCGGTTCCTCGACCGGCTCGAACCAGCGGCGCATGCCGCCATGCAGTGCGTTGTAGTCGCGCGGCTGCCAGTGCGCGCGGTGCGGCGCGAGCTGCAACCCGCCTGTTTCGTGGTCGACCACGAAGCACGAATGCCGGCGACGGCGATAGCGGCCGCCATCCAGCAGGTAGGTGTCGGGCGGCAACCGTTCCCAGCTTTCGCGGATGACATCGAACGCCGCCACCGGCACGCCGGCAAGTGCGGCGACGTCGTCCGCTGCAAGCACGGCGTAGCCGTGCGCACGCATCGCCCCGGCGACATCGGCAAGCGGGGTGCAGGGAGGAGCGAGATCGGGGGTCATGCGATGGTCCAGGTGTGCGGCAAGCCGCCGCGCGCGCATTGTCCTGCCACGACGCTTCGGTAACCAGCGCGCGATTGTGCCGGGCGCGGCCACGCCAGCAGGCGGAGGCAGGGAACACGAAGGCGATCCGGGTACCCGACATCGTGCGCCGGCTACCCGCGACCGCCTGCGCCGGGAATCGCCACTCACGCCAGGCATGCACGATTGCGGCCATCCACCTCGCAGCGTTCGGCTTCCTCCCTCCACAACGGAAAAACCCGCCTTGCGGCGGGTTTTTCGGACCTCCTGCACGCGGCGGGAGGTGGATCTGGCAGCCCCGGAAGGATTCGAACCTCCGAATGCCTGAGTCAGAGTCAGGTGCCTTACCGCTTGGCGACGGGGCTGTGGGAAGCGGATTGTAGCGTCGACCGGCCGGGTGCGTACAGAGGGGTACGCAGGCCCGGCGCGGTTGAATTAACGCTTGGAGAACTGGGTGGCGCGGCGGGCCTTGTGCAGACCGACCTTCTTGCGCTCGACCTCGCGGGCGTCACGGGTCATGAAGCCGGCCTTGCGCAGCTCGGTCTTCAGCGACTCGTCGTACTCCACCAGCGCGCGGGCGATGCCGAGGCGGATCGCACCGGCCTGGCCGGTGGTGCCGCCGCCGGACGCGGTGACCAGCACGTCGAACTTGTCGGTCGACTGGGTCAGCTCGAGCGGCTGGCGCACGATCATGCGCGCGGTCTCGCGGCCGAAGAATTCGTCGAGCGGACGGCCGTTGACGTTGATGTTGCCGCTGCCCTTGCGCAGGAACACGCGGGCGACGGAGGACTTGCGACGGCCGGTGCCGTAATTCTGGGTGATAGCCATGACTTAGAGTTCCAGGGGCTGCGGCTGCTGGGCGGTGTGCGGATGCTCCGCACCCTTGTAGACCTTGAGCTTGCGGTACATTGCGCGGCCCAGCGTGTTCTTCGGCAGCATGCCCTTCACCGCGGTCTCGATCACGCGCTCCGGATGACGCTCCAGCGCCTGCGCCAGCGTCTCGGTCTTGAGGTTGCCGATATAGCCGGTGAAGCGGTGGTAGAGCTTGTCGGTCAGCTTCTTGCCGGTCACGGCCACCTTCTCGGCGTTGATCACGATGATGTAGTCACCGGTATCGACGTGCGGGGTGTAGACGGGCTTGTGCTTGCCACGGAGGCGGCGGGCGATTTCGCTGCTGAGGCGGCCGAGCGTCTTGCCGGAGGCATCGACGAGGTACCAGTCGCGCTGGACGGTCTCGGACTTGGCGGTGAAAGTCTTCATGACGGAATACTGGTACTCGATAGGTCGATGGTCGGGCTGGTTCCGGGCAGGCCCTTGCGGCCGGCGGAACGTCGCCTCGCGTTTTCGGTGCAACAAAGAAGCGGAATGATAGCCGGCTCCGGCGCGTGCCGCAAGCGGCGGGACTTTCCGCACCCTGGGCCCCTGGCGCCATCGCCACGCCGGGGTGAACATGATGCCCGACCCCGCCCGGCACGACACCATGCACGCCCGACAGCTCTCCACCCTCGACCGCATCCTCGCCCAGGCCCAGCACGCCATGGACACCGTGCTCGGCAACCCGCCCGCCGCCCGCGCCAACCCCGCGGCCGACACCCCGGATGTCGAGCTCGATGCCGACGAGCGCCGCCACGCTGCAGGACTGATGCGCATCAACCATGTCGGCGAGGTCTGCGCGCAGGCGCTGTACGTCGGCCAGGCCGCGGTGGCGCGCGATGCACATACCCGTGAGCACCTGATGGCGGCCGCGCAGGAGGAGACCGACCATCTCGCCTGGTGCGCCGAACGCCTGCGCGAGCTCGACGCCCGCCCCAGCCTGTTCAATCCGCTGTGGTACGCCGGCAGCTATGCCATCGGCCTGGCGGCGGGGCTGCGCGGGGACGGCTGGAACCTCGGCTTTGTGGTCGAGACGGAACGCCAGGTCGAGGCGCATCTGGACGAACACCTGCAGACGCTGCCGCCGGCCGACCTGCGCAGCCGCGCGATCCTCCAGACCATGAAGGCCGACGAGGCGCGCCACGCGGACGAGGCCGAGCGCGCCGGTGCCCGCGTGCTGCCGCAGCCGATCCCGGCGGTGATGCGGCTGGCCTCCACGGCCATGAAGACGGTCGCCTACCGGCTCTGACGCCCCTGCAGAAACGAAAAGCCCCGCATGCGCGGGGCTTTCCTGACAGGTCGCGTGGAAGCGCACGGGTCGCTCAGTCGGCCAGGTTGCGGCCGTGGTAGAGCTCCTCGATCTCGCGCTTCAGCCGCGCCTCGATCTTCATCCGGTCCTTGAACGACAGGTTGCGCGCCCTTTCCTCGAACAGGTACTGGTCGAGGTCGAAGTCCTTCAGGTGCATCTTGGTGTGGAAGATGTTTTCCTGGTAGACGTTCACATCGAGTGCGTCGTAGCGCGACTTGATGTTCTTGGCGAGGTAGTCCTGGATCGAATTGATCTTGTGGTCGATGTAGTGCTTCTTGCCCTTGATGTCGCGGGTGAAGCCGCGCACCCGGTAGTCCATCACCACGATGTCGGACTCGAGGCTCTCGATCAGGTAGTTCAACGCCTTCAGCGGCGAGATCACCCCGCAGGTGGCGACATCGATGTCGGCACGGAAGGTGGCGATGCCGTTGTCCGGGTGGGTTTCCGGATAGGTGTGCACGGTGATGTGCGACTTGTCGAGGTGCGCGACCACGGCGTCGGAAATCACGCCCTTGGCCGCCGACTTGTCGATCACCGGTTCCTCGGAGATCAGGATCGTCACCGACGCGCCCTGCGGGTCGTAATCCTGGCGCGCGATGTTGAGGATGTTGGCGCCGATGATCTCGGCCACGTCCGTGAGAATCTGCGTCAGGCGATCCGCGTTGTAGGCCTCATCGATGTACTCGATGTAACGACGGCGCTCGTCCTCGGACGACGCGTAGCACACGTCGTAGATGTTGAAGGACAAGGCCTTCGTCAGATTGTTGAACCCCTGGAGCTTCAGGCGGGGCAGCGGCTTGACCACTCGGTCGACCTCTGGCTGGAAACGGCGAAAGGCGAATTATGGGGCAATCCGGCAGACTTCGCTGTACGGGAGTTTGCCCGGCGCGTCGGGACCGCCTACTCTCCAGTGCTTCCCCGACTGTTCAGGCAATGAGCGCACGCGCTGTGGCCGTCATCCCACCCCTCCAACGACCGGTGCACCCCCTTATGCCTACGCCGGCGACCATCGAACGATTCCTCGCCCATTGTCATCGCCGCCGTTATCCGGCGCGCACCGATGTGTTCCGTCCCGGCGACCCTGCCGGCACGCTCTATTACGTGGTCAGCGGCTCGGTCAGCATCATCGCCGAGGAGGACGACGGCCGCGAGCTGGTGCTCGGCTACTTCGGCAACGGTGAATTCGTCGGTGAAATGGGCCTGTTCATCGACACCAACCGTCGCGAGGTGATCCTGCGCACGCGCATGCCCTGCGAACTGGCCGAGATCAGCTACGAGCGCCTGCAGGCGCTGCTGGAAGGTCCCTTGGCCAACGACGCCACCCGCATCCTGTATGCGATCGGTGCGCAGCTGTCGCGGCGCCTGGTCGACACCAGCCGCAAGGCCGGGCGCCTCGCCTTCCTCGACGTGACCGACCGCATCACCCGCACCCTGCACGACCTCACCCGTGAGCCGGAGGCGATGAGCCATCCGCAGGGCACGCAGTTGCGCGTCTCGCGCCAGGAACTGGCGCGGCTGGTGGGCTGCTCGCGCGAGATGGCCGGCCGCGTGCTGAAGAAGCTGCAGGTGGACGGCAAGCTGCACGCCCGCGGCAAGACCATCGTGCTGTACGGAACCCGCTGACCCGGATGATCAGGGCGGGCCACGGCGTGCTGACGGATGCCGACCTGCGCAGCGCGTCGCTGGTCGATGCGGACGACGTCGCCGCGCTGCTGTCGGAGATGGGCTATCCCTGCGACGTCGACGACGCCGCACGCCGGATCAGCGCCATCGTCGACAACGATCGCCAGGCACTGGTGGTGGCGCGCTGCGATGGCGTGGTCTGCGGCCTACTGGCGCTGGACTTCATGTACTACCTGCCGCTGGGCACCACCACCTGCCGCATCACCGCGCTGGTGGTGCGCAACGACGCCCAGGGGCGCGGCCTTGGCCGCAGGCTGCTGAAGGAAGCCGAACGTCGCGCGCGCTTCGGCGGCGCGGCGCGGCTGGAGATCACCAGCGGCTCGCAGCGCAGCGATGCCCATGCCTTCTACAAGGCCTGCGGCTACAGCGACGGCACCCTGCGCTTCATCAAGCACCTCGGCGACGCCTGAGCGTCATGGCCCGGGAGTGCGTGGGCACCCCGGCCCCGCACGCCCACCTGCACAGCCACTGACATCACCGCGGGCTTCACGCTGCCCGTCATTACCCTGCGCGACCGGCCACCGCCGCGGTAGCAATCCCCATGGAACTGACCGACGCGTTCTGGTGGTTCGTGCTGATCGGGCTCGGCGCCCAGCTCATCGATGGTGCGCTGGGCATGGCATTCGGGCTGGTGGCGTCGTCGATCCTGCTGGGCATGGGCCTGCCGCCCGCTGCGGTGAGCGCGAGCGTGCATACCGCCGAGATCTTCACCACGGGCGCGTCCGGCGTGTCGCACCTGGCCTTCGGCAATGTCGACCGGCGGCTGTTCCTGCGGCTTGCGCTGCCCGGCATGGTCGGTGGCGTGATCGGCGCATGGCTGCTGACGCGCCTGCCCGGGGATGCGATCCGGCCGTTCGTCTACGCCTACCTGCTGGTGCTGGCGGTCCTGATCCTGCTGCGTGCGGCCGGCCGCGCGAAGCCTCCGCGCGAGGTGAAACGGGTCCCGCTGCTGGGTTTCGTGGCCGGCCTACTGGACGCCAGCGGCGGTGGCGGCTGGGGGCCGATGGCGACCTCCACCCTGCTCGCCCGCGGCGGGCTTGCGCGCACCACCATCGGCACCGTCAACGCATCGGAATTCCTGGTCACCCTGGCCATCTCGCTGATGTTCTTCCTGTCGATGGGCCTGGACCATCTGGAGACCGTGCTCGGCCTGCTGGTCGGCGGCATGGTCGCGGCGCCGCTGTCGGCGGTGCTGGTCAGGCACGTGCGCGAGCGCTGGGTGCTGGGCGCGGTGGGCGTGCTGGTTGCCGCGATCAGCGGCTACAACATCGTGCGCGCGGGACTGACGATGTTCTGAAGCGTCCGGGCACTGGCCAATTCATCGCCAGTGCAACAACCCCGCCTTGCCTGCCAACGACTTGCCCCACTTGTGCACAGCTTTCGCCATGCCCCATCCACACGCGGTGTGGACAGAACGCGCCGGTGACAGCGCGACTCGCGCCGGGGCTCAGGACGCCACCGGCTCCCCGCCGCGGCCCGCGCAACCCCAGTTGAGGATCGGCGTGCCTGGCGGCAGCACGCGCCGGAACAGCTCGATCGCGCCGTACTTGGGGTTGACCACCACCGGCGCACGCGCGGCGCGCAGCAGTGGCATGTCGGCGGTGCTGTCGGAATAGGCGATGTCGACGCCGTCGTAGCCGGCCTCGCGCAGCATCCGCATCTTCTCTTCGGCGTGGCAGTGGCGGGTGACGAGGATGGCGCCGGCACGCGGCCCGGTCAGGCTGCCGATCACCGGCACGGTCTCGTGGGCGACGAAGCCGAGGATCGCGCGGGCAAGCTCCGGCGGAGCGCCCGTCGCCACGACCACGCGGTCGCCGGCCATGCGGTGGCCGTGCAGCACGTCCAGGGCAACCGGCAACAGGCGGCTGCGCAGTTCGTCGGTGTGCTGCGCCACGTAGCGGTCGATCAGCAGGTCGAGCGTGCGCGGCCGGTGCAGGCCGACGGTGCCGATCCAGACGAAGCCGGAGATGCCGCGGCGGCGCGTGGGCAGGAACGCGATCATCGGGCCCAGCACCGGCGTGGCCAGCAGCGCCAGCGCCATCCGCCACGCGCTGCGCCTGATCAGCCAGGCGAACAGATGGCTGCCGGAGTCGCCGTCGTAGAGGGTGTGGTCGAAGTCGAACACGATGGTCGGCGCGCCCTCGCGCTCGATCGGAAACGGCAGCGGCGCGTTCATGCCGCGGCCTCCGCGAAGAACAGCCGCCGCAGGGCCTCGCCCGGATCGGGTTCGCGCATGAACGCCTCGCCGACCAGGAACGCGTGGATGTCGGCCGCACGCAGGCGTTCGACGTCGGCGCGCGTGTGCACGCCGCTTTCGGTCACCAGCCGCCGCCCGCCGGTGACGCGGTCGCGCAGCGACAGGGTGGTGTCGAGCGAGACCTCGAAGCTGCGCAGGCTGCGGTTGTTGATGCCGATCAGCGGCGGCCGGCCCGCATGCGCCGGCAGTTGCAATGCACGCGTGAGCTCGTCGCCATCGTGGGCCTCGACCAGCACGTCCATGCCCAGCGACTGCGCCAGCGCCGACAGCGACTGCAGCGCGTCATCGTCGAGCGCGGCGACGATCAGCAGCACGCAGTCGGCGCCCAGCACGCGCGCCTCGTGGATCTGGTACGGGTCCACGACGAAGTCCTTGCGCAGCACCGGGAGGTCGCAGTTCGCACGTGCGGCGACCAGGTACTCATCGGCGCCCTGGAAGAAGTCGCGGTCGGTGAGCACCGACAGGCAGGCAGCACCGGCGGCGGCGTAGCTGCGCGCGATGTCGTCGGGGCGGAAGTCCTCGCGGATGACGCCCTTCGACGGGCTCGCCTTCTTGACCTCGGCAATCACCGCCGGCCGCCCATCGGCGATGGCCCGCTCGATGGCACGGGCGAAGCCGCGCGGTGCCGGTGCGTGCGGCACCCGCTCGCGCAGTTCGTCCAGCGGGCGGACACGCCGGCGTTCGGCGACCTCCTCGCGCTTGCGTTGGAGGATGCGTTCGAGGATGTCGGTCATGGGCCTGTTGCTGCGACGGAGGAACCGCCGCCATTGTCCCCGTTCGCGCCGCCTTCCGCCTGCGCCAGTGCGACCGTGGTGGCGATGAACCCGTCCAGCTTCCGGCGTGCGCTGCCATCGGCGAGCACCGCGCGTGCGCGCTCGATGCCTTCGGCGATCGAGTCGACCACACCCGCCACGTACAGCGTCGCGCCGGCGTTGAGCAGGACGATGTCGCGCGCGGGGCCCGGCGCCCCATCCAGTACCGACAGCAGCATCGCCTTCGATTCGGCCGCATCGGCCACCTTGAGATTGCGGCTGGCCGACATCGCGATGCCGAAGTCCTCGGGATGCACCTCGTATTCGCGGACCTCGCCGTCGCGCAGTTCGCCCACCAGGGTGCCGGCACCGAGCGAGAGTTCGTCCATGCCGTCGCGGCCCCACACCACCAGCGCGCGTTCGGCGCCCAGGCGCTGCAGCACGCGGGTCTGGATGCCGACGAGATCCGGATGGAACACGCCCATCAGGATCGCCGGCGCATGGGCGGGGTTGGTCAGCGGGCCCAGGATGTTGAAGATCGTGCGCACGCCCATCTCGCGGCGTACCGGCGCCACCACCTTCATCGCCGGGTGGTGCACCGGCGCGAACATGAAGCCCACGCCGGTGCGTGCCACCGATTCGGCTACCTGCGATGGCTGCAGTTCGATCGCCGCGCCCAGCGCCTCGAGCACGTCGGCGGCGCCCGACTTCGACGACACACTGCGGTTGCCGTGCTTGGCGATGCGCGCACCGGCGGCGGCGGCGACGAATGCGGAGCAGGTGGAGATGTTGAAGGTGTGCGCGCCATCGCCACCGGTGCCGACCACGTCGACCAGGTGACGTCGGTCGGCGATCTCCACCGGACGCGCGAACTCGCGCATCACCGCGGCGGCGCCGGCGATCTCGCCGACGGTTTCCTTCTTGACCCGCAGGCCGGTCAGGATCGCCGCGGTCATCATCGGCGACACCTCGCCGCGCATGATCTGGCGCATCAGATCGACCATCTCGTCGTGGAAGATCTCGCGGTGTTCGATCGTGCGCTGCAGCGCGTCCTGCGGGGTGATGGGCATGCTGGATCCGTGGGGTCGCGAATGCGGCGGATGACCTTACCCGCAACCGCCGGCCGCGCGAAACCCGCGGGCGTGGATCGCAGCGTGCCGGGTGCCGCTCAGCGCACCAGGAAGTTCTTCAGCAGCGCGTGGCCATGCTCGGTGAGGATGGATTCCGGATGGAACTGCACGCCCTCCACCGGATGCTCGCGGTGGCGCAGGCCCATGATTTCCTCGATGCCGCCGCCGTCGTGCTCGGTCCACGCGGTGACCTCGAGGCAATCCGGCAGCGACTCGCGCTCGACCACCAGCGAGTGGTAGCGGGTGGCCTCGTAGCTGTCCGGCAGTCCGGCGAACACGCCCAGCCCGTGGTGGCGGATCGGCGAGGTCTTGCCGTGCATGATCCGTCCCGCACGCACCACCCGGCCGCCATAGGCCTGGCCGATGCCCTGGTGCCCGAGGCACACGCCGAGGATCGGAATCCGCGGACCGAGCGTTTCCACCACCGCCACCGAGACACCGGCCTCGTTCGGCGTGCACGGCCCCGGCGAGATCACGATGCGCTCCGGCGCCAGCTGGTCGATCTCGTCGACGGTCAGCTCGTCGTTGCGCACCACCCGCACCTCGGCGCCCAGTGCCTGCAGGTACTGCACGAGGTTCCAGGTGAAGCTGTCGTAGTTGTCGATCATCAACAGCATCGGTCGGTCCGCGCGCAGGGGTGGGCGTAAAAGGCGGGCAAGCTTAGCAGCCGCAACGACCCCTGATGGCGGCGCCACCCATGCCGCGGGACACATGCGTGGCAGGCCCTGCGCGGCATACTGCGGAAGTCCGCATCCGCGATGCGGCCGCCATTCACGAGGAGCCCCGATGCCACCTGTCGCCGAGCCCCCATCCAGCGCGTCCAGCACGTCCCGCCTGCTGCGGTTCGTCAACCTGCGCCAGGGCGAGGGCACACCGGTGCTGGTCGCGGCCCTGTTCTTCTTCTTCGTGCTGACCGCGCTGATGCTGCTGCGGCCGGCGCGCGATGCGCTCGGCATGGAGCGCGGCATCGACAGCGTGCGCTGGCTGTTCATCGGTACCGCGGTGGTGACGCTTGCGGTCAACCCGGTGTTCGGCTGGCTGGTCAGCCGCTTCAAACGGCTGCAGGCGATCGGTGCGACCTACGGCTTCTTCGTTGCCAGCCTGGTCGGGTTCTGGGGGCTGCTGATGTTCGCGCCCGGCGCCATCGGCGCGCGCAGCGGACAGGTGTTCTACGTGTGGTTCAGCGTGTTCAACCTGTTCGTGACCATGGTCTTCTGGGCGCTGATGGCCGACCGTTTCACGAGCGACCAGGGCAAGCGGGTATTCGCGCTGGTCTCGGTGGGCGGCACGCTGGGCGCGATCTTCGGCCCCTGGCTGACCTCACGGTTGGCCGAACCGCTGGGGACGCCGGCGCTGCTGCTGGTGGCGGGCGGCCTCCTGCTGCTGGCTCTGGCCTGCGCATGGCTGCTGGTGCGCCTGCAACCGGCCACCACGGGCCACGGCGCTGCGCGGTCCAGTGATCGAGAGCGTATCGGCGGCAGCGCATGGGCGGGATTGCGCGCGGTGTTCGCCTCGCCGTACCTGGCCGGCATCGCCGGCTATGTGCTGCTGATGACGGTGGTCGCGACCTTCATCTACTTCACCCGCCTGCAGATGGTTGCAGCGGTCGCCGACGACATGGATACGCGCGCCGCGATCCTCGGCAACATCGACATGTGGACGCAGGTGGCGGTGCTGGTACTGCAGGTCACGCTGACCGGCCGGATCATCCGCCGCTTCGGCCTCGGCGTCGCGCTGGCGATCCTGCCGATCGCCACCGCCATCGGCTTCATCGGGCTGGCGATCTACGGCTCGTTCGTGGTGCTGGTGCTGCTGGAGGCCACCAACCGCGCGGTGCAGCGCGGCATCACCCGGCCCGCGCGCGAGGCGCTGTTCACCGTGGTCGCGCGGGAGGACAAGTACAAGGCCAAGGCCTTTATCGACACCTTCGTGTACCGCGCCGGCGACGTGGTCGGCGCGCAGACCGAAGGCATGCTCGGCCGGCTGGGCCTGGCCATGGGTGGACTGGTGAGCGTGGTGATCCCGCTGGCGCTGGTGTGGGCGGTGCTGGCGCTGTGGCTGGGGCGCGCGCAGGCGCGGCGGGCGGTGACGGGCGATGCCGGAGACACCCTCACCCCTGCCCCTCTCCCGCGCGCGGGAGAGGGGTAGTGCGCTACAACCCCTTCGCCGCCTGCGCCACCGCGCGGAACAATGCGCGGCCCTTGTTCATCGTCTCGTCCCACTCCTTCTGCGGGTCGGAGTCGTAGACGATGCCGGCGCCGGCCTGCACGTGCAGGCGGCCGTCCTGGATCACCGCGGTGCGGATGGCGATCGCGGTATCGGCATCGCCATGCCAGCCGATGTATCCCACCGCACCCGAATAGACATTGCGCCGCACCGGTTCGAGCTCGCGGATCACTTCCAGCGCGCGGATCTTCGGCGCGCCGCTGACGGTGCCCGCCGGGAACGTCGCGCGCAGCACGTCGACATAGTCGAGGCCCTCGCGCAGGCGGCCGGTGACCTCGCTGACGATATGCATGACGTGGCTGTAGCGTTCGATGACGAACCGTTCGCCGACCTCCACGCTGCCCGCCTCGGCCACGCGGCCGACATCGTTGCGGCCGAGGTCGATCAGCATCAGGTGCTCGGCGCGTTCCTTGGGGTCGGCCAGCAGCTCGGCTTCCAGCGCGGCGTCCTCGTCCGGCGTGGCGCCGCGCGGGCGGGTGCCGGCGATCGGCCGCACGGTGACCGTGCCGCCCTGCTGGCGCACCAGGATCTCCGGTGACGAACCCACCACCTGGGTGCCGCCGACATCCAGGAAGTACATGTACGGCGATGGATTCAACGCACGCAGCGCGCGGTAGACGTCCACCGGGCGCGCGTTGAACGGCACCGACATCCGCTGCGACAGCACCACCTGGAACACGTCGCCGGCGCGGATGTATTCCTTCGACCGCTCGACCGCGTCGATGAAGCCTTCGCGGGTGAAGCCGGAGACGAAGTCGGCCTCGTCGAGCGCGGCCGGCTGCAGGGTCTCCGGATAGCCGGCGCCACCGTGGCGCAGCCGGTGGGCCAGCGCATCGAGGCGGCGGTTGGCGCGTGCCCAGGCCTGGGGCAGGCGCGGATCGGCGTGGACGACCAGGTACAGCCGCCCGCGCAGGTTGTCGAACACCGCCACTTCTTCGGACTGCATCAGCAGGATGTCGGCGGTGCCGAGTTCGTCTCGGCGCGCGGGGGCATCGGCCGCATCGGCCAGGCGCGGCTCGATATAGCCGATGCATTCGAAGCCGAACCAGCCGACCAGGCCGCCGGTGAACGCCGGCAGGCCCTCGATGCGCGGCACCGACTCCGCGGTGCGCAGTCGCTCGACCTCGACGAACGGGTCCTCGACCTCGCGGTGCTCCACCACCTCGCCGTGCTCGCGCACCGACATCGCGTGGCCGTGGAACTCGACCACGCGGGAGGCCGGCAGGCCGATGATCGAGTAGCGGCCGAAGCGCTCGCCGCCCTCGACCGATTCGAACAGGTAGGTGTACGGCCCGTCGGCGAGCTTCAGATACACCGACAGCGGCGTATCGAGGTCGGACAGGACCTCACGGGCGACGGGGATGCGGGTATGGCCTTCGGCGGCGAAACGGTCGAACTGCTGCTGGGTGATCAAGCGCTGGCTCCACGAGGAATGGACGGACGGCGACGCGGTGGCGTCACCACCGCCACGCGTGGGCGCGGGCCGGGCAGTCGGAACGTTGCATGGGCGCTACTGTACCGGCTCGCCCTGCGGCCGGCGACGGTTCACGACGCCAGCGCGACGCCTGCCGACAGCAGCGGCGAATCCTCCGGCAGCACCACCCGCAGCCGTCGCGGCACGCAGTCGATGCGGAAGCGCGTGCCGGTCACCGGCTCGCCGTCGATGTTGAGCATCAGCGGCTGCGGCGTGGTGATCTCGATCCACGGCAGGCGTGCGCGGGTGGCAACGCGGTCGAGTGCGGCGTCCTTGCCGGACCCCACCAGGGTGCCCACCGTCGCGGCGACCTCGCCTTCGAGCTGCGGCACCACGGTGACGTCGAGCAGACCGTCGTCCACCTGTGCATCCGGACACAGTGCCTGGCCGCCGCCGGCCTGCCGGCCATTGCCCACGCCCAGCGCGATGAAGTCGCCCTGCCATTCGAACCCGGGGCCGCGCAGCAACACCGGCACCGGGTCGATGCGGCCCATCCGCGCGATCCCGGTGACCAGGTAGGCCAGGCCGCCGAGCATCTTCTTCAGCCCTTCGCGGGTCTCCACGGTGATCTCGGTACCGAAGCCGCCGCTGACGAGGTTGAGCGACCAGGTGGCCCCATCGTCGTGGGTGATGCGCAGCAGGTCGATTGCCATGGCCCTGCCGCGGGTCGCCAGGGCGAAGGCCTCGTCCAGCGCCTCCGGCACGCCGGCAGCGGTGGCGAAATCATTGGCGGTGCCCAATGGCAGCAGGCCGAACTCCGGCAGTGCATCGGCATCGCCCGCGGCATCGGCCAGCGCGGCGGCGACATCGCGCAGGGTGCCATCGCCGCCGCCCGCGATCACCCGCTGCGCGCCGGCGGCGAGTGCTTCGCGCACGTAGCGCAGGGCGTCACCGTCTTCCCAGGTCAGCCGCACCTCGATCGCATGACCGGATGCACGCGCGGCGGTGACCGCCTCGCGCACCGCGTCGTTGCCGGCAGCCTTGGCATTGAGGATCAGGTACCAGCACGGTGGGGTCATGGTGGGCAGGCAGGACGCGGCGGAGGTGCCGCGGCGGAGTGTAGGGCGCGGACATGCCGGGCGCGCATGAAGGCGGCGCGCGACATCAGCGCGTCACCGCTGTGTCACCGGCAGGTCATCGCACCGGCCCAGCATCGGAGGCCATTGCAGGGACGACGGGCGGAGGCGGGATTGCCTCCATGTCATGCGGCCGGGAGCACGGACGCTCCCGGCCGCGGCGACGGTCAGGCGGCGCGCTGCCCGCGCACGGCATCCACCCCGGCACGCATCCGGCGGACCACGTCGGCATAGTCCGGCTGGCCGAAGATCGCCGAGCCGGCGACGAAGGTATCGGCACCGGCGGCTGCGATCTCGCCGATGTTGTCCGGCTTCACCCCGCCGTCGATCTCCAGGCGGATGGCGCGCCCGCTGGCATCGATGCGTTCGCGCACCCGGCGCAGCTTGTCCAGCGTGGACGGAATGAACGCCTGGCCGCCGAAGCCGGGATTGACCGACATCAGCAGCACCAGGTCGAGCTCGTCGAGCACGTAGTCCAGCACCTCGACCGGCGTGGCCGGGTTGAGCACCAGCCCGGCCTGGCAGCCTTCCGCCCGGATCAGCTGGATCGTGCGGTGCACGTGCTTCGAAGCCTCGGGGTGGAAGCTGATCAGGCTGGCGCCTGCCTTCGCGAAGTCCGGCACGATGCGGTCCACCGGCTCCACCATCAGGTGCACGTCGATCGGCGCGGTCACCCCGTGCCTGCGCAGCGCGTCGCACACCAGCGGGCCGATGGTGAGGTTGGGCACGTAATGGTTGTCCATCACGTCGAAGTGGATCCAGTCCGCGCCTGCGGCGAGCACGGCATCGACCTCCTCGCCGAGGCGGGCGAAGTTGGCGGACAGGATGGACGGGGCGATGACGGTCGGTTGCATTGCGGCTCGCGGTTGCGGGAAGGGATCAGCGACCGCGGCGCTTGCCACGGATGCGGGTATAGGCGGCATTGATCTCGGCGGCACGGCGCGCGGCCTGGTCCTGCAGCTCGGGCGCCGCATTGGCAAGCCGGTCGGGGTGGTACTGCGCCATCAGCTTGCGGTAGGCGCGGTCGATGTCCTCGTCGCTGGCATCGCGCTCCAGGCCCAGCACCCGGTACGGGGCCCCGCGCTGCGGCATCAGCCAGCCGGCATCGAATGCATGGCCGATCAGCAGGCCGATCACGCCGCCCGCCGGATGCCTGAGCAGCAGCCAGCCGGCGATGAAGCCGAGCAGTTTTCCGTACCAGGGTTTCATGCCGGCAGTGTAAACGCAGGGGCGTCGCCGCCGCGGCATGCAGGGGTGAACAGGGGCCCGCAACCGTGGTGTCCGATGACGCTGCACCGCCGCCATAAACCGCACTACACTGGCCGACCCCTCACGCACGGGGCTATGCCCTTGACCACGACGCTGACCGAAGCCGAGCTGCCCGCCCTGCCCCTGCGCCACCGCGGCAAGGTGCGCGACGTGTTCGACGTGCCGGATGCCTTGTTGCCTGCCGACGAGCGCGGCAACGGCGACCACCTGCTGATCGTGGCCACCGACCGCCTCTCCGCGTTCGACGTGGTGCTGCCCGACCCGATTCCCGGCAAGGGCGAGATGCTTTGCCAGATCAGCAACTTCTGGTTCGAGAAGACCGCGCACCTGATGCCCAACCACCTCACGGGCATCCCGGTCGAGGCGGTGCTGCCCGAAGGCGTGGATCCGGCCGCCTACGTGCAGCGCTCGGTGGTGACCCGGCGGCTGAAGCCGGTGCCGGTGGAAGCGATCGCGCGCGGTTACGTCATCGGCAGCGGCTGGAAGGACTACCAGCGCACCGGCCGTATCAGCGGCATCCGCCTGCCGGACGGCCTGCGCCAGGCCGAGCAGCTGGCCGAGCCGATCTTCACCCCGTCGACCAAGGCGGCGGTGGGCGAGCACGACGAGAACATCGACTTCGACACCATGGTGCGCACGGTCGGTGCGGAACTCGCCGAGCAGATCCGTGATGCCACCCTGCGGCTGTACCGCTACGCGGCCGAGTACGCGGCCGCGCGCGGCATCCTGCTGGCCGACACCAAGTTCGAGTTCGGCACCGACGCCGACGGCCGCCTGTACGTGATGGACGAGATGCTGACCCCGGACTCGTCACGCTACTGGCCCGCCGACGAATACCGGGTCGGCACCAGCCCGCCGAGCTACGACAAGCAGATCGTGCGCGACTGGTTGGAGACCCAGGACTGGGACAAGACACCGCCCGGCCCGCGGCTGCCGGCCGGGGTGATCGAGCGCACCCGCGCCCGCTACGCCGACGCCCTGCAGAAACTGGCCGGCATCCGCATCGACTGAGCAGGCCGTTCGCGCGCGGCCCGCTGGCCGCGTGCGAGCATGGCGGCCGGCTTCGATCGGGGCACAGGCATGCACAGCGGCTATCTGTTTCTTGCGGTGGCGATCATCGCCGAGGTGATCGCCACCAGCGCGCTCAAGGCATCCGAAGGCTTCACCCGCCTGTGGCCGTCGCTGGTCGTGGTGGTCGGCTACGCGATCGCGTTCTACTGCCTGTCGCTGGTGCTGCGCACGGTGCCGGTGGGCGTGGCCTACGCGATCTGGTCGGGCGCCGGCGTGGCGCTGATCGCGCTGATCGGCTGGCTGGTGCTGGGCCAGCCGCTGGACCTTCCGGCGGTGATCGGCATCGGCCTGATCGTCAGCGGGGTGGCGGTTTTGCAGCTATTCTCGAAAGCCGCCGCGCATTGACCCACGGGAGGGGAGGATGACCGCGACACACGACGACGGCCCGCGCGCGATCGACCGCTGGTTCGCCAGCTACTCCGACGACCACCGCAACCCGGCCAACCAGGCCATCCACGTGGCCGCGGTGCCGCTGATCCTGTGGAGCGTGATCGCGCTGCTGTGGTGCATCCCGGTCGCTGAAGGCGGGCTGTTCCGCCCCGGCATCTGGGCGGCGATGGCGATGTTCGCGGCATGGCTGTTCTACTTCCGCGCCTCGCGGCCGCTGGGCATCGGCATGGCCGCGGTGTTCCTGGTGATGGCCGCGGTCACCCAGCTGCTGCACCAGTCGCTGGGCACCCGCGGGCTGCTGGTCACCGCGATCATCGTGTTCGTGGTCGCGTGGATCGCGCAGTTCGTCGGCCACAGCAGCCTCTACGAGGGGAAGAAGCCAAGCTTCTTCACCGACCTGCGCTACCTGCTGATCGGCCCGGCGTGGGTGCTGTCGAAGCTCTACCGGAAGCTCGGCCTGCGCTGGTAAGCCCGAAAAGAAAACTCGGCCCCAGGCAAAGGACACCCGGTTTCGAGGTGATGGGGGCTGACAGCCGCGCCCGGGCAGCGGAGCGCCGCACGCACATGTTTCCTTCAGCCCGCGACCAGCATCTCCCGCGTCGGCCTGAACTCCCGCGGCGCGTAGCCGAGGTCGCGGGCGGCCGGGGTGGCATCGAACACCAGGTCCTCGCGCATCCGCGCCACCGCACCGGCGGGCAGGCCGTGCAGTCGACCGCCCGCATGCGCGGCCGCGAGGGCGAGGCGGAACAGCGGCGACGGCACCCGCAGCAGCCGCGGCCTCTCCGGCAGCGCCGCCAGCACCCGCCGTACCATCGCGTCGTAGGGCAGCGTTTCCCCACCCGGCAGCGCATAGGCCTGGCCGGCGGCGGCAGGCGCCGACACTGCGGCCAGCGCCGCCTCGGCGAGATCGTCGACGTGCACCGGCTGGCGCAGGCCGCATGCATCGCGCGGCAGCACGAACACACCGGTCCGCCGCGCGAGCGCGGCGATCCGGCTCAGGCTGGCATCGCGCGCGGCGCCGTAGACCAGCGTCGGGCGCAACAGGGTGGCGGTGGCGCCACTGGCGTGCGCCGCGGCGAAGACCCGCGCTTCGGAGGCAGCCAGGGTGGCCGCCAGCGCCCGCTCGCCGGGATCGCCCGCCGCACGTTTGGTCTCGAGGCTGGTCGAGCCGAATGCGATCACCCGCGCGGCCCGCAGCGCGGTGCCGGCGTACCACAGCGAGAATGCGTCCAGCGGCCCGCAACTGAACACCGCGTCGAAGCGCGCGTCGGGTGCGACCACGTCGGGAAAGCCGCCCGCATGCCAGCGCAGCCCTGGTGCGTCGGCGCGCGGCGGTGTGCGCGAAACCGCGTCGACCTCCCAGCCTGCCGCCGAGAGCTTCGCCA
Organism: Alterluteimonas muca; assembly: GCF_021191595.1. Taxonomy (NCBI): domain Bacteria; kingdom Pseudomonadati; phylum Pseudomonadota; class Gammaproteobacteria; order Lysobacterales; family Lysobacteraceae; genus Alterluteimonas; species Alterluteimonas muca. The sequence goes on from NZ_JAIWPS010000013.1 coordinate 39,773, forward strand.
GCAGCGCAGCGCCGATCTGGCCACTGCCGCCGAACACCAGCGCGCGGCGTGCATCCGTCCGCGTCATTGCGACGGCCCGCGGCACGGCATGGCAATGGCGGATGCGTAGCCGGGGGCGCGTCCGGCGATCGCGGCGGCGAAGATCACGTGCACCGGTGTGGCCTGCAGACAGGGCCGGCCAGTGTCCGCGCTCGCGGCGCCGGTGCCAACACGTGCACGGCGTGTTCCCATGCCGCGGCGTTTGCGGTTACGCGTGCGCGCGAGTATGGACAGGACCGTCGCAGGGCACTGCTAGAATCGGGCGCCGCTCGTGAATCACGTATTCCCTGCATGCCTTTGACCCTGCATCTCCTGCTGTCGCTCCCATTCCTGGCAGCGGCAGTCGTGGCCGCGCTGCCGCGCACGCTCTCGCGTGGCGCCGTGTCGTGGACGGCCGCGGCAGCGCCACTGGTTGGGCTCGTGTTGTTGGGGCTGATGTCGCCGGCGGTGATCGACGGCGACATCCTGCGCGCCAGCCTGCCGTGGATACCGTCGGCCGGGCTCGACCTGTCGCTGCGGCTGGATGGCCTGGCGTGGATGTTCGCGGGCCTGGTGCTGGGCATCGGCGCGCTGATCGTGATGTACGCCCACTACTACCTCGACAGCCGCGACAACGCACCGCGCTTCTACTCGTTCCTGCTGCTTTTCATGGGCGCCATGCTGGGCATGGTGCTGTCCGGCAACCTGTTGCTGCTGGTGGTGTTCTGGGAGCTGACCTCGATCAGCTCCTTCCTGCTGATCGGCTTCTGGACCCACCGCGAGGACGCACGCCAGGGCGCGCGCATGGCGCTGACGATCACCGCACTCGGTGGACTGGCCCTGCTCGGCGGCGTCCTGCTGATCGGGCGCGTGGTGGGCAGTTTCGAACTCGATGCGGTGTTCGCGGCCGGCGACGCGATCCGCAACGACGCCTGGTATCCGGCGATCCTTGGTCTGGTGCTGCTCGGCATCTTCACCAAGAGCGCGCAGTTCCCGTTCCACTTCTGGCTGCCGCAGGCGATGGCCGCGCCGACCCCGGTCTCGGCCTACCTGCACTCGGCGACGATGGTGAAGGCCGGCGTGTTCCTGCTGGCGCGCCTGCACCCGGCACTGGCCGGCACCGACCTGTTCTTCTACGTGGTCACCACCGTCGGTGCGATCACCCTGCTGGTGGGTGCGTGGTACGCGATCTTCCAGCATGACCTCAAGGGCCTGCTGGCGTATTCCACGATCTCGCACCTCGGCCTGATCACCATGCTGTTCGGGCTGTCGACGCCGATGGCGGTGGTCGCCGGCGTGTTCCACATCCTCAACCACGCCACCTTCAAGGCCTCGCTGTTCATGGCCGCCGGCATCATCGACCACGAGACCGGCACCCGCGACATGCGCCGGCTCGGCAACCTGCGACGCTTCATGCCCTGGACCGCGGCGCTGGCGATCATCGCCTCGCTGGCGATGGCAGGCGTGCCGCTGCTCAACGGCTTCCTGTCCAAGGAAATGTTCTTCGCCGAGGCGCTGCAGGTGGAAGCGCAGGGTGCGATGCAGCTGTTCGTGACCGTTGCCGCGGGGCTGGCGGGCGTGCTGGGCGTGGCCTACAGCCTGCGTTTCGTGCACGACACCTTCTTCGGCGATGGCCCGCGCGACCTCGATACCGATCCGCACGAGCCGGTGCGCTGGATGCGCGTGCCGGTGGCGGTGCTGGTGGTGATGTGCCTGGCGGTGGGCGTGCTGCCCGCGCTGACCGTCAGTGGCATCCTCGAGACCGCGGTCGCCGGCACGCTGGGGCCTGCAGCACCGGAGTTCAGCCTCGCCGTGTGGCATGGCTGGAACCTGCCGCTGGCGATGAGCATCATCGGCCTGGTCGGCGGCGTGTTCCTGTATTTCACCCTGCGCCGGCTGTTCGCCCTGCACGACGCCATGCTGCGCTCGTGGGGCCGGCACCTGTTCCAGGTCAACATCGAGAAGCTGTTCGCCGCCGCCGGCCGCTTCACCGAACGGGTCGCCGCAGGGGGCATCCGCCGCAGCCTGTTCTGGATGATCGTGGTGGTCCTGGTGGTGGGCGCGGCGCCGTTCCTCGGCGATGCGGCGGCGGAGGCCGCGGGCTACGGCGCCCTGCCATCGCCGCAGCCGATGCCGTTGATCGGGTGGATCGTCTGGACCGTGCTGGTCGGCAGCACCCTGGCGACCGTGGCCGCACACGGGCGCAGGCTGACGGCGCTCATCGTGATCGGCGCGGTCGGGTTGATGCTCTGCGCGGTGTTCGCGCTGTTGTCGGCACCGGATCTCGCGCTGACCCAGCTGCTGGTGGAGATGGTGACCATCGCGCTGATGATGATGGCGCTCAACTACCTGCCCAAGCAGTCGAAGCAGGCCCGCACCCCGTTCCGGCGCTGGCGCGATGCCGGCATCTCGGCGGCCGCCGGCATCGGCATCTTCGCGCTGGCATACGGGATGCTGCTCAGGCCGTCGCAGACGATCTCCGGCGAGTTGCTGGCACGCTCGCTGCCCGAGGCCTATGGCGCCAACGTCGTCAACGTCATCCTGGTCGACTTCCGCGGCTTCGATACCTTCGGCGAGATCACGGTGTTCGCGGTGGCGGCGCTGGTGGTGCACGCACTGCTGCGCTGGGCGCGGCTCAAGCCCGACGAGATCATGCCCGGGCCACCGGTGCAGCTGCCGATCCCCGCCGACCTCACCCAGCTGCTGTTCCCGCTGACGCTGACGGTGTCGATCTACCTGTTCCTGCGTGGCCACAACGCACCCGGCGGTGGCTTCATCGCCGGCCTGGCGATCGCGGTGCCGGTGCTGATCAAGTACGTGCTGCAGGGTGCGCGCGCGGTGGAGGCGACGTTCGGCTTCGATTACCTGCGCGGCGTGGGCCTGGGCCTGCTCATCGCCTGCATCGGCGGGCTCGGCTCGCTGCTGTTCGGGCTGCCATTCCTGACCAGCGGACATTACGACCTCGAGCTGCCGATGGTGGGCAGCCTGCCGCTTACCAGCGCGCTGGTGTTCGACACCGGCGTGTACATCGTGGTCTTCGCGGGTGCGCTGCTGATCCTGTCGACGATGGGCACCGTCAAGCACCGCCAGCGGGCCGCAGAGGAGAACTACTGATGGAATTCGCACTCGCCAGCGCGATCGGCGTACTCACCGCCTCGGGCGTCTACCTGCTGCTGCGCGCCCGCACGTTCGACGTGATCCTGGGCCTGACGCTACTGTCGTACGCCACCAACCTGCTGATCTTCTCGTCCGGCCGGCTGGTGGTCGGCAAGGCACCGGTGCTGCGCGACGGCGTCGAGGCGACGCTGGCCAACCATGCCGACCCGTTGCCCCAGGCGCTGGTGCTGACCGCGATCGTCATCGCGTTCGCGATGACCGCCGTGGCGGTGGTGGTGGCGATGCGCAACCACGCCGACCTGCAGAGCGACCACGTGGATGGCCGCGAGCCCGGCCACAAGGGTGACCGATGACGCAGCACCTGGTCCTCGCGCCGATCCTGATTCCGCTGATCACCGGCGCGTTTCTGCTGCTGCTCGAACGCCGGCACGACAGCCAGGTCCTGCGCACCGGCGCGTGGATCGGCATGGCCCTGCTGCTGGCCTCGTCAGTCGCGCTGATGGCACGCGCGTCGCAGGGCGGCATCGACGTCTACCTGCTGGGCGACTGGCCGGCGCGGCTGGGCATCGTGCTGATGCTCGACCGGCTCAGCGCATTGATGGTACTGACCAGCACGTTGCTGGCGATCCCCTGCCTGCTGTACGCCTGCGCGGGCTGGGACAAGCGCGCACTGCACTTCCACGCCCTGTTCCAGATCCAGCTCGCGGGCCTCAACGGTGCCTTCCTGACCGGCGACGTCTTCAACCTGTTCGTGTTCTTCGAGGTGCTGCTGATCGCCTCCTACGGCCTGCTGCTGTCGGGTGGCCGCGGCGACCGCATGAAGGCCGGCATGCACTACGTGGTCTTCAACATCGTCGCTTCGACCCTGTTCCTGGTGGCGCTCGGCCTGCTCTATGGCCTGCTCGGCACGCTCAACATGGCCGAGATCGCGGTGCGCCTGCGCGAGGTGGCACCGGAGGATCTCGCCATCGTGCGCGCGACGTGCGGGCTGCTGCTGGTGGTGTTCTGCGCCAAGGCCGCGCTGCTGCCGCTGTACCTGTGGCTGCCGGAAACCTACTCGCGGGCGCCGGCCACCGTCGCCGCGTTGTTCACGATCATGACCAAGGTCGGGCTGTACGCACTGCTCAGGCTGTCGACGCTGATGTTCGGCGAAGAGGCCGGCCTGCTTGCCGGATTCGCCAGCGACACGCTGCTGGCGTTCGGACTCGTCACCCTGGTGCTTGCCGGCGTGGGCGTGGTGGGTTCGCTGCGCCTGCGCATCAGCGCGGCGTACCTGGTGCTGCTGTCGGCCGGTACGCTGTTCGTGGCGTTCGCGCTGGCGCAGCCCGGCACCATCTCCGCCGGCCTGTATTACCTGCCGCACAGCTGCTTTGCCGGCGCCGCGATGTTCATGATTGCCCACATCGTGCAGCGCGAACGCGGGCTTCTCGGTGACCGCGTGTTGCCCACCGCACCGCCGCTGCCGAGGCTGACCGGGTCGCTGTACATGGTGGCCGCCATCTCCATCGCCGGCCTGCCGCCGCTGTCGGGGTTCATCGGCAAGTTCGCGCTGCTGGGCGCGGCCCCGGACGGGGACACCGGCTGGGTGTTTGCCGCCGTGCTGGGCAGCAGCCTGCTGGCGATCATCGGGCTGACCCGCACCGGCACCCGGTTGTTCTGGCGTGTCGAGGAAAGCGACCTGCCCCGCTCGCCCCCACCGACGATTCCCCGGCTCGAACTCGCCGCCACCGGCCTGCTGCTGGCCTATGGCATCGCCATGACCGTCGCCGCCGAACCGGTGCTGCGCTACACCGGCGCGACCGCGGCCCAGCTGCTGTCGCCTGACGATTACATCGAGTCGGTCCGCGGGACCCGTCCCCTGCTGAGGACGCCGTGACATGAAACTACAGCTGTTTCCCTCGGTACCGCAGAGCATCACCGTCTTCATCTTCTGGGTGTTGATGGCGGAGGACTACAGCCTCGGCACGCTGCTGATGGCGCTGTTGCTGGCGCTGTTGATGCCGCAGATCTCCGCGCGGCTGGAGCGCGAATTCGCGCAGATCGGGAATGCGTCCGCGCTGATCCCGCTGGCCTTCAAGCTGGCCTGGGACGTGGTGGTCGCCAACATCACCGTCGCCCGCCAGGTCCTGGGGCCCGAACGCAAACTGCGCTCCGCGTTCATCTGGGTGCCACTCGAACTCACCAACATCCATGGAATCTCGGCCCTGACCAGCGTCATCACCCTGACCCCGGGCACGGTGTCGGCGGAACTGTCGGAGGACCGCAGGCACCTGCTGGTGCACTTCCTCGATGTCGACGACCCGGAAGCGGTGGTGGCCGGCATCAAGCAACGCTACGAAGCGCCCCTGCGCAAGGTGTTCCCATGATCGATATCGCTGTGGTCGCTGGCATGGTCGTCGTCGGTTCGGCGATGCTGCTTTCGCTGATACGGTTGATCCGCGGCCCCTCCGCGCCCGACCGCATCCTCGCGCTCGACACGCTGTACGTCAGCACCATCGCCCAGCTGATCCTGTTCGGCATGCACCTCGACTCGGAAATCTATTTCGAGGCCGCACTGATCATCGCCATGCTCGGGTTCTTCGGCACCGTGGTGCTGTCGAAGTACGTCATCCGCCGGGACATCGTGGAATGAACGCCGTCATCGACACCCTCGCCATCTTCCTGCTGGTCGTGGGTTGCTTCTTCGTGTTCCTCGGCGCGTTCGCGCTGGTCAAGCTGTCGAGCTTCTTCACCCGCATCCACGGCCCGACCAAGGCGAGCACGCTCGGCGTCGGCTGCATCCTGGCCGCCTCGATCCTCTACCACACCGTGCACGGGGCCGGCCTGCATCCGCGCGAGCTGCTGATCACGCTGTTCCTCTTCATGACCGCGCCGGTCTCGGCGCACCTGATGTCACGTGCAGCGCTGTCGCTGATGGAAGGCCGCCCCGGCGACCCCTCGGTAACGCCGGACCCGGGCGGACATATCCGCGATGACGCCGACGAGCGCGCGGATGAGCGCGCCCGGCAGGCCGAGCGCCCGCACGTGGAATGAGCACGACTGCGCATGTGCGCGCAGCCAGTCGGCGTGTCGGTCAGTCAGTCGGTCACGCCGGGCCGCATCGGCAGGATGCCTGCGGCGCCGGCGAGTGGCCGGTGAAATCGCGCGGGTCGCGCGTCGTACCGACCCGGCTCAGCCGCGTGGCGGGCTGAAATTGCGCTTCAGCCCGGCCCAGCAGGCCTGGTAGTCGCGCTGGCGGTGGGCGGCATCGACCGCCTGCTGCGTCGGGCGGATCACCGCCCGCGACTCGAACATGAAGGCCATGGTGTCGCGGATCACGTCGGGCCTGGAGAGATCCGCATTCGATGCCTTCTCGAAGGTCGCCGCATCCGGGCCGTGCCCGGTCATGCAGTTGTGCAGCGAGCAGCCACCGGGCGCGAAGCCTTCGGCCTTGGCGTCGTACTCGCCGTGCACCAGGCCCATGAATTCGCTGGCCACGTTGCGGTGGAACCACGGCGGCCGGAACGTGTGCTGCTGCACCAGCCAGCGCGGCGGGAAGATCGCGAAATCGAGGTTGCCCACGCCGGCGGTGTCGCTGGGCGAGGTCAGCACCAGGAAGATGCTTGGATCGGGGTGGTCGAAGCTGATCGAACCGATGGTGTTGAAGCGGCGCAGGTCGTACTTGTACGGCGCGTAGTTGCCGTGCCAGCCGACCACGTCGAGCGGCGAATGGCCGATATCGGCACGCCACAGGTGGCCCTGGAACTTGGCGACCAGTTCGAAGTCGCCCTCGAGGTCCTCGTAGGCGGCCTGCGGACTGAGGAAGTCGCGCGGGTTGGCCAGGCCGTTCGAACCGATCGGCCCGAGGTCGGGCAGGCGCAGGTGGGCACCGAAGTTCTCGCACAGATAGCCGCGCGACGGCCCATCCGGGAGTTCGACGCGGAAGCGCACGCCGCGCGGAATCACCGCGATCTCCTGCGGCTCGACGTCCAGCACGCCCATTTCGGTGGCGAGGCGCAGGCGGCCCTGCTGCGGCACGATCAGCTGCTCGCCGTCGGCGCTGTAGTAGTAACGGCCCTGCATCGACGTGCTGGCGGCATACACGCGCACCGCGATGCCGGTCTGCGCCGCGGCCGAACCATTGCCGGCCACGGTGTACAGCCCGTCGATGAAGTCCACCGGGGTGTCGGGCAGCGGCATCGGGCTCCAGCGCATCTGGTCGGGCGAGACCGGGCCGTCGCCGAAGTCGTCGTGCAGCCGCGGCTGCATGCAGCGCTCGAACGGCCCGTGCATCGCCGCCGGGCGGATGCGGTAGAGCCAGCTGCGGCGGTTTTCCGCACGCGGCGCGGTGAACGCCGACCCCGACAGCTGCTCTGCATACAGGCCGTGGGCAACGCGTTGCGGCGAGTTCTGCCCTTCCGGCAGGGTGCCGGCCTCGGCCTCGGTCGCGAAATGGTTGCCGAAGCCGCTCATGTAGCCGCGCGGCTGCATGGCCCGCGCATCGGCCTGTGGCATCGGGATCACGCTGTCGTCGGTGGATGCGTTCATGGCGTCGCCTGTGGTGAAGCCCCTCTCCCGCACGTGGGAGGGGGGTGGGGTGAGGGCGACGCGTGGTGCCCTCATCCGCCCCTTCGGGGCAGCTTCTCCCGCATGCGGGAGAAGGGATGCGGCGTTACAGCACGCCGCGCTTCATCTGGTCGCGCTCGATCGACTCGAACAGGGCCTGGAAGTTGCCCTCGCCGAAGCCCTCGTTGCCCTTGCGCTGGATGATCTCGAAGAAGATCGGGCCGAACGCGTTCTGGCCGAAAATCTGCAGCAGCTTGCGCTGCTTGGTCTCGGGATCGGCGTCGATCAGGATCGCATTGCGACGCAGGCGCTCGACATCCTCGCCATGGTCGGGCACGCGCTGGTCGATGACGTCGAAATACGCATCGGGCGTGTCGAGGAAGGCGATGCCGGCCTCGCGCATCTTCTCCACCGTCTCGTAGATGTCGTCGGTGAACAGCGCGATGTGCTGGATGCCCTCGCCCTTGTAGTCGCGCAGGTATTCGTTGATCTGGCTCTTCTCGTCCGAGGACTCGTTGAGCGGGATGCGCACCACGCCGTCGGGTGCGGTCATCGCCTTCGACAGCAGGCCGGTCTTGGCACCCTTGATGTCGAAATAGCGGATCTCGCGGAAGTTGAACAGCTTCTCGTAGTAGTCCGACCACTTCTGCATGTTCCCGAGGAACAGGTTGTGGGTGAGGTGGTCGATGAAGGTCAGGCCGAAGCCGCGCGGATGCTGGTCCACGCCCGGCAGCGGCTCGTAGTCGGCATAGACATCCGGCGCGGAATCGTCGACCAGGTACAGCATGCAGTCGCCGATGCCCTTGATCGCCGGGAAGCCGACCGCGCCGGTCTCGGCCTTGTGGTCGGCCTTCTCGCCGCCCTGGGCGAGCACGTGTTCGAGCACTTCGGCAGGCTTCTTTTTGAAGCGGATCGCGAACCCGCAGGCCGACGGGCCGTGCTGGGCGGCGAAGTCGGACGCGAAGGAATCGGGTTCCTCGTTCAACAGGAAGTTGATCGTGCCCTGCCGGAAGAGGGTGATCGCGCGCTTGCGGTGTTTTGCGATCGCGGTGAAGCCGAGCTTCTCGAGGTAGTCGCGCATGCGCGCGCCCTGGCCTTCCGGCGCGGCGAACTCGACGAACTCGAACCCGTTGATGCCCATCGGGTTCTCGAAGGTGGTGACCTGCATGCCGAGATTCGGTGCCCGGGGCGAGGTCTGCGGTTGCGCGCTCATGTGCGGCTCCTTGATTCGGTGGCCGGCCGCGTGCGCGGCCTTGTGGTGGACGTATCCGCCGTTATAGTTTCACGTGTAACCATTTGCAAGGTGCGTCGCAGCATGGCCATCCGACCCCCGCCCCACCCGCCGTCACCGGCCGATGCACTGCAGCTGGAGCGCTTCCTGCCGTACCGGCTGAGCGTGCTGTCCAACCGACTGAGCAGCGCCATCGCCCAGGTCTATTCGCAGCGTTTCGGCCTCGCGATCACCGAATGGCGCGTGATCGCGGTGCTCGAACGCTTTCCCGGGCTGTCGGCCAACGAGGTCGCGCAACGCACCGCGATGGACAAGGTGGCGGTCAGTCGTGCGGTGTCGCGCCTGCTCGAAGGTGGCCGGCTGGAGCGCGAGATCCACGACGGCGACCGCCGCCGCTCGGTGCTGCGGCTGTCGGCGGAAGGCCGGCGCATCCATCGCGAGGTCGCGCCGCTGGCGCTGGCATTCGAACAGCGCCTGCTGCGCGGCATGTCCACGAACGAACGCGACCTGCTGTTCGGCCTGCTCGACCGGCTGGATGCGCTGGAGATGGAGGCCGAACTGGAAGCCGCCGGCGAACCGGCGGTGCGTGCCTAGCCGGGCTTGCGGCCGGAGGCGTATTCGAGCCCGTGTGCGCCGGGGCCCGATTCCGCCCGCCACAGCAGCCACGAGAACAGCAGGCCCAGCGCGGCGAGCGCGGTGTAGAACCACATGCCGGGCGCGTAGCCCGCGGGGTTCTGCGGCCCTGCCGCGAACGCGGTGTTGAAGCGCCCCACCGCCAGCGGCACCAGTGCCACGCCGACCTGCTGGCACAACGTCATCATCGAGTACGCCGCGCCCAGCCGGCTCTCACGCACGATATAGGCCACCGACGGCCACATCACCGCCGGGATCAGCGAGAACACGCCGCCCAACATCAGCATCACCAGCAGCAGGGTGAGCGGCACTTCGGCACTGCCGGCGAACGGGATCCAGATGCCGATCGCCGGCCCCGGTGGCGCGTAGGTGACCAGCAGGAAGAGCGGGAGCATCACCAGCGAACCCACTGCCATGAACAGTGAGCGGCGCCCGACCCGGTCGACCCACAGGCCGAACAGCGGGGTGACCACGATCGCGGCCATCGGCAGCAGGCTGCTGAGCATGCCGGCGGTCTCGCGGTCCAGACCATGCGCCTGCTGGAAGTAGTCGATCGCGAAGGCACGGAACGGGAACACGGTGGCGTAGAACACCACGCACAGGCCGACGATGTACCAGTACGACGCGCTGAAGGCGTACATGCCCTTGAGCTGGAGCCTGTCGGTCTGCTCGACCTGCCCGAGGTTCACCCGGCCCTCGGCACGCGACTCCGCCATCCAGTACAGCATCGCCGCGGTCACGCCCACCGTGGCCACGCCGGTCGCCAGCCACAGCGGGTCCTGCCAGTTCGAATACAGCGGACTTGCGAACGACGTCGACCAGTCGGCGGAGGCCGAGCCGAGCCGGGCGATCGACAGGTTGATGCCGAAGGCGAACGACAGCTCCTTGCCCTTGAACCATTTCGCCAGCGCCGCGGTGGCGGCGACGATCAACGGCTCGGCGCCGATGCCGAGCAGGAAACGGCCGGCCAGCATGGTCTCGAAGCGCGCGGTGGACGCCATCAGCGCCGCGGCGGCCAGGCAGATCAGCGCGAACAGGGTGATCGAGCGCTTGGTGCCCCAGCGGTCGATCACGTAGCCGCCGATCAGCAGCACCACCACCGCGGCGATGCTGTAGGCACTGAAGATCATGCTGATCTGGTCGTAGGTGAAGCCTTCCTGCTCGCGCAGCAGGTCCACCACCGGGCCGAACGCGTCGTAGATGTAGTAGTTGCCGAACATCGCGACGCTGACCAGCACCAGCGCGACCCAGCGCTGCAGCGGCGACGGGCGGGGCAGGACGTTGGCAGCGTGGTCGGTCATCGGACGAGGGCTCGGGACAGGGCGTGGATGTCGTCGCCGGCCCGCGCGGGACCGGCGACATGCAGCACCTGCCCGCGAGGCGGGCAGGCGACGGCGGTTACTTCACGCCGTGCATCAGTTTCTGGATCAGCGGCGCGATCAGGAACAGCAGCACGCCGGCACCCAGCAGCGCCCAGAAGCCGAAGGTGTAGCCGGCATGCGCGGAGGCCACCGTCATGCCGCCCTCGCCACTCACGCTGGAGGCGAACATGCCCGACAGGTTGTTGCCGATCGCGATCGACAGGAACCAGCCGCCCATCGCCAGACCGGTGAGCCTGGACGGCGCCAGCTTGGTGGTCATCGACAGCCCGATCGGCGACAGGCACAGCTCACCGATCGACTGGATCACGTAGACCATGAACAGCGTCCAGAACGGGATCCTCAGCGTCTCCGGGTCGACCATGCTCGACAGCGCGAGCATCAGCAGCAGGAAGGCCAGGCCGTTGAAGATGAGCCCCAGGCCGAACTTGCGCGGGATCGACGGATTGGCGCTGCCCATCTTCACCCAGAGCCACGCGATGATCGGCGCCAGGGTGATGATCGCGATGGAGTTCACCGACTGGAACCAGCCCACCGGGAAGATCCAGCCGCCGAGGTCGCGGTTGACGATGTTCTGGGCGAGGAAGTTGAACGAGCTGCCGGCCTGCTCGAAGAACATCCAGAACAGCACGTTGAAGCCGAAGATGATCAGCATCGCGATCACCATGTCGCGCTGCCTGGAACCTTCGCGGATGCCCTCGACCAGCAGCATGATCGCCGGCACCACGAACAGCGCCAGCAGGATCCAGTTGAGCAGCCCCGCCTCGATGGTGAGCAGGAAATAGAACACCGGGATCGCCACGACGGTGCCGATCGCCACCATCAGCAGGCGGCCCATGCCGTTACCGGACGCCGCGACCGGCGCGGCACCGACGCCCTGCAGCTGGCTGCGGCCGAACCAGAACCACACCAGGCTCAGCAGCATGCCGATGCCCGAGGCGATGAACACCGCGGTGTAGGCCGGCATGCCGTCGTTGCCGAACACCTTCTCGGCCAGCAGGCCGGTCAGGATCGGCGCGATGAACGCGCCCATGTTGATGCCCATGTAGAAGATGGTGAAGCCGGAATCGCGGCGGTGGTCGCCGGTGGCGTAGAGCTTGCCCACCATCGTCGAGATGATCGGCTTGAACAGGCCGTTGCCGACGATCACCGTGGCCAGGCCGAGCTTGAGCCACTGTTCGCTGGGCAGCGCGATCAGGAACAGGCCGATCGCCATGAACACCGCGCCGAGCAGGATCGAGCGCTGGTAGCCGATCAGCTTGTCGGCGACATAGCCGCCGAAGATCGCCGCCGCATAGACCAGCGCCAGGTAGGCGCCGTAGAGCTCGCTGGCCGGGGCTTCGCCCGAGGAATCGCCGCGATAGAACTGCGCCACGATGTAGAGCACCAGCGCCCAGCGCATGCCGTAGAACGCGAAGCGTTCCCAGAACTCGGTCATGAACAGCATCCACAGCGGACGCGGATGACCCATGACCTGCGGGAAGTCGGGTGGAGAGCCGGAAACCGGCATGTGCATGCCGGGGCCGGCCGGCTCGACAGTGGGCGTGGAACTCATGCGACGGGACTCCCCCAGGGATTTCGATGACAGGGCTGCAGTGGTCCGCCGCGGCGGACGCGCGAGGATGGATCGCCGGGACGGCCCGCGTCAAACCCGCGGGCACGTCCGTCGACGTGCGGGATCAGCCCGGCACGTATTCGTAGCTGGCGCCCACGCCCAGCGGGATGCCAACGCCCCAGAACGCCAGCAGGAACAGCGTCCACACCACCAGCAGGGCCAGCGAATACGGCAGCATCAGCGCCAGCAGCGTGCCGATGCCGCTCGACTTCACGTAGCGCTGGCAGAACACCACGATCAGCGGGAAGTACGGCAGCAGCGGGGTGATGATGTTGGTGCTGGAATCGCCCACCCGGTACGCGGCCTGGGTGAGGTCGGGCGAGATGCCCAGCTGCATCAGCATCGGCACCATGATCGCGCCGATCAGCGCCCACTTTGCCGATGCCGAGCCGACCATCAGGTTGACGAAGGCCGACAGCACCACGATGCCGACCAGGGTCACGCCCATCGGCAGCCCCATCGCCTGCAGCGCGTTGGCCCCCTTGATCGCCAGCAGCGCGCCGAGGTTGCTCTGCCCGAAGGCGTAGATGAACTGCGCGGCGAAGAACGCCATGACGATGTAATAGCCCATGCCGCTCATCGCCCGGCTCATGCCCTGCACGACGTCGCGGTGGTTCTTCACCGTGCCCGCCATGTAGCCGTAGACGATGCCCGGCACCAGGAACAGGATGAAGATCAGGGGCACGATCGACTGCATCAGCGGTGCGGTCGCCACCAGCAGCTCACCGGCGTTGGGGGAGTCGGCGCCGGCACGCCACGCCGAGCCCACGGGCACGCTGGTCAGCACCAGCACCGCGACCAGCACGAGCATCGATGCCACCGCCGCCCACAGCCCGGTGCGCTCGCGCGCGGTCAGCGTTTCCATCGCCGGCATGTCGGCCATGTCGCCGTCGACCGCGGTGTTGCGAAGGCGCGGTTCGATGACGCGGTCGGTCAGGAACCAGCCGACCGCCACCACCAGCGCCGTCGAGGCGGTTGTGAAGTAGTAGTTGTTGAGCGGGCTGATGATGATTTCCGGATCGATCAGGCGCGCGGCTTCCTGGCTCAGGCCGGCCAGCAGCGGGTCAAGGCTCGACGGAATGAAGGTCGCGGAGAACCCGCCGGATACGCCCGCGAAGGCCGCGGCGATGCCCGCCAGCGGATGGCGCCCGGCCGCGTAGAAGATCACCGCGCCCAGCGGGATCACCAGCACGTAACCGGCATCCACCGCGACGTGGCTGAAGATGCCGACCGCGATCAGCACCGGCGTGAGCAGCATCCGCGGCGTCACCGACAGGATCGCGCGCAGCGCCGCGTTGATGAAGCCGGTGTGCTCGGCGACGCCGAGGCCGAGCATCGCCACCAGCACCACACCGAGCGGCGCGAAGTTGACGAAGGTGGACACCATCGTCGCCATGAAGGCGGTGAAGCTGGTTCCAGCGAGGAGATTGTTGATCTGGATCGGATCGCCGCTGCGCGGGTCGATCTCGGCGAAGTTGACCTGCGCCAGCGCGGCGGAGACCACCCATACCACCAGCATCAGCCCGAGGAACAGGACTGCCGGATCAGGCAGCTTGTTGCCTACGCGCTCGACGGCGTCGAGGAATCGGGCGACGGCGCCACGCGGCGTCGGCGTGGCGGCCGGAGCGGGATGACTCATGCTGGGGTTCCCCTGTGCGGTGACTCGAGTGCCGGCATCCTAGCAGCCGCTTTGCCGCGGCTGCCTGTCAGTAGCGGCCGGTTGCGCCGGCAGGTGGCGCGAGATGCGTGCGCACCTCGAACAGCTCGGGGAAGAACGTGAGGTCGAGTGCCTGGCGCAGGAAGCCGACGCCGCTGGAACCTCCGGTGCCGCGCTTGAAGCCGATGATGCGCATCACCGTGCGCATGTGGCGGAAACGCCACAGCTGGAACTGCGACTCGAGATCGACGAGGTCCTCGCACAGCGAGTACTCGCGCCACCAGGTGCCGGTATCCGCGTAGATCACCCGCATCACCTCCACCAGTGCCGGGTCCATGACGTGCGGCCGGCTCCAGTCGCGCTCAAGGTGCGCGGGCGGGATCGCATGGCCCCAGCGCGCGAGGTAGCGCAGGAATTCGTCGTAGAGGCCCGGTGCGCGCAGCACGCTCTCGAGCGCGGCCTGGCCGTCGGCGTCGTGGGCGAACACGTCGAGCATCTGCTCGTTCTTGTTGCCCAGCAGGAATTCCACCGTGCGGTACTGCAGCGACTGGAAGCCCGACGACGGCCCCAGGATCCCGCGGAATTCCATGTACTCCGACGGGGTGAGCGTCTCCAGCACCGACCACTGCTCGGTGAGCTGGCGCAGCACCTGCTTGCAGCGCGCCAGCACCTTGCGGCAGCGCCCGACCTCGTCGCGCCTGAGGTGCACGATCGCGGCGCCCAGCTCGTGGATCATCAGCTTGATCCACAGCTCGGAGACGTGGTGCTGGACGATGAACAGCATCTCGTCGTGGTGCGGCGGATCCGACAACG
The DNA here is from genome assembly GCF_021191595.1 of Alterluteimonas muca. Taxonomy (NCBI): domain Bacteria; kingdom Pseudomonadati; phylum Pseudomonadota; class Gammaproteobacteria; order Lysobacterales; family Lysobacteraceae; genus Alterluteimonas; species Alterluteimonas muca. The sequence goes on from NZ_JAIWPS010000013.1 coordinate 54,781, forward strand.
GCACCTGCGACGACAGCAGGCGGTCCAGGCGCAGGTAGCCGCCGTAGGTCATCCGCCCTTCGAGATCGGTGTGGATGCCGGCTTCGAGGTCGCGCTGGTTGTCCGTCGCCGGCTCCGACGCCGGCCGGGTCGAGTCCGGCAGGTTCGCGGCGTGGCCGGGAGCCGGCGGTTTGCGGTCGGTGCTCATTGGCGGAAGGGTACCCGATCAATCCGCGTGCCCCGCTGTCATGCGCCGGCCACGGGATCGGTGCAGAATCGCCACGGGACCGGGGGGCCAGACTAGGGAGAGGCGCGATGCGCATGCTCGCAGGCCGGCTGTTGCTGGCCGTGGCTTTGGGGTGCGGCGCGGGCGCGACCGCCCATGCCCAGGTGGTGGTCAGCCAGGTGTACGGCGCCGGCGGCAACAGCGGTGCGGTCCACAACGCCGACTACATCGAACTGTTCAACCGTGGCGACACGCCCGAAGCACTGGGCGGCAGGTCGCTGCAGTACGCCAGTGCCACCGGCACCGGCAACTTCGGCGCCAGCGCCACGCAGCTGGTGGTCCTGCCGGATGTCGACCTCGCCCCGGGGCAGTACTTCCTGGTCGGCCTGGCGGGCGGCGCCAACGGCGCACCGCTGCCGGAAGTAAACGCCACCGGCACCATCAACATGGCCGCGGCGGCCGGCAAGGTCGCACTGGTGGAAGGCACCACCAGCCTCGGCTGCAACGGCGGCAGTACGCCCTGCAGCGCGGAGCAGGCCGCGCGCATCCTCGACCTGGTCGGCTTCGGCGGCGCGAACTGGTCGGAGGGCAGCGGCCCGGCCCCGGCCCTGTCGGCGGTACTGGCGGGCTGGCGCGCCGACGACGGCTGCAGCGACAGCAACGACAACGCCGCGGATTTCTCGGCCCGCGCGCCTGCGCCACGCAATCGCGCCACCCCCACCCTGCCCTGCGCAGGCGGCGGCACGCCGTGGTTGAGCATCGCCGACACCGCGGCGGCCGAAGGCGACAGCGGCTCCACGCCGTTCTTCTTCAGCGTGCGCCTCGACCGCCCCGCACCCGCCGGTGGCGTGCGCGTCGATTACGCCACCGCAGACGGCAGCGCCACCCTGGCCGACGACGACTACCTGGCCGCATCGGGCACGCTCGAGTTCGCCGAGGGCGACACATCGCAGACCGTGGTGGTGCAGGTGCGCGGCGACACCGTCACCGAGCCCGACGAGACCTTCGTGGTCACCCTGTCCAGCCCGGACGGCGCGCAGCTGCAGCGTGGCGAGGCCACCGGCACCATCCTCAACGACGACGTCACCCGGCTGGCGATCCATGCGATCCAGGGCGCCGGCGCGCGTTCGCCATACGAGAACGTCGCGGTCGCGACCGAAGGCATCGTCACCGCGCGCAGGAACAACGGCTTCTTCCTGCAGACCGCCGACGGCGAGGACGACGGCGACCCGGCCACCTCCGAGGGCGTGTTCGTGTTCACGTCCACCGCGCCGCCGGATGCGGCCGCGGTCGGCAACCGCGTGCTGGTGCAGGGCACGGTGATCGAATATGTGCCGTCTGCCGACCCGTTCCAGCTGCCGCTGACCGAGATCACCGATGCGCGCGTGGTGCAGCTTTCCAGCGGGCATCCGCTTCCCGCACCGGTGCTGCTGACCACCGCGCTGCCGCGTCCGGACGGCGCACTGGACCAGCTCGAACCCTACGAGGGCATGCGGGTCAGCGCGGCCGACTTCACCGTGGTCGCGCCCACCGGCGGCAACGTCAACGAAGCCCAGGCCACGGCCACCAGCAACGGCCGCTTCGCGGTGGTGGTGACCGGCACGCCGCGGCCGTTCCGCGAGCCGGGCCTGCCGCTGATGGACCCCGACCCGCTGGGCAGCAGCGCGCCGGCGATCCCGCGCTGGGACTTCAACCCGGAACTGATCGCCGTCAACAGCAGCACCATCGGTGCGCCGACCGCGAACCTCGCCGCCGGCTGCCGCATCGTCGACGGCAGCCTCGTCGGCCCGCTGGACTACAGCTTCCGCCGCTACACCATCTATCCGGAAGCCGAACTGTCGGTCGCCTGCGATGGCGCCGACCAGCCGCGTCCCGCACTGCTGCCGGGCCCCGACCACGCGACCTTCGCCACCTACAACCTCGAGCGCTTCTTCGACACCGGCAACGACCCGGCGATCGGCGAGCCGGTGCTCACCGCCGAGGCCTTCGAACGGCGCCTGCGCAAAGCCTCGCTGGCGGTGCGCGGCTACCTGCACCTGCCCGACATCCTCGGCGTGACCGAGGTCGAGAACCTGTCCACGCTGCAGGCGCTGGCCACGCGCATCAACGCCGATGCCATCGCCAGCGGCCAGGGCGATCCCGGCTATGTGGCCTACCTCGCAGAGGGCAACGACGTCGGCGGCATCGATGTCGGATTCCTCGTGCGCGTTGCCGACAACGGCGCAGGCGTGCCTCGGGTGGACGTGCACGCGGTGGTCCAGGAGGGCGCCGATGCCGTGCTGGCCAATCCCGATGGCAGCACCAGCCTGCTCAATGACCGCCCGCCGCTGCGACTGGACGCCACGATCCGCTTCGCCGACGGCCGTGCGTTGCCGGTGACCGCGATCGTCGTCCACCAGCGTTCCCTGAGCGGCATCGAGGACGACACCGGCGGTGCCAGCGGCTGGATCAGCACAGGTGCACGCGTGCGCGCCAAGCGCCAGGCGCAGGCGGAATTCCTCGCCGGTCTGGTGCAGGGCATCCAGCAGGCGGATCCGGCGCGCGGGCTGGTGGTGCTGGGCGACTTCAACGCATTCGAGTTCAACGACGGCCATATCCATGCGATGGGCGTGGTCACCGGCCAGCCCAGCCCCGATGGCGAGACCGCGGTGGATGGCGACGGCGTGGACCTGGTCGACCCCGATCTGCGCAACACCACCCTCGATGCCGATGCGGCCCAGCGCTACTCGTTCGTGTTCGACTACCAGGCGCAGACACTCGACCACATCCTGGTCAACCGCGCGCTGCTGGAGTCGCCTGCGGTCGCCGGCCATGCGGTCAGCCACGCGCGCATCAATGCCGACTTCCCGGAGATCGCCCGCAACGAAGCGGACACCCCGACGCGCCTGTCCGACCACGACCCGACGCTGCTGCTGGTGCGGATGGCACCGGTGCAGCACGCCGACCTCGTGGTGACCGCCGAGGCGGACGCGACCGAAACCGCGGTCGGCCGGACCATGGCATTCGCCGCAACGCTCGCCAATGCCGGTCCGGATGCGGCGCAGTTCGCCGGCATCGGGTTCGCGGTCGATGCAGGGCTCGCTGATCTGGAGATCGATGCACCCGCAGGCTGGAGCTGCGACGCCCCGGAACAAGGTGCCACCGGGACCACGCTGGCCTGCACCATCGACAGCCTCGGCGCCGGCGCCGATGCGGTCTTCGGCCTCGCCGCCACCGCACCCGCCGACGCACTCGGCCGCGAGCTGACCCTGGCGGTGGCGGCGACTTCGCAGACCGCGGACCCGGAGGAAGAGAACAACAGCGCCAGCGCGACGACGCGCATCGTCGAGGATCCGCAGGCCGCACCCGGACTCGCCAATGGCGTGCCGGTCACGGGGCTTGCGGGAGATGCGGGCGATTCGCTGCTCTACCGCATCGAACTGCCGCCCGGCGCACGCAACCTGCGGGTGATGAGCTACGGCGGCAGCGGCGACGTGACCCTGCTGCTGCGCCATGGCGAGCCCGCGACCACCCAAGCCTGGGATGCGCGCTCCGCACGGCCGGGCAACAACGAGGCCGTGCAGGTCGCGGCGCCGGCGGCGGGCGTCTGGTATGTCCGCGTCGAAGGCATCCGCGACTTCGCAGGGCTTGCCCTTCGCGCCAGTTGGCAGCAACCGTAGGCCGCCCGAGCAAACCCTGCCCCTCTCCCGCACGCGGGAGAGGGGTCTCGACGCATCAGTCCCGGAACAGTCGCGGCACCCAGCGCAGGTACAGCAGCATCCCCAGCAGTTCCACCAGCGACTGCGTCACCACCACCACCGCCGCGATCGACCAGCCCTGCGGCAGTGCCAGCGCCAGCGGCAGCACCACGAACGAGTTGCGGGTGCCGAGGCTGAAGCACAGCGTGCGGCCGTGGCGGGCGGGCAGGCGCAACATCCGCGCCAGCGCCTTGGCGATCAGCGCTGCACCCAGCAGGTAGGCCGCGAACAGCGGCACCAGCAGAGGCAGGGTGTCGGCCGCGGCCCGCACCGTCGCCGCCTGCGAGGCGGCCACCAGCAGCACCACCACGGCCAGCAGCGGTACCGGCCACCAGGCCAAACGTTCGCGCAAGGATTCGCGCGCCGGTTGCCGGCCGATCCAGCGCTCGGTGGCGAATGCGGCGGCCAGTGGCACCAGCACCACGCCTGCGGCCGACCATGCCGATGCCGCCGGCACCCCCTGCAGCGACGGCACCCCGGGCAGCCCCCACAGGTAGAGCGGCAACAGCAGCAACTGCAGCAGCAGGTTGAGCGGGGTCACCGCGATCGCCCGCGAGGTGTCGCCGCCGCCCATCTGCGCGAAACCGATGAACCAGTCGGTGCAGGGCACCAGCAGCACCAGCGCCACGCCCAGTCGCAGCGCCGGGTCGGCCGGCAGCAGCTGCACCAGCGCGAACACCAGCAGTGGCACCAGCAGGAAGTTGCCGGTCACCACCGCGACCAGGAAGCGCCGGTCGCCGAAGGCCGCCCGCAGCTGCAGCAGCGGCACCTGCGCGAAGGCGGCATACAGCAACAGCACCAGCGCCGGCCACAGCAGCAGTTCGCCGGATGCACGCACTTCCGGGAGCACGCCGCCCAGCACCAGGCCGGTGGCAATGGCGGCCAGATAGATCCACACCTGGTGGCGTTCGAGTTGCAGGCGGGTCATTGGCGCTCCGGTTCTCTGAATGCGTGCCGGCGGGGGCCGGAGGCGCGCCACGCCCGTGCGATGCCATTTCAGGCCGCGCCTGTCATGACGCGTTGCGCAACGCGAGTTTACGGCGCACTGGCTATCATCTCCGGCCCCGTGAAGTGTGCCGAGACCCTTTCGCATGACTGTCGCCGCCACCTTCGAGATCGAGTACCTGCAATACCTGGGCCCGGACGGACGTTTCGTCGCCGAGCCGCCGGCCGATCTCGCCGATCCACAGCGCATCCTCGAGCTGTTCAAGGAAATGCTGTTCGTCCGTACCTTCGACAGCAAGGCCATCGCCCTGCAGCGCACCGGCAAGCTCGGCACCTACGCCGCCTGCCTGGGCCACGAAGCCACCCATATCGGCATCGGCGCCTCGATGCGCCCCGAGGACCTGCTCGCACCCAGCTACCGCGAATATGGCGCGCAGTTCATGCGCGGCGTCAAACCGCGCGACGTGCTGATGTACTGGGGCGGCGACGAGCGCGGCAACGATTTCGAGATCCCGCGCCACGACCTGCCCTGGTGCGTGCCGATCGCCACCCAGTGCCTGCACGCGGCCGGTGCCGCGCTGGCATTCAAGCTCCGCGGCGAGCCGCGCGTGGCGGTGACCTGCTGCGGTGACGGCGGCAGCTCCAAGACCGACACCTACGCCGCGATCAACTCCGCCGGCGCCTACGAACTGCCGTTCGTGCAGTGCATCGTCAACAACGGCTGGGCGATCTCGGTGCCGCGCACCGCGCAGACCGGCGCGAAGACGCTGGCGCAGAAGGGCCTCGCCGGCGGGCTGTACTGCCTACAGGTGGACGGCAACGACCTGTTCGCGGTGCTGGAAGGCATGCGCCGGGCGATGGACCGCGCCCGCAACGGCGAAGGCGGCACCGTCATCGAGTTCATGACCTACCGCCTGCACGACCACACCACTGCCGACGACGCACGCCGCTACCGCGACGACGCCGAGGTCAAGGCCGCGTGGGAGAAGGAGCCCTTCATCCGCCTGCGCAACTGGCTCACCGCGCAGGGCATGTGGGACGAGGCGCAGGAAAAGGCCTGGGCCGAGGAATGCGGCAAACGCGTCGACGCCGAGATCAACGCCTACCTCGAATCGAAAGTCCAACCGGTCGAAGCAATGTTCGATTATCTCTACGCCGATCCACCCGCCGAGCTGCTCGCCCAGCGCGAGGACGCCATTGCCCGGGAGCAGCGTCGATGAGCGCCGCCAACGCGAACGCCGCCGATGCGGCGAACCCGATCACCCTGATCGAGGCGGTCACCCAGGCGTTGGCCTGGGAGATGCGCAACGACGATTCGGTGGTGGTGCTGGGCGAGGACGTCGGCGTCAACGGCGGCGTGTTCCGCGCCACCGCCGGCCTGCATGCGCAGTTCGGTTCCAGCCGGGTGATCGACACCCCGCTCGACGAGACCACCATCGCCGGCCTGACCGTCGGCATGTCGCTGCAGGGCATGAAGCCGGTGGCCGAGGCGCAGTTCGACGGCTTCGTCTACCCGATGCTCGACCACATCATCTGCCACGCCGCGCGGTTCCGTACCCGCACCCGTGGCCGCCTGCACTGCCCGATGGTGCTGCGCGTGCCGTGGGGCGGCGGCATCCGTGCACCGGAGCACCACTCCGAGGCCAACGAGGCGATGTTCACCAACGTCCCCGGCCTGCGCGTGGTGATGCCGTCGTCGCCGGCGCGCGCCTATGGGCTGCTGCTCGCGGCGATCCGCGACCCCGACCCGGTGATCTACTTCGAGCCCAAGCGCATCTACCGCCAGTACAAGGAACTCGTGCCCGACGACGGCGAGGCGCTGCCGCTGGACGTGTGCTACGTGCTGCGCGACGGCACCGACGTCACCCTGGTGACCTGGGGCGCGCAGGTGAAGGAGGCTCTCGAGGCTGCCGACCAGCTGGCTGCCGAAGGCATCAGCGCCGAGGTCATCGACGTCGCCACGCTGAAACCCCTCGACTTCGACACCATCGCCGAATCGGTCACCCGTACCGGCCGCTGCGTGATCGTGCACGAGGCGCCGCGCACCGCGGGCTTCGGCGCCGAGATCGCCGCGCGCCTGGCCGAGGACTGCATGTACGACCTGCTGGCACCGGTCGAGCGCGTCACCGGCTACGACACCCACATCCCGCTGTTCCGGCTGGAAATGAAGTACCTGCCGACGACCGCGCGCGTGGTCGAGGCGGCAAAGCGGGTGATGGCGGCAGGCTGACGCCACACTTGCGGCGCGACGGCCGCGAGCGGTGGCTGCGTTGCGTACCCTTCTCCCGCCCGCGGGAGAAGGTGCCCCCGAAGGGGCGGATGAGGGCAACTGCCGCTCGCTCCTGCCCTCACCCCCTGCCCCTCTCCCGCGCACGGGAGAGGGGTTGTTCTTTCGCGTCACACAATGTTCCTGCGAGGACCGACATGGCTGACACCAAATCCTTCAAGCTTCCCGATCTCGGCGAAGGCCTGCCCGATGCGACCATCGTCGAGTGGGCGGTCAAGGTCGGCGACATCATCCGCCTCGACGAGCCGCTGGTCTCGATGGAGACCGCAAAGGCCGTGGTCGACGTGCCGTCGCCGGTCTCGGGCAAGGTGTTGAAGCTCGCCGGCGCGCCCGGTGACGTGATCGAGACCGGCGCGGTGCTGGCCGAGTTCGAGATCGACCCGAACCTGCCGCAACGCGCGGAAGGCCAGGACACCGGCCACCACCATGGCCCCACCCCCGGCAAGGGCGTCGGCACCCAGGATCCGGCGCCGGACGACCGCGTGGTCGCCTCCAGCGAGGGCGGCGCGATCGAAGCCACCGACGAACCGCAGCCGGAAGCGAAATCCGAGCCGGGCGCGCGCGCCGACAGCGGCACCGTGGTCGGTGCGATGCATTCCTCGGACGCGGTGGTTGCCGAACAGGCGAGCTCGGCCGGCGGCGTCAAGGCAATGCCGGCTGTGCGTGCGATGGCGCGCAAGCTCAAGGTCGACATCAGCCGCGTGCGCGCTACCGGCAGCGACGGCGTGGTGACCATGGCCGACGTCAAGCAGGCCGCCGCCAACGGCAGCGCGCCGATGGGTAGCGCCCGCGCAGCTGAGGGTGAGGGCAATGCCGCGTCGTCGCCCTCATCCGCCCCGCGGGCACCTTCTCCCGCAGGCGGGAGGAGGGACGCCGACCAGCGCACCGCGATGTCCGCCTCCGGCAAGCCGATGCGCACCCAGCCGCCGTCGGTGTCCGCCAGCGGCCAGCCGGAGCAGCTCAAGGGCGTGCGCCGCAACATGGCGCGGGTGATGGCCGATGCCCATGCGAAAGTCGTGCCGACCACGCTGGTGGACGATGCCGATCTGCACGGCTGGATCGGCAAGCAGGACATCACCGCACGCCTGGTGCGCGCGATCTGCGCCGCGTGCAAGGCGGTGCCCGCGCTCAATGCCTGGTTCGACGGCGACAGGCTGGTGCGCACCATGCACCCGCATGTGGATATCGGCATCGCCGTGGACACCGACGACGGCCTGTTCGTGCCGGCGCTGCGCAATGCCGACGTGCTCGACGCCGCCGGCGTGCGTTCGGCGATCCAGCGCCTGCGCGCGCAGGTCGAGGACCGCAGCATCCCGGCCAGCGAGCTGTCGGGCTACACCATCAGCCTGTCCAACTTCGGCATGTTCGCCGGCCGCTACGCGACCCCGGTGGTGGTGCCGCCGACGGTGGCCATCGTCGGTGCCGGCAAGCTGTCGCAGGACGTGGTCGCGGTGATGGGCGGCATCGAGGTGCACCGCCGCATGCCGATCTCTCTGACCTTCGACCACCGCGCCTGCACCGGTGGCGAGGCGGCGCGCTTCCTGCGCGCGCTGCTGGACGACCTCGCCCTGCCGAACTGAGGCCACGGCCGGCTTCCGCCACGCGCGGGGAGCCGGCGCCACCGCCCGTCGCACGCCCATCCGCCCGGTCCCGCGCCGGGCGCATGCTGTGGCTCCATCCATGCGGAACCGCCGTCATGCCGCACCACAGCCGCCTGTCCACGTTCGTGCTCGACTGCGAGGTCGACGACCTCGCGCCCCACGTCGCCTTCTGGTCGCAGGCGCTCGGCAAGCCGGTGCGAAGCGCCGACGAGGATGGCGACGGCCGCTACGCGACGCTGGCCACCGCCGACGACGAGCCGATCCTGCTGCTGCAGAAGGTCGACCACGCATCGCGCATCCACCTCGACATCGAAAGCGACGACATCGACGCCGAGGCCGACCGCCTGGAGGCACTGGGCGCCAAACGGATCGGCTTCGTCAAACGCTGGTGGGTGATGGAGGCCCCGAGCGGCCACCGCTTCTGCGTGATCCGCCCGCAACGCGAGACGTTCGGGCCACACCTCAACCGCTGGGGCTGAGCGCGCTGCGGCCTGCAGCGCATGTCGAGGGCCGCTCCGCCATGGCGGCCGGTACGCATGACCGGCACTGCCTGCGACCTGCCGCGCGATGCGCCGGGCGATGCCTGGCGCACGTCCTGCTCAGGCGGATTGCGCGCTGGCGAGCTGGCGGTCCAGCCAGACCGCCAGGCCCTGGGCGTTGAGTTCGATGTCCATGCCGAGCAGTGCCGGAATCACCTGCGCCGCGTCCTTGACGCCGTGCCGGCGCGCGCGCTCGACGTACAACGCCTCCAGCCCTTCGACCAGCCGCGCCTGGCGGTCGGGCGCCTGCGCCAGCGGGCGTGCCAGCGCGACCATCGCATCGACCTGCGCGATGAGGTCGGTGCCCAGGCGCTGGCAGTCGCCGACGCCGCCGAAGTGCGTCAGGTACACCCGCGCCGGCGCCTCGGCCAGCATGCGGCGCACCGAGGCCTTCATCGCGTCCGGATCGAACTGCACCGGGGAGCTGGTCGGGATCACGAACGCGCCGCGCGCGGTATCCAGTTCGCGGTAGGAGATGCCGAACACGTCGCCGCTGAACCAGCTGCGCGCGCGCGCGTCCCACACCGACAGATGGTGCAGCGCGTGGCCGGGCGTGTGCACGCAGGCCAGCGTGCGCCCGGCCAGCTCGACGCCGTGGCCATCGCCGGCGGCAATCACCCGTTCGGCAGGCACCGGGATCAGCGCGCCATAGCTGCGCTCGAATTCGTCGTCGCCGTAGACGGCACGTGCGCTGGCGGACAGGCGCGCCGGGTCGATCATGTGCGGTGCCCCGCGCGGGTGCACCACGAGGCTGGCATTCGGCAGCTCCCGCATCAGGCCGCCCGCGCCGCCGGCATGGTCGAGATGCACGTGGGTCAGGATCACCACGTCGACCGCCTCGCGCGCAACGCCACGGGCGTCGAGCGCCGCCAGCAGCTGCGGCACGCTGCGGCTGGTGCCGCTGTCGATGAAGGCGGCGCGCCCGGCCTCCACCACCAGGTAGGCCGCGCAGAAGGCGGCGCGCTGGTAGCCGGTATCGATGGTCACGATGCCGTGCGGTTCGCTCATGGCGCACCCTGTCGCAGGAACACGCGGCAAGTGTAGGCAGCCGGGCGCCGCTCCGGGATTGGGCTTTGGTCGCAGGGGATCGCGTCGCCCCCTAACGGCGCCGCCGCAGCCAGGCCGCGCGCACGAAGAACGCCAGTGTCATCACCGCCAGGTACACGCCATACCCCACCGCGGTGGCGAGGATCTGCTGCCAGATGCCGCCATAGGTGGGATCGGCGGTGTGGAACGACCAGTGGATGCTGTAGACGAACGCCACCACCGACAGCGCGATCGCAACGACGTCGAACACCCGCCGCGCAACGCCACGCGGCTGCCGCGGATACGCCCAGAACAGCACGCTCAGGATCAGAAACCACGGCAGGAACAGGATCAGCGCGAGGTTGATCTCGACCAGCGCGTTCATGCCGCGGCCGCCGCCTCGCGCAGGCGTGCCAGCGCATCCTCGAGCGCATCGATGGCAAGGCCCTCGCCCAGCGTGCCGATGACCTGCCCGTCCAGCAGCACCGAGCCGGCGTCAACGCCCGTCGACAGCGCCGCGTCGCCACGCCTGAGCCGCGCGATCAGCTGCCCGGCATCGCGCGGCGCATCGAAACGCGCACCCTGCAGAAGCAGTGCATCCCCGTCGACCAGCTTGAACGAGAAGCCGGTGTCCTCGCGGTACTGCTTGAACACCGGCAGCGCGCGGGCCGTCTCCGCTGCGGGCTCCGCATCGCTGCGCACGGCACCAGCCGACAGGTCACGCAGGCCGACCGCATGGCGCAGCTGGGCCAGCAGCGGTGTCGCGTAGCGCTCGCGCAGGCGTCGCGCGCCATCGCGCAGGATGTCCTCGATATCGCCCGGACGCGCCATCAGCGTGTTGTAGCGCTCGCGCAGGGGTGCGATCTCCGCGTCCACGCGCTCGAACAGGCGCTGCTTCGCATCGCCCCAGCCGATGCCGTCGGCATAGGCCTGCGCGAAGGCGGCGGTTTCCTCTTTCGAGGCGAACGCCTGGTAGAGCTGGAACAGCGCGGAGCCTTCGGTGTCCTTCGGCTCGCCCGGCGCGCGCGAGTCGGTGACGATCGAGAACACCAGCTTGCGCAACTCCTCCCGCGGCACGAACAGCGGGATGGTGTTGCCATAACTCTTGCTCATCTTGCGGCCGTCGAGCCCCGGTAACGTCGCCACCTGCTCGTCGATCACCGCTTCGGGCAGGGTGAACCAGTCGCGGCCATAGACATGGTTGAAGCGCTGGCCGAAATCGCGCGCCATCTCGATGTGCTGGATCTGGTCGCGGCCCACCGGCACCCGGTCGGCATTGAAGATGAGGATATCGGCGGCCATCAGCACCGGGTACATGAAGAGCCCCGCGCTGACGCCGGCATCGTCGTCCTCGCCGTCGGCGCGGTTGCGGTCCACCGCCGCCTTGTAGGCGTGCGCGCGGTTGAGGATGCCCTTGCCGGCCACGCAGGTCAGGAACCAGGTGAGCTCGGTGATCTCGGGAATGTCGCTCTGGCGGTAGAACCACACCGTCTGCGGATCGAGCCCCGCGGCCAGCCAGGTGGCGGCGATTTCCAGCGTCGAGCGCTGCGTCATCGCCGGGTCCTGGGCCTTGATCAGACTGTGCAGGTCGGCGAGGAAATAGAAGCTCTCGGCACCCGGCGCGCGGCTGGCGGCGATCGCGGGGCGGACCGCGCCCACATAGTTGCCCAGATGGGGCGTGCCGGAGGTGGTGATACCGGTAAGGACGCGGGTGGCGCGGATCGCGGACATCGGCGGAAGGCCAGGCATTGCGGAAAGCGGCAAGTCTACCGGCCCCTCCGGCGCCTTGCCCCCGGCGCGGCCGGCACAACGAAAAAGGGACCGGCCGGAGCCGGTCCCTGTTTTGCATGCGGTCGCTTACAGGGTGCGTTCGAAGTCGCGCACTTCGTCCTCTGCGCGCTGTTTCTCCCAGCCGTACTTTTCCTGCAGCTTGCCGGCAAGGTACTTGCCGTCGCCTTCGGCGACGTCGAAGACGTCGTCGGTGAGGTCGCCCCAGCGAGCCTGGGCCTTGCCCTTCAGCTGCGTCCACTTGCCCGAGATGATGTCCTTGTTCATGGCGTTGCCCTTTTCAGTGTTGTGGTGACGCCTCCACATTCGCCCAGTCAGAATTAAATCGGGGTCAACGTTTCGTTCGCTTTCGATCAGGTCGATGAACGTGCAGACAGCAACCCCGGCGCATGAATCGCGGGTTTGAAGCGCTCGGATCGCGCAAATGAAAGAGCCGGCTTGCGCCGGCTCGATCAGTGACACGGTTGCGGGTTCGATCAGTCGCGGCCGGTGCCGCCGGTGTTGTCAGCCGCATCCTCGAGCTTGCCGCCGACCTTCTGGACGTCCTGACCGGCGCCCTTCATGGTGTTGCACGCCGTCATCGTACCGACGGAGAAAAGGGCGAACAGCAGCAGGGCAGTAAAACGCTTCATGGAAGTCTCCTGGCGGAATGGGGTGGGTCGCCGGATGCGGCCCGTGGCGCCAAGTAAGCGCAGGCAGCCGTGAACGCCACGTCGACTCCACCCGATCCGCGCCACTGCGCCGCTATCCTGTTCAGGCTCTCGCCGGCGCCGCGCCCGCCTGGCCCACGAGGATCAGTCGCGCATCAGGGTGGACTTGCCGAACAGGCTCTCCACCAGGTCGACCGCGAGTTCGGCGGTGCGGTTGCGTTCGTCCAGCGCAGGGCTTACCTCGACCACGTCCAGCGAACCCATGCGCCCGGTGTCGGCGATCATTTCCATCACCAGCTGCGCCTCGCGGTAATTCAGTCCGCCCGGCACCCGGGTGCCGGTACCCGGCGCGATGCTGGGGTCGAGCACGTCGACATCGAAACTCACGTGCAGATGGGTATCGTCGTCGAGGTCCGCCAGCGCGGCTTCCATCGTGCGCTTCATGCCGACCTCGTCGATGTAGCGCATGTCGTAGATGTCGAGCCCGTGCTCCTTGACCATGCGCTTCTCCTCCTGGTCGACCGAGCGGATGCCGACCTGGGTGATCTGCGCGGGAGTGATCGCCGGGACATGGCCGCCGATGCCGGTCAGCACGTCCGGGCCGATGCCGCACAGGCAGGACACCGGCATGCCGTGGATGTTGCCCGAGGGGGTGACCTGGCTGGTGTTGAAGTCGGCATGCGCATCGAGCCAGAGCACCCGCAACCGGCGCCCGGTCGCGCGGCAGTGCGCGGCCACCGCGGCAATCGAGCCGATCGCAAGCGAATGGTCGCCGCCCAGCACCACCGGCATCCGCCCGGCCTCGAGTTCGCGCAGCGAGGCCTGCATCAGCGCCTCGTTCCAGACCACCACGCCCGCCAGATGCCGGTAGCCGTCCATCGGCGGTTCCACCGGGTTGGGCGGCCCGGCGAGGTTGCCGCGGTCCTCCACTTCGATCCCGCGCGAGCGCAGCGCCTGCGCCAGTCCGGCAATCCGCAGCGCGTCCGGGCCGAGACGGGCACCGAGGTGGCCGGCGCCGATGTCGGTGGGGACGCCGATCAGTGAAACCGGAGGAAAGGTGCGGCGCATGCGGATCCCCTGTGCGTGGACGGACCCGGAACGGGCGCCCACGCGCCCGCCGGGCGGCGCGAGTCTAGCATCGCCCCCCGGCGCGCCTTCCGACGGTCACGTCGGAGCGCCGCTACGCAGGGCGGGAGAATGGGAACCGGCTGCCCCCTGTGCGGGGGCATGGCCACGTGGAGCGTGACGGCTTCCCCGACCTGAATGGGGGAAACCCCGGCCATCGCCTGCTGCATGCACGCAGCCATGACGGCACGCGTCGCAACGTTGGCCCATGAAATCCCGGTCCCAGATCGATACCGAACTCCGGCACCTGCAGCAGCGGCTGCAGGCACTCCGCGCGGACTTGCCACCCGACGAAGCGCGTGAAGCATTCGCACGCGAGGCCGAACCACTGACGGCCGACCCGCCCGCCGAGCTGGACGCCTACATCCAGGGCCGCATCCACACGATGCTGGTGGAGGCCGGGCTGATCGAGGACGAATCACCGACCGGGTGAGGCCAACCCGCGGCAGATCAGCCCACGTCCGTTGACAGATTTTTAACAGCGCCGTCCCTAGGGTCGGCACCCCTGATGGGGGGTTCCAATGCGGTCCAATGCAGTTTCGCCAGCCGATGAGCTCGGTGACGAGTCACGGCAGTTCGCGCTGTTGCTGGACTCCGTCACCGACTACGCCATCTACATGCTCGATCCGCGCGGCTATATCCGCACCTGGAACCGCGGCGGCAGCCGGATCAAGGGCTACGACGCCGCCGACGTGATCGGCACGCACTTCTCGCGCTTCTATACCGCCCGCGACGTCGAGCAGGGCCTGCCGCTGCGCAACCTCGAGACCGCGCGCCAGGATGGCCGCTTCGAAGCCGAGGCCTGGCGGGCGCGCAAGGACGGGTCGCGCTTCCGCGCCAGTGTGGTGATCGACCCGATCTTCAAGGACGACCAGCTGCTGGGCTACGCCAAGGTCACCCGCGACATCACCGAACGCTACAAGGCCGAGCGGCGGCTGCAGGAGGCGCAGCAGGCGCTGATGCAGGCGCAGAAGATGGAGGCCATCGGCAAGCTGACGCTCGGCCTCGCGCACGACTTCAACAACCTGCTGACCGTGGTCGTCAACAGCCTGGACCTGATCGACGCGCGCACCCGTGACGAGGGCATCGGCCGTTATGTGCTCACCGCGATGCGTGCCGCCGAGCGCGGCGTGCTGCTGACCCGGCAGCTGCTGACCTTCGGCAGCGGCCAGACCCTGGCACTCGAAACCACCGACCTCAACGAACTGCTGCGCGAGAACATCGAACTGCTGCAGCGCGCGGCCGGCGATGGCATCGAGGTGCGGCTGGCACTTGCCGACGAACCGCTGGTGGCCGACATCGACCGTGCGCAGTTCGAAGCCGCGGTGCTGAACCTCGTCAGCAACAGCCGCGACGCGATCCTGCCCTCGCCCGGTATCATCGCGATCAACCTGTCCTGCCGGCAGACCCGCGATCCCGCCTCGAGCCACGCAGGCACGCGCCCGTTCCTGACGGTGGAAGTGGTCGATGACGGCCCCGGCATCCCGGCCGAGCATCACCAGCGCGTGTTCGAGCCGTTCTTCACCACCAAGGAAGTGGGACAGGGCAGCGGCCTGGGGCTGAGCCAGGTCTTCGGTTTCGCGTCGCAGTCCGGCGGTTTCGTCCATCTGCGCAGCGAGCCGGGGCAAGGCACCGCCGTCACCATCCACCTGCCGGCACGAGAACACTGATGACCCGGGGCAAGATCCTGTTCGTCGAGGACGAAGCCGACCTGCGCAACCTGATCGCGGAAGTGCTGGCCGACCTCGGGTTCGATGCCGCCACCGCCGCCGACGGGCATGCGGCGATCGCCCTGCTCGAAGGCGGGCAGCGCTTCGACCATGTGATCTCCGACGTCAGCATGCCCAATGGCATCAGCGGTCTCGATGTCGCCGCCGCCGCGGCGCGCCTGCAGCCGGAGGCCAAGGTCACGCTGGCCTCCGGATACCAGCGCGCGCAGCTGCCGCCACTGCCGGCCGACGTCGGCTTCCTGCCCAAGCCCTACCACGTGCGGCAGCTGCTGCAGGTGCTCGACGCCGGCGGCCCCTGACGCGAGCGCACGAAAAAGGCGACCTTGCGGTCGCCTTTTCATGAGCTGGTGCCGCTTGTCCGAATCGAACGGACGACCTACGGTTTACAAGACCGTTGCTCTACCAACTGAGCTAAAGCGGCGGAAGACGGGCGACGGGCGCAATGCGGCAGCCGGCGCGGCGCGATTCTAGCAGCCGTGGTGGCCAGCGGCCGCGCACCGGTCCCGGATCAGGGCCATGCCGCGCAGTCCAGCGCCGTCGCCTGTTGTGCCGCCGCGGCACGTTGCGCCCGGTCAAGGGCGAAACCGGGTTCCACTTCGATGTCGAGCCAGCGGCGGCCATCGGTACCGCCGAGCGGCTCCGCCTGCGCGGGAAAGCCCGCGGCCTGCAGCGTCGCGGCGTGGCGGCGGGCGCTCTCCTCGCTGCCGAAGCGGCCCAGCGCCACGGCATTGGCATCGTTGCCACCGAGGATGAAGTGATCGGTGAACCCCGCGGCGGCCAGTCGCGCGGTGACCGCCTGCGCCGCGGCCCGGTCGGCCTGCGCGGGCAGCAGCACCCGCCAGCCGCGTGCGCTGCCTGCGGCCGGCACGTGCACGGCGAGCCGGCGCACGTCGGCGGCCAACGCGTCGCGCGCGCGGGCCACGGCCGCCTGGTCGGCGAACGGGCCGAGTCGATGACAGCTGGTCGCTGTCGTGCCCGTGGCGGCGTCGCCACCGGCGCTGTCATCCGAGGCCCGCTCGACCAGCGGTGCGCCGGCAGCCGGTGCCGCGTCGGCGGCCTGCGCCGCGGTTCCGCGAACCTGCGGCGTCGCCTCGGCCAGCAGCTGCAGGCGCGGAACACCGACGGGCGGCTCCGGTGCCGGGTGCGGGGCCGGATCCGGGCGCAACAGCCACCACAGCCCGACGCCGAGGTTGAGGGCGATCAGCAGGACGACAGTTGCGCGCGCGAACATGCGCGGATTCTAGGCCGGATTGCCGCCACGCTGCCGCGTCATTCAGCGCGTGCCCAGCGGGCCATGCCTTCCAGCACCAGGGTCGGCGCGGCGATCGCATCGCCGATGCCCGCGAGCACGGTCGCGGCACCGCCGCCATGCACGAGCACCGTCGGCGTGGTGCCGGCAAGGGCAATGGCGTCACGGCGGCTGGCCTCCACCAGTGCGCACGCCGCACCCTCGCAGCCGGAGGCCAGCGCATCGGCGGTGTCGTCGGCGAATGCGACCGCCTGCCCGCCCTGCAGCGGCAGGTGCGGCGCGCGGCGATGCAGGCTTTCGCGCATCAGTGCCGGCGACGGCGCGATGCGGCCACCGCGGTGGCGGCCATCGCGATCGAGCAGGTCGATGGTGAGCGCGGTGCCGACGCCCACCAGCAGCCACGGCCCCGGGCCACGCGCATGCGCACCGATCAGGGCCAGGAAACGGTCGACGCCCAGGCGCTGCGGGTCCGCGTAGGCGATGCGCATGGCGGCGAACTCCGCCTGCGTCTGCACGCGCGACACCCGCCCGCAGCGGCCGCCCAGCGCCGCCAGCAGCGAGGCGCGTAGCGGCGCCGGTGCGACGCTGGCCAGCACCGCGGAATCGATCCGTGCCGGCAGTGCGGCGGCCCAGTCGTCGCGCAGCGCGCGGCCGTCATGGGCGACCGCGAAACCCTCGCCGACGCGGCCGTCCTCGAGCGGCGCACATTTGAGCCGCGTGTTGCCGAGGTCGAACAGCCACTCAACCATGTGCACGCCTGCGCAGGCTGACTTCACCGGCGTGCAGCTCGCGCTTGCCGGCATCGGTATCCACCCGCAATGCGCCGTCGGCGGCGATGCCCAGCGCGGTGCCGGTGGTCACGCGGCTGCCATCGTGGATCTCGACCGGCATGTCGCGCAGCGCATCGAAGGTACGGTAACGCGGCAGGAACGGCGCCAGGCCCTCGCGGCCGAAGGTCTCCAGCGCCGGCAGCAACCGCGAGATCACGCCGGCGGCAAGCGCGTTGCGCAGCGGCGCGGCCACGCCCAGCCGGCGCAGGTCGGTCCAGGGCTGATCGATGGCCGCAGCGGCGTCATCGGGCATCGCGACATTGACGCCGATGCCGATCACCGCGCGCACCGGGCCGGCATGCTCGCCACCGCCCTCGATCAGCAACCCGCCGAGTTTCCGCAGTCCGTTGCCATCCTCCACCACCAGGTCGTTCGGCCACTTCAGCCGTGCCGGCACGCCCAGCTGCGCCACCGCCTCCGCCACGCAGACACCGGCCACCAGGCTCAGCCCGCCCAGCCGCGCGAGCCCGCCGTCGAAGCCCAGGGCAACCGACAGGTAGAGGTTGGCCGCCAGTGGCGATGCCCATTCGCGCCCGCGCCGGCCGCGGCCGCCGGTCTGGCGCTCGGCAAGCAACACCGCGGCGCCGCGCGCCGGCAGCGGCTGGCGCAGCAGTTCGCTGTTGGTGGAATCCAGCGTCCACGCGACCTCGAGCGTCGCCAGCAGCGCACTGGCCGGCGCGGTCAGGCCGGCACGGATGGCGTCGGCATCCAGCAGGTCGAGCGGCGCGGCGAGCGCGTAGCCGCGGCCGGCCCGGGCGTCGATGCGCAGGCCGGCGGCACGCAGTGCCTCGATGCGTTTCCACACCGCCGCGCGGCTCAGGCCGTACTCGCGCGCGAGCACGTCGCCGGACACGGGTCCTGCGGCGAGGCGTTGGAGAAGTGCACGCTCCAGGCTCAATCCGGCTCCATCGCAGGCCGCGGCGGCGCCACGGTGGCCGGGCAGGATGCCCAGCCTGCACACGCGGCGCAACCGCGCTATAGTCCGGGGTCGACCCTGCCCCGCAACGGCCGCCCCATGCTCCTGCGAATCGCACTGATGCTGCTGATCGCCTCCGCCAGCGTCCCGCTGCTGGCTGCCGAAGGACGCCAGGCTCCCGGCCGTGACGGCTGCCCGGTGGCCGAGGACGATCCCACCAACCCGCGCCCTGCCGCCGAGCGCCTGCCCGCAGGCCCGGCCGACGCCGCCGACCGCGGCGGTGCCGGCAATCGCGGTGGTTCCGAAGGCGGCGCACGCATGCCGCGCTGGCACAGCTTCCTCCCGGGCATGTTCCGCTGACCGGAACGCGGTCGGCACTGCACCGCTGACATTGCTGCAACGCCGATGACACGCTGGCTGCAGCGGCTGCGGCCGCGTCCGGAAGCGCCACCCGCGGCGGCGTGGAACACCGTGCGAAGCCGCGCCACCCTGGTTGCCCGCCTTGACCCGGAACGCGACCAGCGCCTGCGCGAACTTACCGGCGAATTCCTGCATCGCAAGACGATCACGCCGGTGGCCGGCCTGGCCCTGGACGACGGGCAGCGCACGCTGCTTGCCGCGCTGTGCTGCCTGCCGCTGCTGGAGTTCGGCGGCGAAGGCCTGCACGGCTGGTCGCAGCTGATCGTCTACCCGGATGCGTTCCGGGTGAACCGCACCCATGTCGATGCCGCGGGCGTGCTGCACGAATGGGAGGACGAGCTGATCGGCGAGGCCTGGGAAGCCGGCCCGCTGATCCTGTCGTGGGCGGACGTGGAATCCGACCTCGACACTCCCGATGCGGGCTTCTGCGTGGCGGTGCACGAGATGGCCCACAAGCTCGACGCGCTCGATGGCGTGCTCGACGGCACGCCGGCACTGCCGCGTGACTGGCAGCGCGATTGGGCGCGCGATTTCCAGCAGGCCTTCGACGGTTTCGTCGCCCATCTCGATGGTGGCGGCGAGAGCGGGATCGACCCCTACGCCGCCGAAGCGCCGGAAGAGTTCTTCGCGGTATGCAGCGAATACCACTTCAGCGCACCCGCGCTGCTGCGCGAGGAGCTGCCGACGGTGGCCGCGCACCTGCAGCGCTTCTACGGCCCTTCCCCGCTCGCCTGAGCCCGCCTACAGGCCCGGCGGGAACACCACCTCGAAGCGCGTGCCGCCCAGTTCCGGCGACGGGCCGACGCGCAGTTCGCCGCGATAGCTGCCGACGATGTCCTGCACGATCGCCAGGCCGATGCCGTGGCCCTGCACACGCTCGTCGCCGCGCACGCCACGCTGCAGCACATGGGCGATGCGGTCGGGCGCGATACCGGCGCCGTCATCGTCCACCGCCAGGGTGATGCCCGGGCGGCGGTCGGGCTGCGGCTCACCCGACTTCACCGTCAGCAGCACCCGGCCCTTCGCCCACTTGAAGGCGTTCTCCAGCAGGTTGCCCAGCAGTTCCTGCAGGTCGCCCGGCTCGCCGTGGAAGCGCGCCACCGGATCGATGTCGAACTCGCAGATCACCCCCTGCGCCGCGTAGATCTTCTCCAGCCCGCGCACGATCTCCTCGGCGTAGGGCTCGATCTCCACCGGCGCCGCGAACAGCTTGTGGCCGCTGGATGCCGCGCGGCCCAGCTGGTAGCCGACCAGGTCGTTCATCCGCCGCAGCTGGATCTGCAGTTCGTCGCGCAGCTCCTCGTCGCTGGCGCCGGCTTCCAGCCGCGTGCGCAGCACCGCCAGTGGCGTCTTGAGGCTGTGCGCGAGGTCGGACATCGTGTTGCGCTGGTGCTCGAGGTTCTGCCGTTCGCTCTCGATCAGCGCGTTGATGCTGTCGGTCAGCGGTTCGAGTTCGCGCGGGTGCAGTTCGCCCATGCGGTTGGCCTGCCCGCGCTGCACGCGCTTGAGTTCGCTGATGACCTTGCGCAGCGGGCGCAGGCTCCAGCGCAGCACCAGCGCCTGCAGCATCAGCAGCACGATGCCGGCGACGCCGAGATAGCGCCACAGCGCCTGCCGGAACACCTGCACCTGGCGCGGCAGCGTGCCGGCGTCCTCGAGGATGTACACCGTGTAGGGCAGCTCGGTCTCGACGCCACCGCTCTCGCGCACCAGCGCGAAGCCGCGGCCGTAGCGGATCACTTCGCCGGGCTGGTCGGCGCTGTCGCTGATCGGCAGCGGGCCGTCGATCTTTTCCTGCCCCGGTTCCAGCAGCTCGAGTTCCGGCAGCCGCGGCCCGTGCGCGGAGCCGGACATCCACGCGCTGCCCTCGAGCACGATGGCCGCGTAGGTGCCGCTGCCGGGGCGTTCGAAACGCTCGTCGGGCGGTGCGTCGGGCGGGATGATGCTGTTGTCGCGCGCGAACTCGACATCCCCGGCATAGGTGAGTGCGAAGCCGCGCAGGCGGTCGCGCTGGCCCTGGCTTGCGACGTCGACGAAAGCGCTGTCGAGCGCATAGCCGGCCAGCGCAAGGAACGCGACCAGGCCGAGGCTTGCGGCCAGCATCTGCCGCGACTGCAGCGAGCGTGGCCGCCACGCCAGTGCGCGCCGGGGGCGGGTAACAGGACTCATGGATCAGTGCAGGATGCCACGCGGCTCGCGCGCGGCACGGCCCACGCACCGGGACGCGCCCGGTACGCGATCAGCCTTCGTTGCTGCGCGGGATCGCAAACCGGTAACCACGACCACGCACCGTCTCGATCGGCTTGAGGGTGCCGTCCGGGTCGAGCTTCTTGCGCAGGCGGCCGATGAAGACCTCCAGCACGTTGGAGTCGCGGTCGAAGTCCTGCTGGTAGATGTGCTCGGTGAGGTCGGCCTTCGAGACCAGTTCGCCCGCATGCATCATCAGGTACTCGAGCACCTTGTACTCGTAGCTGGTGAGGTCCACGTTCTGCCCATGCACGCTGACGGTCTGCGCGGCGAGGTCCAGCGTGACCGGGCCGCATTCCAGCGTCGGCTTGCTCCAGCCGGCGGCGCGGCGCACCAGCGCGTTGATGCGCGCCAGCAGTTCCTCGACATGGAAGGGCTTGACCAGGTAGTCGTCGGCGCCCTGCTTGAGGCCATCAACCTTGTCCTGCCAGCTGGAACGCGCGGTCAGGATCAGCACCGGGAACTGCTTGCCCTCGTCGCGCAGCGCCTTGATCAGCTCCATGCCCGACATCTTCGGCAGCCCGAGGTCGATGATGCCGACGTCGAAGGGCACCTCGCGGCCCATGTACAGGCCTTCCTCGCCGTCCTGGGCGGCATCGACGGCATAGCCTTCGCGCTTGAGGCGGGCAGCGAGGGTTTCGCGCAGGGGTGCTTCGTCTTCGACGAGGAGGATACGCATCGGTCGAACTCCGTGTCAGGAGGGTCGGGAGGGAGACCCTATGCGTTCAAGTATCTGAACTCAATCGTCGCGGCTGCGTGTACGCGGCCGTGCCGCCGTTCCACGCTGCTGCGGATCGTCCTCGTACACCCGGACCCGACCCCGATCGTCCATCACCTTGATGCGGTTGATCTCGCGCCCGTCCATGTGCATGCGCTCCGCACTCAGCACCTGGCCGCGGGCCTCGCTGCGCACGCGGCGGATGGAGTCGCCCATCGCATCCTGTCCCCGCGGCCACTGGCCCTGTTGCTGTGCCGCCCGGCCGTCACGCGACTGCGCCTGCGCGCCCCCGGCAGCCGCCATCGCAACGGCGATCAGGCAGGGCAACGCGAGACGAAGCGGGACAGGCATGAT
The DNA here is from genome assembly GCF_021191595.1 of Alterluteimonas muca. NCBI lineage: Bacteria > Pseudomonadati > Pseudomonadota > Gammaproteobacteria > Lysobacterales > Lysobacteraceae > Alterluteimonas > Alterluteimonas muca. The sequence goes on from NZ_JAIWPS010000013.1 coordinate 77,148, forward strand.
CGAGCATCCGGGAAGCGAAGGAACGGCACCGCGCAGTGCAGCGCACGGGAGCCAGTCTCGAAGCCATGCAGTGAATCCGTCCTTAACTTTTTCGTCAACACCCTGACGATGTTCAGGCGCGCGTGACAGAACCCGCGTGGCCACGTCGGCAGGCCGGATTATGCGTTCAGGCAGCTTCGGCGCCGGCCTGCCAACCCGTCGCGGCGAGCGCGCGTTCGACCAGCGCCCAGTCCGCGCCGGGCCGGTGCGCACCCTCGCTCAGCACCTGGCGGAACTGCCGCCCCCCGGGCTGGCCCTGGAACAGGCCGAGCACGTGGCGGACGATGTGCTTGAGTGCCACGCCGGCGGCAAGCTGCGCCTCGACATACTGACGCATCGCCACGAGCAATGCCGCGCGCGAACGCGGCGCGCGTCCCGACAGCGTGCAGTCGAGCCGATGCAGCAGATAGGGGTCGTGATACGCGGCGCGGCCGAGCATCACGCCGTCCACGTGCTCGAGGTGTGCGAGTGCGGAGACTTCATCGGCGATGCCGCCGTTGAGCAGCACGACGAGATCGCCAAGTTCGCGCTTGAGCCGGTACGCCCAGTCGTAACGCAGCGGTGGCACCTCGCGGTTTTCCTTCGGGCTCAGGCCTTTGAGCCACGCATTGCGCGCATGCACGATCACCTGGTCGGCGCCGGCCGCGGCCACCGTATCGACGAATGCACGGAAGCGTTCGTACTCGCTGTCGTCATCGACACCCAGGCGGCACTTCACCGTGACCGGGATCGCATGGCCCGACGCGGCCACCGCCTCGCGCATCGCCGCGACGCACTCGGCCACCAGCGCTGGCTCGCGCATCAGGCAGGCGCCGAAGCGCCCCGCCTGCACGCGGTCGGACGGGCAGCCGCAGTTGAGGTTGACCTCGTCGAAGCCGTGCCCGGCGACGATCGCCGCCGCCTGTGCAAGCAGCGCGGGATCGCTGCCACCCAGCTGCAGCGCGACCGGATGCTCGACCGGATCCATCGCCAGCAGCCGCGAGCGGTCGCCGAGGATCACCGCGTTGGCATGCACCATCTCGGTGTACAGCAGCGCGCCGGGCGCAAGCAGCCGGTGGAACACCCGGCAATGGGTATCCGTCCAGTCCATCATCGGCGCAACTGAAAGACGAAGAGAGGCCGCATAGCGCAATTTCTCGCGCTGATCCAATGAGTTACCCAAGTTTTCGGGATGCTCAGTTGCGGTCATGATCGGTCAATTTCGGCTGTTTCCGGGTTTGAAGTGTAACGCGTGGTGCAACACAAAGACCGTTGTTACACTCCAGGCATGGGCTCAATCCTCACCCGCCGCCGGAAGAACGGATCGCTAGGTTACACGGCCATCATCCGCCTCAAGCGCGATGGCAAGACCGTCGTTTCGGAGTCGGCCACCTTCGACCGGCGCCAATTGGCCAACGAGTGGATGCGTCGGCGCGAAGCCGAGCTGGACCAGCAGCGCGCACGCGGCGAACCGCTGGGCAGGGGCTCCACCGTCGCCGAGCTGCTGGCCTGGTACGGGCAAAACATCAAAGAGCTGACGCCTTGGGGTCGCACCAAGGAAGCGGATCTCAGACGCCTGGCGGGATACGAGATCTCCAAGAAGAATGCCCTGCGCCTGACGGCAGGGGATTACATCGCGCACGTCGAAGCTCGCCGGCGAGAGGGGGCCGGCCCAGCCACCGCTAACAATGACCTGATCTGGCTGCGCGGGGTCTTCCGCACCGCCCGCGCGTCACTGGGCCTGCCGATCAACCTGCAGTTGCTCGAGGACGCCTCGCACGAGCTGAGGCAGCGCCGAGTCGTCGCCAAGCCGAAGCAGCGCCAGCGCCGGGTAACGCCTGCGGAAGAAAAGGCGTTGCTCGACCACTTCGCTGTCCGCGACGTGCGCGCGGAGATCCCAATGGCCGACATCATCCGCTTCGCGCTGGCGACCGCCCGACGCCAGGAAGAGATCACCCGGCTCAAATGGGCCGACCTCGATCGCGACAAGGGCATCGCCTGGCTGGACGACGTGAAGCACCCGCGCAAGAAGGTCGGCAACCGCCGCGCCTTCCGCTTGCTGTCCGAAGCCTGGGAGATCATCGACCGGCAGCCCAAGGTCATGGCGGAGGGGCCGGACGGGAAGCAGACGCCGGATCCGCGCGTGTTCCCTTACAACCCGAAGTCGATCGGCGCCAACTTCACCCGTGCCTGCCGGCTCCGCGGCCTGGAAGACCTCCGCTTCCACGACCTGCGCCACGAGGCGACATCCCGGCTGTTCGAGCGGGGCTATGACATTCCGGAAGTTGCTCAGTTCACCCTGCATGAATCGTGGACGACCCTGAAGCGCTACACCCATCTTCGGCCAGAGCACGTCGAGGAACGCCCGGCGAAGGCGTCCAGCTGACTCACTTGCCGTTTATATCAATACGGATATACTCATGCCCGTCAAGCCAATCGAGTTCCTCGGAGACTCCCTGCGTAGCCTGCGGGAGTTCCCGGATGACGCGAAGCGGGACGCCGGATACCAACTGGATCGTGTGCAGCATGGATTGCAGCCCGACGACTTCAAGCCCATGCCGACGATCGGCAAGGGCGTCGAGGAGATCCGGGTGCGGGACGACAGCGGCACGTACCGCGTCATCTACACCGCCCGATTGGCCGACGCGGTCTACGTCCTCCATGCCTTCCAGAAGAAGACACAGGCCACGTCGAAACGGGACATCGAGTTGGCGAAGCAACGTTTTGTCCTCCTGAGCAGGAAGTGACCATGAGCAAGACCACGACCAAGCCCGACCGATTCGCCAGCGTCTGGGATGCGCTTGCAGACTCCGCCGAGGAAGCAGCCAACCTGAAGGTGCGCGCCGAACTCATGCGCAAGATCGCAGCACTCGTGCAGGACAAGGACTGGACGCAAGCCGTGGCTGCCGAACAGTGCGGTATCAGCCAGCCGCGTATCAATGACCTGCTGCGCGGCCGTATTGGCCGCTTCTCGCTCGACGCGCTGGTGAACATCGCGGCCGCCCTTGGCCAGCAGGTGCATGTAGAGCTGGAAGCCGCATAGTCCTCATGGAGTAGTCGCAATGAACAAACACGCCTCCGAAGAAGTCCAGATCGAGCTGCACACCACAGAGCCACCGGACGGATCCGGCATCACTTCGCGGTCGCCTATCGATGAGTTGGTCGCCGGCATGATCCGGACGATGGAGGAGATCCAACGTGATCCCCTCCTCCATCACCGGCTCAGCCAGCGGGGCTTCTGATGTCCCAGCGCCCTATCCAACTGGGTCCCGATCCAAATCGCTCGTACCTGGAGCGATGGAACGAACTCCATCCGGACCGCTACGGAAGGCCGGACACCTACGACGAGTCCGACGGCGCTTGGCTCCAGCAGAATGGCGAAGGCGACGGCAGCACCAGCCCTACCACCGGAGGTCTCCTCGAGACTTTCCTCGGCTTGGTCATCCTCGTCTTGGCGCCACTTGCGGGAGGGATCGCAACTGTTCTGCTCTATCGGTTGACCGGGCCTGACGATCTCACGTCTGGATGGGTGTTCGGCTATGTCGCAGCATTCCTTGTCAGCACCTTGGCCGCTGCCCTCCTCGTCTTCTCGCTCGACACACTGGCGAGCATCGCGGCAATCCTGGGCCAGCGGGTCCCTGTGGAACTGGAAGCGACATAGCTCTTTGCCCGGAAGCCAACGGAGGATGCAGGATGAAATCGCACACGCCGGCACGCCGCATTTGCAGTCAAGTTTTTCTCGTGCTTGTAGCGCTGGGAAGCGCGGCTTGTAGCGCGCGGTCGGATCGTCTTACCGTTACCAGCATTTCAGCAGAGGAAGTGGCATCCAGCGCCCAAACCGCGGACATTGTCGCCACCGCGATTCTGGAAGACGTTCGTCACGAGAATTATCCAGACACGATGGATGGGACCATGGTGTGGAGAGTCACACGTTGCCATTCGGGGACTTGTGTTGCGGGAGAGCAACTGAAGACCCGTTTTAGCGGTCCGTTCTCCACGAGCGGAGAGTTCTGCGCTTTGCCAAACGGATGTCTGAAGCGCAAATCGCTGGAGAGCTACCGGGATGAAATCTTCTTGGTCACCTTCACGCGCGCACCGTATTTGCAACAGGTGGCAGCGAGGCAAGGAACTCCACAAGAGGGCTATCTCAGCCTCAATCGCGGTTACTACCTCATTAGCCAAGGCGCGCTTTATCACAACGACAAGCACAGATTGATCAATGCACGCTATGAGGAAGTCAGGAGCCTGCTAACAGAAGAATGATGAAAGGCACCTGCGCTCCGCCAGCGACGATGATCGACACCAGCGAAGAAGAGTCGTTGGCTAGCTGTTTTCCAGGGAAAGAGGAGACCGGTTGCCGCGTGGCCCCAGACGGTGCCCCGATCTCACAGGTAGTCTGGCGGGACGCGGCAGTGTTCGCTCTCTGACCGGGAGAAGCGCGCGTCCGGGCCGGCGTCATCAATGAGCGCCCAACACCGCTTGAGCGCATCCCAGACCTGCTTCCGCGTCATCCCGCGATCGTTCGCGAGGTTGTCGATCACCCAGGGCCGCACTCGGGAATGATGCGCGCTCGATGGCGTCCCGACGCTCATGATCGTCCCTTCGCCGCACGCGGAGCGAAGCGCCTGCACCCCGGCGTCTCGCTCATCGACGCCCCGCGGCCCAGCCCAGGTCATACGTTCCCCGATACGCGGAAGCGGCTGGTCGGTGCCCGGCGCCTGCAGGGCCAGGTAGCCCGCGTCGTCGCGCACCAGCGCGATGTCGCGGTCGAAGATCACCAGCGCTTCCTCCCCGCCCCCCTCCTGCGCGGCGAGGCGAAAGCAGCCGTCGCGCAAAATGACACGCCCGGAGTGCAGCGCAAGCGTGGTCACCGCAGGCACCCGGTCGTGCCTGGGCACGAGGCGCACCAGCGGCGCAAGCGCGGGATCGAGCGCATCCGCGTTCGGCGACGGGGTGAAGACCAACTCGATCTGCGCAGGCAACCGCCAGCCCTCGGCACGGGCGATCGACCGGAATGTCGCTTCGTCGACCTGCAGGTCGAACCGCACCACGCCGTCGAACTCGTACACGTTCCCGACGCCCAGCCGGTGCGGAGCAAAGCGTGCGTTCCATTCATCGGCCAAGGGCTGCAGCTCCGCGGCGGGGCGACCGCCGTCGATCGCGGCGAAGCGCGGATCGTCCGTGTAGCGGGCCAGCGTGGCGACCGCATCGGTCTGGAACTGGAACGCGAAGCGCGGCGCCGGATCGCGGATGACGCGAACCCCGATGTAGTTCCGCCCTTCCTGTTCCTGCAGTTTTCGCGCCAGGGCCATGGCGGCCTGGCGTGCGTCCTCGGGAGGATTGGCGTGCAGTTCCATTGCCATTGCCGTGGCCGTGCTCATTCGCTCCCGGTCCGATGGCGGCGGCGCATCCGCATACGGCACCGGCGGCGCCGTCAGAACGGTGGCGAAGCCCGAAGCCTCGATGGTGGGCCGGACAGGCCACCGCTCTCCCTCTCGGTCTGAAATGCGGGCGCATGAGGTAGCGGCCAGCATGGCAAACAGGATCAGCGGGATTGCGCACGCAAAAAACGGCAAGGTCGAAGGCTGCCTGCGGCTTGGGTAGTGTTGGGGGCCGGATTCGTTCACGTCAGGCATGTCTGGGGACGCCGGAGGGAGAACGTGCAGCATGGCCGGGTGGGGTTGGTTGTGGTGTCTGCAGTCGGCGGATGCAGGAAGGCCATCGAAGCGCGACGGTCAGCGTCGATCCTCGACCGCAAATCAATGGTGGGAGCTAAACGCGGCAGCGGCACTGCCTCGCGCAGGCCGCGACTTGGCACTTCTTCGAGTGGGCCAGGGCCAAGTTACGAGAGACCATAGGTCACCTCAGGGCAGCGCAGGTGCAACGCAACCCTCAACAAAGGATCTAACTTATTGATAGAGAAGAGATTCTCTGCAATATCCGTCCAGTCCATCATCGGGGCGACGGACAGGCGCAGGGTGGCCGCATCGTGTGACGGGCCGGGCGCGGGCGGGACGGGGCTGGGCATCGGTGTGCAGGTGCAGCGGCGTTGCATTTTCACCGTTCTCGACGCGCGGGTCGAATCGCAGCGGCGTCGCCGTGGACGCTGCGTGCAGTGTCGGCATGCTATGCAGCGTGGCCCTGTTGCGGATGCTGCGCATGACCCTGCTGCTCCTTGTCGTCGGCCTTGTGGCATTGGCCCTGGGCGCCGAACTGCTGGTGCGCGGGGCGAGCCGGCTCGCACTTGCCACCGGTCTTTCGCCACTGGTGATCGGCCTGACCGTGGTCGCCTTCGGGACCAGCTCGCCGGAACTCGCCGTCAGCATCGGCGCGGCGCGCGACGGCAGTGGCGACATCGCGCTGGGCAACGTGGTCGGCAGCAACATCACCAACGTGCTGCTGATCATCGGCGTGGCGGCGCTGGTGGCCCCGCTCGTGGTGGCGCGGCAGCTGGTGCGGGTGGACGTGCCGCTGATGGTGGTGGCCTCGGTGGGCGTGCTGCTGCTGGCCGGTGATGGCGTGCTCGGGTCCGGCGATGGCGTGCTGCTGGTGACCGCGCTCGTGGCCTACCTCGTGCTGCAGATCCGGCTCGGCCGACGCGAGCCGCAGGCCGCGGGCACCGCGCCGGAGCCCGTCCGCGCCCGCGGCATGAGCACGCGCATCCGCGACCTGGCGTTCGTGGCCGCGGGCCTGCTCCTGTTGATCGTGGGCGCCGGCTGGCTGGTGGACGCGGCGACCGTGATCGCGCGCCGGTTCGGCCTGAGCGAACTGGTGATCGGGCTGACCGTGGTCGCGGTCGGCACGTCGCTGCCGGAGATCGCCACCTCGGTGCTGGCGGTGATGCGCGGCCAGCGCGACCTCGCGGTCGGCAACGTGGTCGGCAGCTGCCTGTTCAACCTGCTCGGGGTGCTGGGGATCACCGCGCTGGTGGCGCCGGACGGCATCGGCGTGGGCGCCTCCGCGCTGCACTTCGACATGCCGGTGATGCTGGCCACGGCCGTCGCCTGCCTGCCGATCTTCTTCACCGGCCACTGCATCAATCGCTGGGAGGGCGGGCTGTTCCTCGCCTACTACGTCGCCTACACCGCGTACCTGCTGCTCGATTCCGCAGGCCACGCGGCGCTGCCCGCCTACAGCGCGATCATGATGCTGTTCGTCGTGCCGCTGACGGTGGCGACGCTGGCCGTGGTCGGTACCCGCGCGATCTTCACCCAGGGTGCCCGCCGCGGCTGATCGCGCGCCACGCGCTCAATCGCGGCGCCGCCGTGGCCGCCAGATCGCTGCGTCCACGCCGGCGCCGAACTCGGGAAAGCGGCCGGCGTCGAATTCGGGCGTACGCCCGGCGCGCAGCTGGCTGTCGTAGTCGCGGGTGAGCTTCACCACCACCCCGGACAGCAGCACGATCGCCACCAGGTTGATCGAGGCCATCACCGCCATCGAGGCGTCGGCGGCATCCCACACCACCTGCACGCGCGAGAACACGCCCCAGCTGATCACCGCCAGGGTCACCAGTCGCAGCACCAGCAGACCGCTGCGGCCGCCGCCGAGGTACAGCAGGTTGGTCTCGGCATAGGAGTAGTTGCCGATGATCGTGGTGAAGGCGAAGAAGAACAGCGCCACCGCGACGAACACCACGCCGAAGTCGCCGAAGAACACCCCGACGGCGCGCTGGGTCAGCAGCACCCCGTCGCCCTCGCTGCCGAGCACGCCCGACAGCAGGATCACGAAGCCGGTGGCGCTGCAGATCAGCAGGGTGTCGATGAACACGCCCAACGACTGCACCAGGCCCTGGCTTGCGGGGTGGTGCGGCACCGGCGTGGCCGCGGCGGCGATGTTGGGCGCGCTGCCCATGCCCGCCTCGTTGGAATAGAGGCCGCGCTTGACCCCCTGCAGCATCGCCACCGTGATCGCGCCGAGTATCCCGCCGGCCGCGGCATCGAGGCCGAACGCACTGCGCAGTACCTGCGCCAGCACCGCCGGGACCTCGCCGAGGTTGGTCACCACCACCCAGCCGGCGAGCCCGAGATAGGCCACCGACATGAACGGCACCACCCATTCCGCCACCCGCGCCACCCGGCGCAGGCCGCCGAAGATGACCGCCGCGGTCAGCACCACCAGCACGCCGGCCACCACCAGCGGCGACAGCCCGAAGGCCTCGCCCATCGACTGCCCGATCGCGTTGGCATGCACGCTGCTGAAGACCGCGCCGTAGGACACCAGCAGCGCCACTGCGAACGCCACCCCCATCCAGCGGCGTCCGAGCCCGAGGGTCATGTAGTACGACGGACCGCCACGGTACTGGCCCCCGGCATCGCGCACCTTGTAGAGCTGCGCCAGGCTGCTCTCGGCGTACGCGGTGGCCATGCCGACGACGGCCGTGCACCACATCCAGAACAGTGCCCCCGGCCCGCCGAGGGAAAGCGCGATGGCCACCCCGGCGAGGTTGCCGGTCCCCACCCGCGAGGCCAGGCTGGTGGCAAGTGCCTGGAACGGCGAGATGCCGCTGGCATCGCCGCCGCGGCCGGGGCGCACCAGGCTCAGCATGTGAGCGAAGCGGCGCAGCTGCAGCAGGCGCAGCCGCACGGTGAAGAACACCCCGACGCCCAGCAACCCGTACACCAGCAGGTAGTCCCAGAGCACGCGGTTGATGACGCCGACCACCGGCGAGAGCAGGGTTTCGATCAGCGTGGCGGGTGCGGACATGGACGTGCCGGATGCAGGCGGACCGGCGATCGTAGCAACGCCGCAGGTGCGCCGTTCGCAACGCAGGCGCTCTGCCTGCGGCGGCTGTCCGGCGGCAGCACCCTGCACGGTCTAGAATCCGCGCCTGACTCGGCGGTGGGAGCGCGCATGAAGGTTCTGGTCATCGGTTCGGGCGGGCGCGAGCACGCACTGGCCTGGAAGCTCGCGCAGTCGCCGCGCGTCGACGAAGTGCTGGTGGCGCCGGGCAACGCGGGCACCGCCACCGAGGACGGGTGCCGCAATGTCGACGTGGCCGCCACCGATATCGACGCACTGCTGGCGTTGGCGCGCGACGAAGGCGTCGCCTTCACCCTGGTCGGGCCGGAGGGCCCGCTGGTGGCCGGCGTGGTCGACCGTTTCCGCGACGCCGGCCTGCGCATCTTCGGACCGACCGCGGCCGCCGCCCAGCTCGAGGGCAGCAAGGCGTACGCGAAGGACTTCCTCGCCCGCCACGGCATCCCCACCGCGCACTACGCGGTGCATACGCATGTCGAGGAGGCGCTGGAATACGTGCGCGAGCGCGGTGCGCCGATCGTGATCAAGGCCGATGGCCTGGCCGCCGGCAAGGGCGTGATCGTGGCGATGACGCTGGAGGACGCCGAGGCCGCGATCACCGACATGCTCGGCGACTACGCCTTCGGCGCCGCCGGCTCGCGGGTGGTGATCGAGGAGTTCCTCGACGGCGAGGAAGCCAGCTTCATCTCGATGGTCGATGGCCGCACCGCGCTGCCGATGGCCACCAGCCAGGACCACAAGCGCGTCGGCGACGGCGACACCGGGCCCAACACCGGCGGCATGGGTGCGTACTCGCCGGCGCCGGTGGTCACGCCGGAGGTGCATGCGCGGATCATGCGCGAGGTGGTCGAACCCACCGTCGCCGGCATGGCCGCCGACGGCGCGCCCTTCACCGGCTTCCTCTATGCCGGGCTGATGATCGACCGCCACGGCGCGCCGAAGGTGATCGAATACAACGTGCGCTTCGGCGACCCGGAAACCCAGCCGGTGATGCTGCGTCTGCAGTCCGACCTCGCCGAACTTGTGGAGGCCGCGATCGACGGCCGCCTCGACGGCGCCGAGGCCAGGTGGGACCCGCGTCCGTCGCTGGGCGTGGTGATGGCCGCCGAGCACTACCCCGGCAAGCCGCGCACCGGCGATGTCATCAACACCTGGGACGTGCCCGAACCCGAGCACACCAGGGTCTTCCACGCCGGCACCGCGCTCGAGGGCCAGCACGTGGTCACCGCTGGCGGCCGGGTGCTGTGCGTGTGCGCGCTCGGCGACACCGTCGCCGATGCCCGGGAGCGCGCCTATGCCGCGATCAGCGGGATTTCATGGCACGGCGAATTCCACCGCCACGACATCGGCTGGCGCGCGATCGAGCGCGAGCGTGCAGGTGGCTGAGGCACGGCCGGGCTGACCCGGCTTCGATTCGCAGCGGAGGCGGACGGCGGGATCAGGGACGCAGGTCCCCACACTCCCGCTGCCGGTCCGCGGAAGCCGCACCCCGGCCGGCGGATCACCCCGCCTCGTCGTGTTCCACCGCCAGCAGCGCCAGCGAGCGGCCTTCCGCGGTCCATTCGCCACCACCCGGCAGGCGCGGCCCGCGGCCGCCGGTGGTGGTGTCGAGCAGCATCCGCCAGTGCACCGAAGCCACGTCCGGCAGCCGGAACACCACCGCCTCTTCCGCGGCATTCACCAGCAACAGCAGGCTGGCCGCAGTACCCGGCACGCGCAGCCCGCTGACCGGCGCGCGGCCGTCGAGATGCATCATCAGCGCGCGCGCATGCGGCGCATTCCAGTCGTCGTCGCCCATCGCCTCGCCGTCAGGGCGCAGCCAGCGCACGTCCTGGACATCGAGCTCGGGGTCGTAGCGACCGGTCAGGAAGCGGTTGTGGTGCAGCAGCGGGAAGCGCTCGCGCAATGACAGCACGCGCTGCACGAACGCGGTCAGTTCCTGCCCCTGCGGCCGTGCGGCGGCGTCCCAGTCCAGCCAGCTGATCTCGTTGTCCTGGCAATAGGCGTTGTTGTTGCCGTGCTGGGTCTGCCCGAACTCGTCGCCCGCCAGCAGCATCGGCGTGCCCTGCGCCAGCAGCAGGGTGGCCAGCAGGTTGCGCTGCTGGCGTAGCCGCAGCGCCTCGATGCCGGCATCCTCGCTCGGCCCTTCCACACCGTAGTTGGCCGACAGGTTGTGGTCGTGGCCGTCGCGGTTGTCCTCGCCGTTGGCTTCGTTGTGCTTGTGCTCGTAGCTGACCAGGTCGCGCAGGGTGAAGCCGTCGTGCGCGGTGATGAAGTTCACCGAGGCACTCGGGCGGCGGCCGTGGTGGTTGAACAGGTCAGCGGAACCGGTGATGCGGGTGGCGAGCTCCGGGAGCTTGCCTTCTTCGCCGCGCCAGAACGCGCGCACGGTATCGCGGAAGCGGTCGTTCCACTCCGCCCAGCCGGGTGGGAAGTTGCCGACCTGGTAGCCGCCCGGGCCGATGTCCCAGGGCTCGGCGATCAGCTTCACCCCGCCCAGCACCGGGTCCTGGCGCACGGTGTCGAGGAAGCTGCCCGACGGATCGAAGCCGCTGCGCTCGCGACCGAGGATGGTGGCGAGGTCGAAGCGGAAGCCGTCGACATGCATCTCCTGCACCCAGTAGCGCAGCGAATCGGCCACCAGCCGCAGGGCGCCGGCACTGGTGAGGTCAAGCGTGTTGCCAGTACCGGTGTCGTTGATGTAGTGGCGCGGGTTGTCGGCGAGCCGGTAGTAGCTGGCGTTGTCGATGCCGCGGAACGACAGCGTGGGCCCGAGTTCGTTGCCTTCGGCGGTGTGGTTGTAGACCACGTCGAGGATCACCTCCAGCCCTTCGGCATGCAGGCGCGCGACCATCTGCTTGAATTCGTCGATGCTGCCGCTGGCGAGGTAGCGCGGCTGCGGTGCGAAGAAGCACAGGGTGTTGTAGCCCCAGTAGTTGCGCAGCCCTTTTTCCTCGAGGTAGTGGTCGTCGGCGAACGCGTGCACCGGCAACAGTTCCACCGCGGTGACGCCGAGGTCGCGCAGGTGGCGCACCACGGGTTCCTCGCGCAGCCCGGCAAAGGTGCCGCGATGGGCCTCGGGCACGTCCGGGTGGCGCATGGTCAGCCCGCGCACATGGCTTTCGTAGATCACCGTGCGTGACCACGGGCGGGCCGGCCGGCGGTCCTCGCCCCAGGTGAACGAGGGGTCGATCACCGCGCACTTCGGGATGTAGGCGGCGCTGTCGCGGCGGTCGAAACTGAGGTCGGCGTCGCGATGCCCCAGGGTGTAGCCGAACAGCGCCGGCGCCCACTTCAGCTCACCGACCAGGCGCCGTGCATAGGGGTCGATCAGCAGCTTGTTCGGGTTGAAACGGTGCCCGGCATCGGGCGCGTAGGGCCCATGCACGCGGTAGCCGTACAGCTGGCCCGGCCGCGCGTCGGGCAGGTAGCCATGCCAGACCTCGTCGGTGTACTCCGGCAGCACGATGCGCTCGCACTCGCGCCCGCGCGCATCGAACAGGCACAGCTCCACCTTCGTGGCATGCGCGGAATACAGCGCGAAATTGACGCCCAGGCCATCCCAGGTGGCGCCGAGCGGATACGGGCGGCCCTCCTGGATGCGCGAACGGGTGGCGAATGATTTCTTCGACATGGGCTGGTCAGTGTCCGGACGGTTCTTGCGGTGCCGGTGGCTGGCCGGCCGCGGCGATCTCGGCATCGACCAGGCGCTCGGCCATGCCCCAGTGGCGCTCGGCCTGGGCCTCGGGGCGGCCTTCGGCCTCCCAGATCTCGCGGGCGAGTTGTTCGACGCGCGCGCGCCGGGTATCGGGATCCATTGCGGATGTCTCCATCTAGGAATGAGGCGGGTCGACCAGCACGGCGATCGGCCCATGCCGGCGCAGGCGCGCAGGCGGGAGCCCAGCATCACCCACGTCCAGTCGTGCCCCGGTCAACAGGTGCTGCCAGCGGCCGGGGGGCACGTGGAACGCGGTCTCCGGCCAACGCGCCTGCAGGGCGCCTGGCGTGCCCGCCGGCGGACGCACCGGCACCAGCACGCACAGCCGGGTATCGCCGTGCGTGCGCACGAAGCCGATCCAGCCGTCGGCCACGGCCAGCGGCCGGTAGTCGCCATCGGCGAACAGCGCCGGCCATGCACGGCGCAGGTCCAGCAGCCGCTGCAGCAGACGCGCCTTGACCGCGCCGTCGCGCCAGTCGCGCAGCAGCGCCTGCCAGTCGCGCGCATCATCGAGCCACGCCTCGCGCAGGCGGTAGTCCACGGGCCTGCGGTTGTCGGGATCGACCAGCGACAGGTCCCAGCCTTCGGTGCCCTGGTACAGGTCGGGAATACCGGGAAGCGTGAGCCGCAGCGCCACCTGCGCGAGGCCGAGCACGGCGCCGGCCGGGGCGATGGCCCCGGCGGCGTCCTGCAGGCGCCCGCGCAGGGCCAGCCCGCGTGGAGCGGTCAGCACGGCCTCCAGGAACGATCCGGCGGCTTCCTCGTAGCCGGGCTGCGGATCCACCCACGAGGTGCGCCGCTTGGCCTCGCGCATCGCCTTGGTCTGCCAGCCCGCGACCCGTTCATGCCAGTCGCGCAGCCCGGCACGGTCATCGGCCGCCAGCCCCAGCGGCCACGCGCCGACCAGCGTCTGCCAGAGCATCGCGCGATCGGCGCCGTCGGGGGCGTCGCCCGACAGCAGTGCGGCGGCCTCGCGTTCCAGCGCCTCCACGGTGCGCTCCCACCAGGGCGCGCGTGCGGCCAGCACCGCCAGCCGCGCCCGCATGTCCTCGCCCCGCTTGTGGTCGTGGGTCGCGGTCGCCAGCAGCGCGCGGGGCGGCCGCGCGGCGGCGGCGGCATGGAAGGTCCCGGCGGCAATGCCCAGCTGCCCCGGCAGCGGGTGGCTGCCGACCTCATTGCGCGACAGCAGTACGCCGTGGCGGTAGAACGCGGTGTCCTCCACCGACTTGGCGTTGAGCGGCGCCGACAGCTGCTCCACGCGCTGCCGCAGCTCGCGCTGCGCGCGCTGCTGCGCCGGCGTGCCGGACGCCTGCAACAGCCAGCCGCGCAGCAGCCCCACCGCGGTGCGCTGCAGTTCGCCACCCGCATCCGATGCCCGCGCGCAGGCACGCTCGACCAGCCCGGCATCGCCGCCCTCGAGACCGCCCGCGCCCGCATAGGTGCGATACACCGGGAACACCTCGAGGATGCCGCGCAGGGCCTGCGCCCAGGCGGAGGGCGGGAGCTCGCGCGCCATCGCATCATGGCGCGCACAACGCAGCAGCACGCGCAGGGTGCGGTCGAACTCGGCCTGCAGCGGGCCGGCCAGCACCTCGCCGCGGGCCTGCAGTTCCTCGGTGGCGAAATCGCCAGTGCGCCCGCTGCGCGCACGCCACAGCTCCACCAGCGCAGCCTCGCCATCGGGGTCGTGCAGCAGGCCGCCGGCCTGGTCCATGAAGTCGTAGCCGGTGGTGCCATCGCAGGGCCAATCCGCGGGCAGGCTCTCGCCGGGTGCGAGGATCTTTTCCACCCACAGCCCGAGCGTGCCCGGCGCCAGCCCGCGCGCACGCCCGGCGCGGTCCAGCGCGCGGCGCAGGCGCCGCACATAGCCACCGGGATCGGCCAGGCCGTCGACGTGGTCCACCCGCAGCCCATCCACCAGGCCTTCGGACACCAGGCGCAGCGGGAGTGCATGCACGGCGTTGAATGCCGCCGGCACCTCCATGCGCAGCGCCACCAGCGAGGTGATGTCGAAGAAACGCCGGTAGTTCAACAGTGCGTTGCCGCCGCGCCACCAGGCCAGCCGGTATGGCTGTGCGGCAACCAGCTGGGCGAGCGCGTCGTCGCCGTTGCGGGCGCCGGCGTTGATCGATGCCACCCAGCGTCGACGCGCCCCCGTATCACGCGGCACCCGGCGCGGCGCCACGCCGAGCGGCCAGCGGGTGCCGTGGTGGTCCAGCGCCCAGCTGCCGTCGCGCTGCAGGGCCAGCGTCAGCACGCCATCGGCCAGCGCCTGCGCCAGGCTGCGGTCGAGCACCGGCAGCCACAGCCGGCCCGCGCGACCGGGTGCGTCCCATTCGATATCGAACCAGCGCGCCCAGGGGCTGCGCCGGCCGCGCACCACCACGTCGCGCCACCAGGCGTTGTCCAGATGCGCGGCCATGTGGTTGGGCACGATGTCGAGCACCAGGCCCATGTCGTGCGCGTGCGCGGCGCGCGCCAGCGCACGCAGCGCCGGCTCGCCGCCGAGCTCGGGCGAGACGGTGGCGGGATCCACCACGTCGTAGCCATGGGTGGAGCCGGCCACCGCGCGGGTGATCGGCGACAGGTAGAGATGGCTGATGCCCAGGCGCGCGTAGTACGGCACGCTGGCCGCGGCGTCGCGCAGGGTGAAGCCCGCATGCAGCTGCAGGCGCGCGGTGGAACGCAACGGGATCACGCTGCGGCTCCCTGCCGGCGTCCGGCACTGATGGCCGCCACCGCCGCCTGCCAGGCCGCATCGGTGCGTTCCGGCAGGCGCCGCCGCCAGTTGGGATGCGTCTCCACCACGCCGGGCAGGTTCGGCTGCCCGCGCAGTCCAAGCATATCCTCGGCAGGCACCAGGACCAGCGGTGACGGCGTGGTCGCCACGTGCCGCAGCGCTGCAACCGTGGGGTCGCCATCGGTGGTGCCGCCGGCCGCGACGATCGCGCGGTCGAGCGCGGCCACGTCCGTGCGACGTTCCCGCATCGCCCGGCGCCGGCCGTCGGCATCGAGCAGCCCGCAGCGGCGGCGCCAGGACAGATCGCGCCCGATGCGCCAGCCCGCCAGCGTCGGCAGGTCGTGGGTGGTGGTCATGGCCACGGCGTCGTGCCGCCACTGCGCGGGTGGCAGGAAGCCGCCGTCGTCATCGCGGGTGAACGGCAGCACGTCGATCCCGAGCACGCCACGCGCGGCCAGCCGCTGGCGGAACCCCGGCGGCACCACGCCCAGGTCCTCGCCGATCACGATCGCCCGGTGCCGCCACGAGGCCAGTGCGAGCAGGTCCAGCAGCTCGCGCATCGGATAGCGCAGGTATGCGCCGTGGGTCGCCTCGGCACCGGTGGGCACCAGCCACATCCGCTTGAGGCCGAGGATGTGATCGATGCGCACGCCGCCACGGTCGCGCATGACGCAGTCGAGCAGGGTACGGAACGGTGCATAGCCCGAGCGCCGCAGGGCCGCCGGCGCGTAGGCACCCAGCCCCCACACCTGGCCCTGCGCGTTGAATGCATCCGGCGGGGCGCCCAGCAGCAGCCCGTCGAGCACGGCGTCCGCCTGCGCCGCGGCCTCGCTGCCCGCCGGGTCGAAGCCCACCGCGAGATCGGCGACCAGGCCGATGCCCATGCCCTGCCCGCGCGCCTGCGCCTGCAGCGCCGCCCAGCTGCGCGCGGCCAGCCACTGCGCGAACACATGCAGCGACGGGTCGCCATCACCGAAGGCACGTGCCGCCCACTGCGTATGCGCGTGCAGGGCATCGCCACCGGCGGCCGCGAAGCCGGCAATGGCGTCGGCGTGCGACCCGGCATGCGCCGCATGCAACGCGCGCAGCCAGCGCCACTTCACCGCCGCGCCTTCCGGCCAGTCGACCAGCGCACCAGCAGCGAGCGCGTCGAAGCGCCCGGCAAGACCCGCACGCTCGAGGCACGACTGCGCCGCAGCCACGCCCAGCACCGCGGCGGGGTCGGCATGCAGCGGGTCCAGCCAGCGCCGGTCCGCGGGCGAGTACGGGCTGTAGTGCGGGCCCGCGGGCATCGCCGCATGCAACGGGCTGAGCGCCACTGCGTGCGCACCATATCGCGCGGCGCGCGTCAGCCATGCGTCCGCGCCGCCGGCGTCGCCGATGCCGGCATCGCGCGGCCCGCGCGCCGAGTACACCTGCAGCGCCACGCCCCAGGCGCGCGGCGCCGCCGCACCCAGGGCATCGGCGACACCGAAGCAGCGCGCCGGTGCCACCACCAGGCTGCGCTCATCGTCATCGCCGAATTTCCACTCCCCCGGCTGCGGCGGCGCCGGCACGGTGCCGTCCTCGGCCACGCGCAGTTCCACCCGGTCGCCGTCCTCGTGGACGAGCTCCACGCGGCCCCCGGCACGCCCCAGCGCCACCGGTTCACCGGCACGTGCGGTGACCAGCGGCGGCGCCTGCGTCGAGCGTGCATTGAGCTCCGCCTGCGCCTCGCGGCACTTCGCGGGGGTGCGTGCGTGGATGCCAAGCGCGTCCAGCACCGCCACCAGGGTGTCGTCGCCGACGCGTTGCGCGACGCCGTCGGCGTCGGTCCAGTCGACGATGACCCCGGCGGTATCCGCCAGCGTGCGCAGGTCCGGGTCAGCCATTGCGCTCACCCTTGAGCCAGCAGGCGAGGAAGCCGTCCGGGGGCAGGCTGCCGGATCCGGTCTCGGGGACGTTCTCGGCATACACGACCGTGCCGCGATCCGCCGGCAGCGGCAACGCCTGCTCGCCGAAATTGGCGAAGACCTGCCAGCGTCCGCCGGGCAGCCGCCAGTATGCCGCGATGGCGCCGGGCTGCAGCACGTGACCACGACCCTCGCCGGCCCCGGCCGCCAGCCACTGCCGGCGCACCGCCAGCAGCGCCTGGAACCACGCCGCCCAGCGCGCGCCCTCACCCCGATCGGCATCGGCGATGTCACAGGCCGACGCGCGGAAGGTCGCCTCGTCGTTGGGATCGGGAATACGTGCACGCCGCTCCGGATCGGCGAACGCCGCGAAATGTGCGAACTCGCGACGCCGGCCCTCGCGCACCTGCGCGTCCAGCGGTGGTGCGAAATCGGTGAAGAACAGGAACGGCTCGCGTGCACCCCAGGGCTCGCCCATGAAAAACAGCGGGACCATCGGCGTCAGCGCGGTGAGCGCCAACGCCGCACGCAGCCGCGATTCCGGGACCTGGGTGATCAGGCGATCGCCGAGCGCGCGGTTGCCGATCTGGTCGTGGTTCTGCGCGAACACCACGAAGCGCTCCGGCGGCAGGTGCCCGCTCGGCATGCCGCGGGCATTGCCGCGGTGATCGGCCTGGCCCTGGTAGGCGAAGCCCTCGCCGAGTGTGCGCGCCAGATGCGCGGCAGGGTCATCGGCGAAACCCGCGTAGTAGCCCTCCTCCTCGCCGGTCAGCAGTACATGCAGGGCGTTGTGGAAGTCGTCGTTCCACTGCGCGGTGTAGCCGCGCTCGAGCAGGCCGGCATCGTTGTGCTCGTTCTCCAGCACCAGGTGCACATGGCGACCCTGTGCCGTGGAAGCCGCCACGTGCTCGCGCAGCGTATCGAGGAAGGCGGCAGGTTCGATGGCGTGCACGGCGTCCAGCCGCAGGCCGTCGAACCGGTATTCGTCGATCCACATGCGCGCATTGGCGAGGAAGAACTCGCACACCGCCGGCTGGCGGAAATCGATGGCCGGGCCCCACGGGGTGCAGATGTCGTCGCGGAAGAACCCCGGCGCGATGGCGTGGAGATGGTTTCCCTGCGGCCCGAAATGGTTGTAGACCACGTCGAGCAGCACCATCAGCCCGAGCCCATGCGCCTCGTCCACCAGCGCCTTGAGCGCTTCCGGCGTGCCATCGGCCGAGGTTGGCGCGAACGGCATCACGCCGTCGTAGCCCCAGTTGCGCCGGCCCGGACGCTCGGCCACCGGCATCAGCTCGATCGCGGTGATCCCCAGCGCTGCCAGCCGTGGCAGCTGTGCACGCACGCCGTCGTAGCCACCGCAGACACCAACGTGCAGCTCATAGATCACCGCCTCGCGCCAGGGGCGGCCCCGCCAGCTGCCGTGCTGCCAGCGGTAGCCGTCGCCGGCAAGCGTGGCGCTGGGGCCATCGACGCCCTCGGGCTGCCAGCGCGACGCCGGGTCCGGCACCGGCTCCGCGCCATCGATGCGGAACCGGTAGCGGGTGCCGGCAACGCATGCGATGTGCACGGCGTGGAAGCCATCGGCGTCGCGCGCCATCGGATGCACGTCGCCATCGGCCAGCACCAGTTCCACGCGCGATGCGGCCGGCGCCCACAACCCGAAGCGGTAGCCGTCGCCGACCTGCCACGCGCCCCAGCGCGGAACCATGTCGGCGTCGCGGCCGGTCATGCCTCGGGCACCAGGTAGACCGTCGACAGCGGTGGCAGCAGCAGCGCCAGCGACTGCGCATGCCCGTGCATCGCCAGCGGCCGCGTTTCGACGCCGCCTACATTGCCTTCGTTGCCGCCGCCGTAATACCGGCTGTCGGTGTTGAGCACCTCGCGCCAGCGCCCGGCGACCGGCACGCCCACGCGGTAGTCGCGGCGCACGACCGGGGTGAAGTTGCTCACCGCCAGCAACGGCGGTGCGTCGCCGTCGGGATCCAGTCGCACGAACGCGAACACGCTGTTGCGGTCGTCGTCGCCGACGCTCCAATCGAAGCCTTCGGCGCGGTGGTTGCCGCGGTACAGCGCCGGCTGCGCGCGCAGCGTGCGGTTGAGATCGGCCACCAGGCGCCGCACGCCGTCGTGGCCGGGATGTTGCAGCACCGGCCAGTCGAGGCTGCCGTCGTGGTGCCATTCGTGCGGCTGGCCGAACTCGCCACCCATGAACAGCAGCTTGGCGCCCGGGTGCGCCCACATGAAGCCGTAGTAGGCCCGCAGATGGGCAAGCCGGGCGGAGTGGTCGCCGGGCATCCGGTGCAGCAGCGAGCCCTTGCCGTGCACCACTTCGTCGTGCGAGAGCGGCAGCACGAAGCGCTCGGAGAATGCGTACACCAGCCCGAAGGTCATCTCGCTGTGGTGGTGGCGCCGGTGCAGCGGGTCGCGCCGCAGGTAATGCAGGGTGTCGTGCATCCAGCCCATGTTCCACTTGTAGGTGAAGCCGAGACCGCCGGCCTGCGTGGGCGCGGTCACGCCCGGCCATGCGGTGGATTCCTCGGCGATCGTCATCACCCCCGGGAAGCGGCTGCGCACGGCGTCGTTGAAGGCGCGCAGGAACGCCACCGATTCGAGGTTCTCGCGCCCGCCATGCGCATTGGGAATCCACTCGCCATCGGCGCGGCTGTCGTCGCGGTAGAGCATCGATGCCACCGCATCCACGCGCAGGCCGTCGATATGGAAGCGCTCGATCCACTCCAGCGCGCTGCCGATGAGATAGGCCGCGACCTCGTGACGGCCGTGGTTGTAGATCAGCGTGTGCCAGTCCCGGTGCACGCCCTCGCGGGGATCGGCGTGTTCGTAGAGGGCGGTGCCGTCGAAGCGCTGCATCCCGTGCGGGTCGTCGGGAAAGTGCGCCGCGACCCAGTCGACGATCACCCCGATGCCGGCGCCATGGCAGGCATCGACGAAGCGCGCGAACGCGGCCGACTCGCCATGCCGCGCGGTCGGCGCGAACAGCCCCAGTGGCTGGTAGCCCCAGGAGCCCCCGAACGGATATTCCGAGACCGGCAGCAGTTCGATATGGGTAAAGCCCAGTTCGCGCACATACGGCACCAGGCGCGCGGCAAGCTGGTCCCAGTCCAGCAAGGCGCCGTCGGCATCGCGTTGCCAGGAGCCGGCATGCAGCTCGTAGATCGACAGCGGTTCGGCATCGTGGTCGCGGCGTGCACGCGCCGCCAGCCAGGCCCCGTCGCTCCACGCGAACGGTTCGGCATCAGCGACCACGGACGCGGTGCCCGGCAGCGCTTCGCTGCGGCGCGCGACGGGATCGGCCTTGTCCGGCAGGACCTGCCCGTCGACGCCGGTGATCCGGAACCTGTAGCGGCTGCCAGCCACCACGCCCGGCAGGAACAGTTCCCACACCCCGCCGTCATGGCGCAGCCGCATCGGATGGCGGCGCCCGTCCCAGCCGTTGAAATCACCGACCACCGCCACCCGTCGCGCATTCGGCGCCCAGACCGCGAAACGCACGCCGTCGACGCCGTCACGGGTGTCCGGATGCGCGCCCAGCAGACGCCGCAGCGCCTCGCCATCACCGCGCGAGAACGCCTGCAGGTCGTGCGCATCCGACACCGGCCCGAAGGCGTAGGGATCGGCGGTCTCCCGGATCGCGTCGGGCCATTCGATGCGCAGCCGGTAGCGGCACGCGGACGGCAGCACGGCCTCGTACAGGCCTTCCGGGCCGGCGTGCATGGCCGCCAAGCGCTGTCCCCGGGCGTCGACGACGTCGACCGAGCGCGCGCCGTGCGCCAGCGCACGGATCACCACCCGGCCATCGGCCAGGCGATGCGGGCCCAGCCACGCGAAGGGATCCGCCGGCTCGCCGCGCGCGAGCGCCAGCAGCGGTGCGGGCCACGATGCGTCCACCTCTCCTGATCCGGCCTGCGCAGGTTCGACCGCATCGCAGGCAGCAACGTAGCCGTCGGCGCTCATGCGGCCTCTGCCAGCGGTGCGGCGCGCTCGTACAGCGCGAGGTATTCGCGCCCGGCCTCGTCCCAACCGGCCGGTCGCAGCATGGCCGCACGACGCATCGCCGCCATCAGCCCGGGCATGCGCCAGGTGCGGAACGCCCGCGCCACCGCGCGCCGCAGGCCGTCGGTGGTGGCCTCGGCAAAGAGGAACCCGGTGACGCCATCATCGACGGTATCGATCAGCCCGCCGGTGGCATGGGCGATCGGCAGGCAGCCGAAGCGCTGCGCATACATCTGGCTCAACCCGCAGGGTTCGAAACGCGATGGCATCAGCAGGAAATCCGCGCCGGCGAACATGCACCGCGCCAGCCCCTCCTCGAAGCCGATGAACGCGCCGACATGGCCCGGGAAGCGCAACGTCAGTTCGCGCACCTGCTGTTCGATATGGCGCTCGCCACCGCCAATGATCACGATCTGCCCATTCGCGGCGGCGATCTGCGGTGCCACCTCGCAGATCAGGTCCAGCCCCTTCTGGTGAACCAGCCGCGACACCACCGCGAACAGCGGCCCGCCGGTCTCCGGCAGCCCGAAGGCCTGCCGCACCCAGCGCGCGTTGCGGGTACGGCCACCGCATTCGTTGACGCCGAAACGTGCCTCCAGGTGGCGGTCGGTGCGCGGATCCCAGCTGTTGTCGATGCCGTTGACGATGCCGGTCAGCGCGCCTTCCGCCGCGCGCCGCGCCAGCAGCGCGTCCAGCCCGCAGCCCAGCGTGGGTGCGGTGATCTGCGCGGCGTAGCTGACGCTGACGGTGGTGATATGGGTGGCATGCACGATGCCGGCCTGCAGGAACGACAGCCGGCCGTGGAATTCGATGTCCTCCAGCGCACCCGTCGGCACCCCCAGCGTGCGTGCGAGCGCGGCCGGGAACAGGCCCTGGTAGGCAAGGTTGTGGATGGTGAGCAGGCACGGCGTATCGCCGCCGTTCCAGCGCACGTAGGCCGCGGCCAGCGCGCTTGGCCAGTCGTTGAGATGCAGGATGCGCGGGCACCAGTCGAGCCCCGCCTGGCCGGCGGCGATTGCCGCCGCCGCGTGCGACAGCGTGGCGAAGCGCACTGCGTTGTCGGCCCAGTCGAGGCCGTTGGCATCCACATACGGGCTGCCCTCGCGTGCGAAGAGTGCGCCGTTGAGCAGCACGTAGACGATCAGCCCGTCCTCGCGCCGGGCCTGGGCGACCTCGCACGCCGGCAGGCCGGCATGGGCCGGGATGCGCCCGATCCGCTGCAATGCGCCGGCGCCGGCCAGCACCGCGGGATAGCCTGGAATCAGCACGCGCACGTCGCACCGCTCGCGCAGCGCCCGCGGCAGCGCCGCGGCGACGTCGCCAAGGCCACCGGCCTTGACGAAGTCACTCATCTCCGAGACCACGAACAGGCAACCATCGCGCAGCGGCGCGACCGGGCGCGTCGGCATCAGCCGTGCAAAACGCCCACGCGCATCGCGCGCGCGCCGGGTACGGGTGGACGCAACTGCCGTAGGGAACGGAGCCGGGGATCGGGGGACGTCAGCAACCATGAAAACCGCCTGGGGGGAAAGACGGATGGACGGCGACACTCCCTCCTGCCTTCGGGACCGGAAGCAGGGGGAGAGCCGGGGTTCTCGGGGGGTGCCGCGGGTACACGGCGCCGTGGATGGAATATGGAAAGCGGGTAATCAACTTTCCGTGAAAACGACGCGGCGTTTCGATGACAGCCCAGGCCCGCGCCGAACGGCTCCGGACCCTTCGCACCGGCACCCTGCTCGCGGCTGCATCCGAAGCCGGACGCGACACCGGACAGGTCGATCGCGGACCATCGAACGACGCTGTGGTGACGCGGGTTCCGCCGCCCCCACCTGCTAGGCTCCCGCGCGACGCCCGAGGAGCCCGCATGGCCCATTCCCAGTTCGACCTGCTGCGGCAGCGCCGCTTCCTGCCCTACTTCACCGTGCAGGCGCTGGGGGCCTTCAACGACAACGTCTACCGGCAGGCGATCATCGGCCTGCTGATCTTCCTCGGCGCGAGCACGCAGGAGCGCGCGCTCTACGCGATGCTGGCGCCGGCGGTGTTCATCCTGCCGTACTTCCTGTTCTCGGCCCTGGCCGGCCAGATCGCGGAGAAGCTGGAGAAGCAGCGCCTGATCGTGATCACCACGACGATGGAGATCGCGATCATGTCGCTGGCCGCCATTGGCTTCCTGGTCCAGAACATGCCGCTGCTGCTGGTGGCGCTGTTCTGCACCGGGGTGCAGTCGACGCTGTTCGGGCCGGTGAAGTACTCGGTGCTGCCGTCGATCCTCAAGCCCGAGGAACTGACCGGTGGCAACGGCCTGGTCGAGATGGGCACGTCGATCTCGATCCTGCTGGGCATGATCACCGGCGGGCTGATCTTCCAGCTGGCCGGCAGCCACGGACCGCAGGCGGCGGCCGGCGCGATCGTGGCGCTGGCGGTCATCGGCAACCTGATGGCGCGGCGGATCCCGCGCATCGATGCCGGCGACCCGACGCTGCGCGTGCGCTGGAACCCGGTACCGGTGTCGCTCGAGGTCATGCGCATGGCACGCCGGCAGCCGGCGGTGCGCAACGCGATGCTCGGCGTGTCGTGGTTCTGGTTCTTCGGCACGCTGATCACCTCGCAGCTGCCGGCCTACGCCGAGGTCCACCTCGGCGGCGCCGCCGGCTCGGCGACGCTGTACGTGTTCGCGCTGGCGCTGTTCTCGATCGGCGTGGGCGCCGGCTCGCTGCTGTGCGAGAAGCTGTCGGCACGCACGGTCGAGATCGGCCTGGTGCCGGTGGGTGCGTTCGGCATGACCGCCTTCGTGCTCGATCTCTACTTCGCCCGGCCCGGGCTGGCGCCGGTGGGCGGGCTCGACCTGGCCGGGTTCCTGCGGCAGCCCGGCAGCCTGCGCCTGGTCATCGACCTGCTGGGCATCGGCATGTTCACCGGGGTGTTCGTGGTGCCGCTGTTCGCGCTGATCCAGAGCCGCACGCCGATCAACGAGATGTCGCGGGTGTTCGCCGCGCTCAATATCCAGAACTCGGGCTTCATCGTGCTGGCGGCGGTGGTCGGTCTGGTCACCCAGGGCGTGCTGGGCTGGACCATCCCGCAGCTGCTGCTGGCACTGGCTGTCGCCAACCTGCTGGTGGCGGTGTGGATCTTCACCATCGTTCCCGAATTCATGATGCGCTTCCTGAGCTGGGTGCTGGTGCGCACGCTCTACCGGCTGCGCCTGCACGGCATCGAGGCCCATGTGCCGGACGAGGGCCCGGCACTGCTGGTGTGCAACCACGTCAGCTACATGGATGCGCTGATCCTGGCCGCCAGCGTGCCGCGGCCGGTGCGCTTCGTGATGTACCACCGCATCTTCGCGATCCCGGTGCTGTCGTGGATCTTCCGCACCGCGAAGGCGATCCCGATCGCTCCGGAAAAGGAAGACCCCGCACTCATGCAGCGCGCGTTCGACGCGATCGATGCCGCGCTGGCCGACGGCGAACTGGTGCTGGTGTTTCCCGAGGGGCGCCTGACCGCCGATGGCGACATCGCGCCGTTCCGCAGCGGCGTCGAGCGCATCCTCGCGCGCCGCCCGGTGCCGGTGGTGCCGATGGCCCTGCGCAACATGTGGACCAGCATGTGGAGCCGGCACGACTCGCGGATGCGGCGCATGCGCCTGCCGCGGCGCCTGCGCGCACGCGTGGAGGTGGTCGCGGCCGCGGCGGTGGAGGGCAGGCAGGTCACCGCGGCCTCACTGGAGGCGCGGGTTCGCGAGCTGCGCGGGGCTGCGGCGTAGGCTTCCGGATGGATGCGGCCGGCACGGATGACCCGACCGTGGGTCCGCGGTGCAGCGCCATTGCCTCAAGGGCGCCGTTGCCGGTGTCCGCATGCCGCCAAACGCCCGGATCGAAACGCTAGTCGCGCAGCGCACCCTCGCGATGCCAGTGCGCGATCAGCCAGCGCGCGATCGAGATATGCGATGACAGCAGCAGACCGTCGTCGCCGCCACGGCCGTCCAGCGCCGCGCCGATCTCGTCACGGCTGAACCAGCGCGCGTCCTCGAGTTCGTCGTCGTTGGGGCGTGGCTCGTCGGGCTCGGCCAGCGCCTCGAAACCCAGCATCAGCGAGGACGGGAACGGCCACGGCTGCGATCCGAGGTAGCGCGCGCGGCGCACGCGCACGCCGGACTCCTCCCGGACTTCGCGGGCGATGGTCTGCTCGAGGGTCTCGCCGGGCTCGACGAACCCGGCCAGCACCGACCATCGCCGCGGCGCCCAGCCCGGCTGGCGCCCGAGCAGCAGGCGCTCGCCGTCCGACACCGCCACGATCACCGCCGGATCGGTGCGCGGATAGTGTTCGGCGCTGCAGGCGGTGCATACGCCCAGCCAGCCTGCGCGCAGATAGGCCAGCCTCGCGCCGCAGGCCCCGCAATGCCGGTGCCGGCGCCGCCAGTGCAGCACCGCGCGCGCCTGCGCGAACGCGGTGGTCTGCAGCGCGGGCCACTGCGCGGCCGCGCTGCGCAGGTCGATCCAGGTTCCGCCCGGGGTATCGGGCACGTCCGCGGCATCGCAGGCGAACCAGCCGCGGCCATCTGCATCGAGGCCAAGGAACACCGCGTGCTGCCAGGCCTCCTGCCGCAACGTGGCCGGGTCCGGCATCCACGGCGTATCGCCCTCGCCCACCGGGGCGCGACCGTCGTCGTCGACCACGATGCAGCGCGCCGCCGCCTGCAGGGCCTCCAGCGCTGCGGGCTGCAGGCGCAGGTGTTCGGCGCGGTCCAGCGGCGCAGCAACAAAGGCATAGGCGGGCACGGGCCCGTCGACCGCAACAGTCATCGACACATCCGGCAGCACGCGATATCGCGCTGCCGGAGTTTAGGCCCGAACAGGATGCAGGCGTCGCCAGCGCGGCGACCGCGTGGACGGATCAGACGGTGAAGCTGCTGCCGCAACCGCAGGTGGACTTCGCGTTCGGATTGCGGATGGTGAACTGCGCACCGTGCAGACTCTCGACATAGTCCACCGACGCTCCCATCAGGTACTGCAGGCTCAGCGGATCGACGACCAGGGTGACGCCATCGGTGGCGATCGCCAGGTCGTCCTCGGCCTGTTCCTCGTCGAACTCGAAGCCGTACTGGAAGCCGGAGCAGCCACCACCCTGGATATAGACGCGCAGTTTCAACGCGGGATTGCCCTCGCCGTCGATCAGCTCGCGCACCTTGGACGCGGCGGCAGTGGTGAAATCGATCGGGCGCGACAGCGACTGATAGCCGGGGGCCTGGGGGAGCGGCATGGGTTCCATGCGCACAAGGATGGGGGCCGCAGGAGGCGGGTTCAAGCGTCGGTGGCGGAACGCGCTGTCGCCTCGCTCCACGGGAACGACTCTTCGACCGCACGCCCGCCACGCGGCTGCAGGCGCACGGTCACCCGGGTCGGGGTGAAACCCTGCGGCAGCACGATGTCGCCCTGGACCTGCTGGAAAAAACGGAACGAATACGGCAGCGCGGGGGCATCCTCGCGCTGGCGCAGGTCGTCCCAGTCCAGCTGTTCCAGCCGTCCGTCGCGGGTGCCCTCCACGGCCAGCCGCAGCTCGCCCTCGCTGGATGCATCGCGGTTGAGGTTCTGGGTGAGCGTGGCGGTGTAGTGCCAGACGCTGTCGGTGCCGGGCGCCAGCCGCAGTTCGTGCACGGTCAGGCCGCGGCGCTGCGCGGTGGCACCGACGAAGCGTTCATAGAAGGCGACATCGGCGCGCAGCGCGGCGATTTCCTCGTCGCGTTCGGCAAGGGTGCCCTGCAGCTTGAGGTTGGCCTCGCGGCTGATCTGGTCGGAGCGCGTGAGCGTGGTGACTTCCTGTTCGAGCGCGGCGATGCGCTCGCCTGCATCCGGGCCGGCCACCCCGCCACCACGCAGGCCTGCCCACAGCCCCCACGCGCCGAACAGCAGCGACGCGGAGACCACCGCCGCCAGCAGCGGACCACGCGGCAGTGGACGCTTCGCGGCACGGCCCCGCTCGGCGGCGGCACCGGAACCCGGGGTAGACACCGGTCGGGCCGGCGGAAGCTGCTCGGGGTCGTTCATGTTGAATGGATATAGCGGCGGTGATGAGGCCGGTCAAGGAAATCGCGGACCCGGGGTGGGCGCGTGTTCAAGGCGATGAAACATCGCCCGGCGCCGTTCGCGCGCAATGGCGCCGCGCTGCCTACACTTCCCCTGCACTCCCGAGGACCCACGCATGTCGGAACCCCAGCTGTTCGCGATCGGCATCCTGCTGGCCTGGCTTGCAGGGGTGCGCGTGTACCTGACCGTGTTCGGCGTTGGCATCGCCGGCGTGCTCGGCTGGCTGGACCTGCCACCGGCGCTGGAAGCGGCGCAGTCGCCGTGGGTGCTGGGGGTCGCGGGCGTCCTTGCAGTCGTGGAGTTCCTCGCCGACAAGATTCCCGGCGTGGATTCGGTGTGGGATCTCGTGCACACCCTGGCGCGGGTGCCGGCGGGTGCGTTCCTCGCTGCGGCCACGCTGTCGCCCGATGGCGAGCTCGGTGCCGGCATGCTCGCCACCGGCGCGGGCGTGGCGCTGGCCAGCCACCTGCTCAAGAGCGGATCGCGTGCGTTGATCAATACCTCGCCCGAGCCGCTGAGCAACTGGACGGCATCGGCAACCGAGGACACCGTGACCGTCGGTGCGCTTGCGCTTGCCATCACCAACCCGTGGCTTGCCCTGGCCCTGGTGCTTGGGCTGGCCGCGTTCGCGATCGGAGGCCTTGTGTGGCTTTGGCGCAAGCTCTTCCGCAGGGCCCGTGCACGCAGCTGACACGATGCGACCGCTGCATGGGTCGGGCACCGGCGGCTCGGGCATAATCGGCCGCCGCGCCGGGGACCGGGCGCGCGTTTGCCTTTCAACGGGATATGGCCGCAGAGTCTCATGATGGAGAGGGCTGACGACATCCGACGCGCCGAGTTTCCGCCGGCCGGCTTCTGGCGCCGGTGGGCGGCCGATGCTCCTGCGGCAAAGCTGCCGGCCGACGACGACAGCGAAACCGCCCGCACGCGCGCGGAGATCGCCTCGGCCGCGGCACGTGCCGGGCAGTCCGGTTCGAACGAGGCACCGTACCGGGTGATGATCGTCGAGGACGACCCCAGCCAGGCGCTGTTTGCCGAAAGCATCCTCAACGGTGCCGGCATGCAGGCGCAGGTGGTGCCCGACCCCGGGCTTGCCATCGCCACGCTCGAGGTGTTCCAGCCCGACCTGGTGCTGATGGACCTGCACATGCCGTCGATCGACGGCACCGAGCTCACCCACATGATCCGCAGCCACGGCGCGTTCGCGCAGACGCCGATCGTGTTCCTCACCGGCGACCCGGATCCCGAACGCCAGTTCGAGGTGCTCGAGCTCGGCGCCGACGACTTCCTGACCAAGCCGGTACGGCCGCGGCACCTGATCGCCGCCGTGCAGAACCGCATCCGCCGCGCCCGCCAGGCGCAGGCGCCGGCGACCGAGGGCCGCCACCCGCTCACCGGCCTGCTCACCCGCAACCGCATGCTGCAACGGCTGGCCGCTGGGATCCCCGGCGAGGGCAACGGCGCGCTGTTCTTCGTCGAGCTCGAAGGCATCGCCGCGCTGCGCGATCGCATCGGTTATGCCCTGCTCGAGTCGGTGCTGGTGGAGGCGAGCCGGCATATCGCCGCGCTGAGCGAAGGCCATGCCGCGGCGCGGCTCAACGACAACACCTTCCTGGTCCACGCCGACGTGGCGCCGGACGACCTGCTGGCCTGGGCGCGCGAACTGCGGGACGGCCTGGCACGCCGCGAATTCAGTGCGGGCGAAGAGGCCATCCGCCTGCGCGGGCGCATCGGTGCGCTGTCGCTGGCCGACGGCTTCCAGGATGCCGGCAGCGCGCTGGCCGCCGCCGAACACGCGCTGCGGCTGGCGCGGCTGGAGCCGATCGGCATCGCGCGCTACGTAGCGCCCGACGTGCGTTCCACCGACCCCTCGCTGGGCGAACTGGTCGCGCATGCGATCGCCGAAGGCCGCATCGAACTCGCCTACCAGCCGATCGTGGCGGTGGCCGGCGGCGACGATCCCCAGTACCAGACCCTGCTGCGCCTGCGCGGCGGCGACGGCACCCTGCACACAGCGGCGGAAATCCTCCCCGCGGCGGAAGCGGCCGGGTTGCTGGAGGAAATCGACCGCCACGTGCTCGACCTGGCGCTGTCGACGCTGCAGGCGCAGCGCCAGCGCGGGCGCACGCTGCGGCTGTTCGTGTCGCAGTCGCCGCGCAGCCTGGGTTGCGACGGCTACGCGCCATGGCTGCTGGCCGAACTCGGTGCACGCGAGATCGACGGCGCGCAGCTGGTGGTCGACGTGCGCCAGGACGACGCCCTGGTACATGCGGTCTCGCTGCAGGAGTTCTGCGCGGCGGTGCAGAATTCCGGCGTGCACCTGTGCCTGTCCGGCTACCGCGTCGGCGCGGAATCCGACGCGCTGCTGGCGCAGTTGCCGCTTACCCATGTGCGGCTGTCGGCGCACTACTCGACGGGCTCCGGCGACCAGCTCGTGCGCGACGAGATGCGCGACGCCATCGAACGTGCACACCGCTCTGGACTGCAGGTGATCGGCCAGCAGGTGGAGAATCCGCAGGCCGCCGCAACGCTCTGGATGAGCGGCATCGACTACATCCAGGGCAATCTCGTGCAGGTCGCCGGCCGCGAGGTCGACTTCGATTTCCAGCACTCCGTGCTCTGAGGACCCAGGATGGTCATCCGCCCACGCACCTCCCTCCTGACAATGCGGTGGTTGGCGCTGGGCGCCACGGTCGCCACCGCCACGACGCTGCTGCTGGCGATCGCCGGCATCCCGGGACCCTGGCAGGGCGTCGCGATCGTGCTGGCGCTGCTTGCGGCGGGCGCCACCGCGGCCGTGGTCCACGGCGTGCAGCAGTGCCGGCAGGCGCTCGACGAGGCCGATGCGCTGGCCCGCCAGCATGAGCGCGAGCGCGAGGAACTGCAGTCGCAGCTGGAGCTGCATACGCAGCTCGAATCCCAGTTGCGCCAGGCCAAGCAGGCGGCGGAGTCCGCGGTGCTGGCCAAGGGCGAATTCCTCGCCACCATGAGCCATGAGATCCGCACGCCGCTCAACGGCATCGTGCCGATGCTCGACCTGCTGATCCACGCACCGCTCGCGCCGGAACACGCCGACCTGGTGCGTACCGCCTACACCTCGTCGCAGCAGATGCTGCGCATCGTCGACGACATCCTCGACTACTCCAAGCTCGAGGCGGCGAAGCTCGAACTCGAGATCACCAGCTTCAACCTGCGCGAACTGCTGGAAGGCGTGATCCAGATGATGGAGCGCCCGGCGCAGAGCAAGGGACTGCGCATCCACCTGCAGATCGAGGCCGGCGTGCGCCTGCCGGTGCGCGGCGACCCGGTGCGCCTGCGCCAGGTGCTGGGCAACCTGCTGAGCAACGCGGTGAAGTTCACCGAGCGCGGCTCGGTGTCTGTGACGGTGCGCCGCCTCGGCGAAAGCAGCGCGCAGCACCAGCTGCGTTTCGAGGTCCGCGATACCGGCATCGGCATCGCGCCGGTCGCGCAGTCACGGCTGTTCCAGGCCTTCAGCCAGGCCGACGCCTCGACCACGCGCCTGTACGGCGGCACCGGCCTCGGGCTTGCAATCTCCAAGCGCATCGTCGAGCTGATGGACGGCCATATCGGCGTCGACAGCGTGCCGGCGCAGGGCACCACGTTCTGGTTCGAACTGCCGCTGCTGAAGGTGCATGGCGACCTGCCCTCGCAGGAGCGCATGGCCGACGGCAAGCGCCTGCTGCTGCTGAGCGCGGACCCGCGCCTGCGGTTGCGGCTGTCGATGCTGCTGCCCAACTGGGGCCTGCGCGTGACCTCGGTGGAGACCACCCAGGAAGCGCTCAACCGCCTGCGCACCGCCGCCTCGCAAGGCGCGCCGTGGGCGTACTCGCTGGTGCTGGCCGACCTCGCCGGGATGCGCAATACCGCGCTCGCGCTGTATCGCAACCTCAACCGACAGGCGGTCTACGGCGAACTGGAACTGATCGCGCTGTACGGCGACGACCCGGTGCCCGACGAGATGCAGGCCGGCGTGACCCTGCTCAGCCGCCAGGCCCCCGACGCCGACCTGCGCGCCGCCCTGCTCGGCCCCGGCGATCCCTCGCTGCGCGAACGCATGGACATGGAGATCGACCTGTCCGCGACCCGGGAACCGACGATGTCCGCACCCGCCTCGCCCGCGCCAGCTGTGCCGACCGTCGCGGCGGCGGCCGACACGCCGTTGCGCACGCCGCGCGTGCTGCTGGTCGAGGACAACCCGGTGAACCTGATGGTGGGCCAGCGGCTGCTGTCGATGCTCGGGATCACCTGCGACACCGCCGGCAATGGCGAGGCCGCGCTGATGCGCATGGGCACCTCGCGCTACGACGTGGTGCTGATGGACTGCCAGATGCCGGTGATGGATGGCTACGAGGCCACCCGCCGCTGGCGCGGGATCGAGGCCGCCGAAGGCGTCAACCGCCACCTGCCGATCATCGCGATGACCGCCAACGCGATGGCCGGCGACCGCCAGCGCTGCCTCGACGCGGGCATGGACGACTACCTGCCCAAGCCCGTCACCCGCAGCGAACTCGAACGCTGCCTCTACCACTGGTGGAACCCCAACCAGCCGGAGCCCGCGATGGACCCGGGCGCCGGCCTCGGCGAGTTCGTCGCGTCGGGCGATCTGGTCGGTGACGACGCAGCCGGGGATCCCGGAAGTCAGGCGGCAGCGAGTGCGCCGCCGGTGCCCGCGACGCATCCGGCCGGGGATCTGCCGTCGCCGGTGGAGGCACCATTGGCCGCCGCGATCGCGCAGGCGACCGCTGAAACACCGGCTCCACGGTCGCCGGCAGGCCTGGAAGAAGCCGCGCCATCCGACACCGTCGCCGCGCAGCCGACGACGATGCCCGTCGCGATGCAGGACGCGCCGGCGGGGGTGTCGTATCCGCTGGCTCCGGCCGCGTCCCTGCCGTCAGGAAGTGCCGCGCCGGCCGCGGCGGCACCTGCCGACCCGGCACCGTTGCCGGCATCGGCGTTGGCCGCGGACCGCACCCTTGCATCGACCGGAACGCCGGTCTCCACGCCGACATCCACGCCCACCGCAGCTCCGGCGGGCCCTGCACCGCCGGCCATCGCCGCAGCCGCGCCAGCGCGCGACCCGGCACCAGCGCCCGCGGCGACACCGCCCGAGCTGCCGCCGGTTATCGACGAGGACGTGCTCGAGGAACTGCGCACCATGCTCGGCGACGAGGTCGATCACCTGATCGACGTGTTCCTGGAGGACACGCCGCGGCTGATCGCGCGGCTCGAGGCGGCGGTCGACGGACCCGACTACGACGCCCTGCGCGATACCGCGCACTCGCTCAAGTCATCGAGCGCCAACCTCGGCGCGATGCTGCTGTCGGCCAGCGCCCGGCGGATCGAGGCCGGCGCGCGCGCCGGTACGCTCGAGCGCCCGGCGGTTGCGGTGGCGATGGTTGCCAACGAGTTCGCGCGCGCACGGGCGCGCCTGCGTGCGGGGCGCGCCACCACCGCCTGAGGCGGCTCAGTCGTCCATCTGTTCCTGCAGGTAGTTCTGGATGCCCACCCGGCCGATGAGGTCGAGCTGGGTCTCGAGCCAGTCGACGTGCTCTTCCTCGTTCTCGAGGATCTCGACCAGCAGCTCGCGGCTCACATAGTCCTGCACCTGCTCGCAATGCTCGATCGCCTCGCGCAGCAGCGGGATGCCATCCAGTTCCAGCGCCAGGTCGCACTCGAGCATTTCCTGCACGTTCTCGCCGACGCGAAGCTTGCCCAGGTGCTGGAAGTTCGGCAGGCCCTCGAGGAACAGGATGCGCTCCGACAGCCTGTCGGCGTGCTTCATCTCCTCGATCGACTCGTCGTACTCGTGCTTGGCCAGGCGCGGGAAGCCCCAGTGGCGAGCCATCTTGGCGTGCAGGAAGTACTGGTTGATCGCGGTCAGCTCGTTGTAGAGCGCCTTGTTGAGGTACTGGATGACCTTGGGGTCGCCTTTCATGGCGGGCTCCGGACGCGGGGACGGCGCCTACTCTAGCCGCGCGCTCCGGCCGGCGACGGAACGCGAATCACATGCATCCGCCATAACGCGGACACCCCGTCGGGGACGGGGTGCCGGTTGCTCGCTGCGGGTGGAACCTCAGGCCGCGCGGGCGATGCCGGGCAGCGGAAGCACTTCGGGTTCGTGTCGCCGATGCGCCTGGGCGAGGAGTTCGCCGGCCATCTCCACGCAGCTGCCGCAGGTGGCGCCACAGCCGGTGCGCATGGTCAGTTCATGGACGCCGGTGCACCCGGCAGAAGCGGCGGCCGCGATGTCGCGGTCGGTAACCCCGTTGCAGATGCACACGTACACGGTCGGCGGCACTCGATCGATGGACTGGGCGTATTCCACGCCAAACGAGAATGATTGTCAATCGATCATTGAGAACATGACGCATTCAGCGAAGCCCGTCGCCCCCGCGTTGCCCCTGGTTCTGCCCTCCGCCGGTGCCCGGCCGCGTCCGTGGACGCTGCTTGTTGCGACGTGGCGCATGCCGAGGCGCCGGCGCCAGGCCCATGTGTGGCACCGCCTGTGGCCCCGCGACCTGGCGCGCGAACGGCGCGAGGTGGCGCAGCGCGCTGACGTAGACGCCGCGCTTGAAGGTCACGACGTGGTCGAGCGGATACCAGAAATCCACCCAGCGCCAGTGGTCGAATTCGGGCTTGTCGCAGAGATCCAGGCGCAGGTCGCTCTCCTGCCCCGCGAACTGCAGCAGGAACCACACCTGCTTCTGGCCGATGCAGACCAGGCGGTCATTGCGGCGGATCGCCCGCGGCGGCAGCCGGTAACGCAGCCAGCCCGGCGTCGCGCCGAGCACCGCAACGTGTTCGGGCAGCAGGCCGGTTTCCTCGCGCAGCTCGCGATACATCGCCTCGAGCGGCGTCTCGTCGGAATTCATCCCGCCCTGCGGGAACTGCCAGCCGTCATGGCGCGTGCGCCGGGCCCAGAAGACCCGACCGTCGGGATGCATCAGCACGATGCCGACATTCGGTCGATAACCGTCCGGATCGATCACGATGCGGACTCCAGATTCACTGCGATCGACTCTGCCATGCCGGGCATGAAGCGACAAGCACGACGGCCGGGGCGTTGACGCGAGGCCGTGCGCAGTGGAGAATTCCGCGTTCGCCGGCCACCAGGCCGGGCATCCATTGGCTATGTAGCTCAGACGGTTAGAGCGCGAGACTCATAATCCCGAGGTCGGTGGTTCGATTCCACCCATAGCCACCAGATTCGAGAAGCACCGACCCCGCGTAACTGCGGGGTTTTTGTGGTCGGAAGGGTACCGCAGCGGATCGGACGTAGCGTTTCAGGGGCTTGACTCCTGTGCCTGTGACACCTCCTGTGACACTTCAACCTGTCACAGGGGACGCCGGGCCACCGCTTTTGACCCCAGCACTCGAATGGGGAGACCCACTTGGGGAGCCCTTGCTACGTGCGGCGAACCGGCGGTCGCCCAGAGCCATTCGGCGGCATACTGCCCCAAGGGATACCGGGGCTGCGCCAAGGAAGAAGGAAAACCACCTCGAAAGCGCATGCCTAGATGCGAGGGTCTGCGTGCAGCTCAGCTCAGCCCAGCGCACCGAGTTTGATGGCGCCCCCTAACCGGAAGGCGCCCGCCACACGAGGATGACGCTCGCCTGACATCCGGGCACAGGCGAGATACTGACAAGGCGTCGTCAGTCCGTTCCACGGCAAGGGAGGCCACGTGAAGCCACAGTTGTACGCCAGCACCTATGAGCGGCTCCGCACCGAGCCGACCTGGCGACTGCTGTCAGCCAACACCGCGCCGGAAGTGCTGGCCCTGCTCAGGTTCCTGCTCTACGACACCGAGCGTACCCTGCCGGCCTCGGTCCTGACCGAGCGGCTCACCACCGAACTCGAACTTCTGCGAACGCATGGCCGGGAGCTGGGAGGCGCTGCCGCCTACTACCTGCGCGACTGGCTGCAGGCCGGGTGGCTGGAACGCCGCTATCCGGAAGGGGCTGAGGAAGAGGAGTACGAGCTGAGCGCCGCGGCGATCCAGGCGCTGCGGATCCTCGACAGCCTGCAGACCCAGCGCACGGTGGCCACCGAGAGCCGGTTGTCGTTGGTCATGGACCAGCTCGCCCAGCTCACGCGCCAGACCGACGCCGACCCGATCACCCGCCTTGAGCAGCTCTACGAGGACCGCCGGCGCATCGACGCCGAGATCGACCGGGTCGCATCCGGCGACGTCGACGTGCTTGAGCCCGAGCGCGCGGTCGAGCGCCTGCGGGAAATCGTGGCGCTTTCGCGCGACCTCACCGAGGACTTCCGCCGCGTCCGCGACCAGTTCACCGACCTCAACCGATCATTTCGCGAGCGGATCATCGAGGAGGAGGCGCAGCGCGGCCAGGTCCTCACCGACCTGTTCGCCGGCGTCGACGTGATCGCCGAGAGCCCGGCCGGCCGCACGTTTGCCGCCTTCTGGTCGCTGCTCACCGATCCGGAGCAGAGCGCGCAGCTCGAATCCTCGATCGATGCGATCGCTTCGCGCGAGTTCACCGCCCAGCTGCAGCGCGAGGAGCGCCTGTTCCTGACGGCGCTGACGCGCACCCTGCTCGACCGCGCCGGCAGCGTAAACGACACGCAGACCGGCTTCGCCCGCAGCCTGCGCTCGTTCGTGCAGAGCCGCGAGTACCAGGAGCAGCGTCGCCTGACGATGCTCCTGCAGTCGGCCAAGGCAGATGCGCTGCACGTGCGCCACCTGCTCCGCCCCGAGCACCAGACCGGCCAGTCCCTCCAGCTCAGCAGCGCGACCTACCGTTCGGTGGGTCAATGGAAGCTCCACGAGCCGGTGCAGCCGATCACGGCCGGCGCGCTGGAGCCGGACGATGCGCCGGCGATCAGCCTCGAGGAGGTGCAGGCGGTGGTCGAGCAGTCCGAGATCGACTTCCGCGCGCTTTACGCCCACCTGCGCGAGGTGCTGACCACGACCTCGCAGGTCACCGTCGGTGGACTCCTGGCGCGGCGCCCGCCCGACCAGGGCCTCGGCACCGTGGTGGGCTACCTCGCGCTCGGCGCCAAGCATGGCGAGATCGCGCTGGATGGCCGCGAGCGCGTGGAATGGACCACCGGCCGCGGCCACGCGCGCGCCGCCCACATCCCGCTGGTCTACTTCCTGGCCGAGCGCCGCGAAGAAATGCATGGTTGATCCCGCCTCCGCCGCGGCCGCGCCCGTCGCGTCGCTGTTCCCGTCCGACACCGGCACGCTGGCGCTCGACGCGCGCCTGGCCCTGTGCAAGCTGCTGACCGGCCCTTACATCGACCAGGACAGTCCGCACTGGCCGGCCCTGCTCAGGGACGAGGCGGTGCTGCGCAGTCGGCTGTCGGATGTGTTTCTCGAGCTCGTGCTCGATCGGGACCGCAAGGTTGCCTTCACCCGGCAGGCCGACACCGGCGAGCTCGACACTCCGATCCTGCTGCGCTCCACCCCGCTCTCCTACCTCGAATCGGTGCTGCTGCTTCACCTCAGGCAGGTGCTCGTCGACGCCGAGAACCAGGGGCTGCGCGCAGCGGTGGACGAGAGCGAGATCGTCGAGCACCTGGAGCTCTACACGCCCGCCGGCGGGGACCGGGTCGCAGCCGCGAAGCGCATCTCGGCCGCGATCGACAAGATGAGGAAGAACACGATCCTGCAGGCGATCCGGGGCGCCGAGCGCCGCTACGAGGTCTCTCCCACGCTGCGCCTGCTGTTCAACGCCGACGACGTCGAGGCGATGGCTGCGTCCTACCGCGCCCTCGCCGGCGCCGCAGTGTCCACCGAGGACGAGGATGTCCATGCGATCGACTGACGCCCCCAACCGCGTGCTGTTTGGCGAGCTTCCCGCGCCCGCTGACGAGCAGTTCCGCATGCGTACGCTGCAGGTCTGGAACTGGGGCACGTTCTCGCGGTTGCATACGATCGACATCGCCGAGGACGGCATGCTCCTGCTCGGTCCGAGCGGCGCCGGCAAGTCGACCCTGCTCGATGCGATCTCCGCGATGATCGTTCCGCCCACGAAGGTTCACTTCAACGCGGCCGCCGAAGAAGGCGAGCGCGGCGGCCGCGACCGTACGTTGATGTCCTACGTGCGCGGCGCGTGGGCGGACAAGGGCGAGGAAGGCTCGCGCGACGTCTCCAAGCAGTTCCTGCGCCCGGAGGCGACCTGGTCGGCAATCGCGCTGACCTACGCCAACCGGCTCGGCCGCATGGTGACGCTGATCCGCCTGTTCTGGGTCACCAGCGCCTCGCCCACGGCCAACATCAACCGGCACTTCATGGTCGTCGACGGGCCATTCGATCTCGCCCGCGAGCTGACCGGGTTCGATGGCGATCGGCGCAAGCTGCGCCAGCAGCTCGACCGCCCGGCCATTCGTCACCACGAGGACAGTTTCGCCGCCTACCAGGAGCACTGGTGCCGCGTCATGGGCATCGAGGACACCACGGCGCTGGAGCTGCTTCACCGCACGCAGTCGACCAAGAGCCTCGGGGATCTCAACAGCTTCCTGCGCGAGTTCATGCTGGCCCCGCCCGAGACGTTCGAGAAGGCCCGCCTTCTGGTGGAGGAGTTCTCCGATCTCGATGAAGCGCACCGGGCCGTCGTCGCCGCGCGTCAGCAGGTCGAGCTGCTGAAACCTGCCCAGGAGGCGTTCGCCCAGCGTCTGGACGTGATGGCGCAGCTGTCGCAAAACGACGAGCTGATCCAGGCTGCGCCGCGCTTCATCGAGCACCACCGCGTCACGCTGCTCGAGCAGTCGCGCATCGAGCTGCAGACCGCGATCGAGGCTGCGCGCGCCGAAATCGACGTGGTCGCGGCCGAGCGCCATGGGGTCGAGGACCAGATCAACGCGCTCGAGGGCCAGCGCCTTGCGCACGGCGGCAACGACATCGCGACGCTCGAAGCCAAGATCGGCGAGCTCACCGGCCAGCGCGAGCATGCGTCGAGCAAGCGGCGGCGGGCCGAATCCGCCGCCGGCGGGCTGGGCTGGACGCTGGCCACCGACGCGGCCGCCTATGCGGCCCAGCAGGCAGAGGCCCGCGCGATCGCAAGCCAGGCCATAGACCGGGCCAACTCGGCGGCCGAGCGCCGCGGCGATCTTGAGGTTCGGCGACGCGACCAGGAGCAGGAGTTCGCGCGCCTTCGCGAGGAGATCCACGCTCTGGAGACCTCCTCAAGCAACATCCCGGCCGAGATGCAGCACCTGCGCGCGCGCATGTGTCGCGAGCTCTCGCTGGCGCCCGCGAACGTGATGTTCGTCGGCGAGCTGATCCAGGTGCGCGCCGACACACTGGACACCTGGGGACCAGCGGCCGAGCGGCTGCTGCGCGGGTTCGCGCTCGACCTGCTGATCGACGAACGTGACCACAAGCGCGTGGCGCGCTGGGTCGATGACATCCACCTTGGGCTCAAGCTGGTCTACCACCCGGTCACCGCTGGCAGCCGCAGCGCCAGGCGCGAGCCGCGCTCGGACGATTCGATCCTCCACAAGCTCGAGACCCGGGCGCACGCCTTCACTGCCTGGGTGGAGCGCGAGCTGTCCGAGCGCTTCGACTACCAGTGCGTCGACACGGCTGCCGACCTCACCAAGGGGCCGCACCGCATTACCCGTCAGGGTCAGATCCGCCACGGCGGTGGCCGGACAGAGAAAAACGACCGGCACCGCATCGACGATCGCAGCCGCTGGGTGCTCGGGTTCGACAGCCGCGAGAAGCTGGCGCTGTACAAGGCGCAGGCGGCGACTCTTGGCGAAGCCATCGTCGAGACGCGACGCGCGATCGACGTGCTCGACAGCGAGCGCCAGCAGGACCACGTGCGGCAGACCGCGGCGCAGTCACTGCTCTCGCTCGACTGGCATGACATCGACGTGCTCGCGATCGCCGGCCGCATCGCCGACATCGAGGCGCAGCTCACGTCGATCCGATCCGGCAACCGGCAGCTCGCCGACATCGAGGGCCAGCTGGCCGCGGCGCGCGCCCGGCGCACGCAGCTGCACGGCCGTGCCGCCGAGCTCGCCGAGCGGGTGAAGTCGTGCACGGCGCAGCTCGCCAAGGACGAACCATCGCTCGACCGCGCCCGCATGGAGGCGGCGATGCTCTCGGTCACGCACCGCGACGCCCTGCAAGCCTGCCTGCCTGAGGGCTGGGCACCGACGCT
This sequence comes from Alterluteimonas muca, assembly GCF_021191595.1. NCBI lineage: Bacteria > Pseudomonadati > Pseudomonadota > Gammaproteobacteria > Lysobacterales > Lysobacteraceae > Alterluteimonas > Alterluteimonas muca. The sequence continues at coordinate 116,520 of NZ_JAIWPS010000013.1, forward strand.
GGCTTCGGTCGCCGGCGACGTGCAGCCCGCAGTCAACGCGCTCCACGAGACCAACCGCCGCCTCGGCAGCGAAGCCTCGGAGCTGTCCGGCCAGGTGACGCAGGCGTTCGCGCGGTTCCTGATGCAGTGGCCGGAAGAGGCTGGCGCCCTGCAGGCCAACCTCAACTGCGCGCCGGACTTCTTTGCCCGCCTGCAGCGGCTGGAACTCGACGGGTTGCCTGAGCACGAGACGCGCTTCATGGCACTGCTGCGCCAGCAGAGCCGCCAGCGACTGGCCGAACTCGCGCGCCACCTCGCCGAAGCCCGCCGCGAGATCACCAACAGGCTCGCGGACGTCAACGAAGCGCTGTACGCCGTCAACTACAACCCCGACAGCTATCTGCGCATCCGCGTGGTGGACCTGCACCTGCCCGAGCCCACAGCATTCCGGCAGCGCCTGTCGCAGCTGTTCGCCGACCAGCACGGGCAGGCGACGGCCGATGCCGCCGTTGCCGAGGCTCAGTTCAACCTGCTGCGCGAGCTCGTGCTCGACCTCAAAGCCGACGAGCCAGAAAAGCGCCGTTGGCGCGATGCGGTGCTCGACGTGCGGCGCCATGTCGAGTTCATCGCCGACGAGCTAGAGCGCCGCACCGACCGACAGATCGAGGTCTACAGCGGCAGCTCGGGCAAGTCCGGCGGCCAGCGGCAGAAGCTGACGGCGACCTGCCTGGCAGCGGCGCTGCGCTACAAGCTCGGCGGCGCCGACGGCGGCGTGCCGCAGTACGCCGCGGTCGTTCTCGATGAGGCGTTCACCAAGACCGACAACGACTTCACCGCGACGTCGATGCGGATCTTCACTGAGCTCGGCTTCCAGATGATCGTGGCTACGCCGATCAAGTCGGTCATGACGCTCGAGGAGTTTGTCGGGGGCGCCGCGTTCGTCGTCATCCGCGATCGCAAGCAGTCGGGTCTGCTCGCCATCGAGTACGACAGCGGAGCGCAGCGGCTCAGCTGGACCGAGCAGACACGTGCTGCTCGAGATGCGATCGCCGATGCGGACGCCTGAGCAGGTCAGGGACCGCCTCACGGTCATCTGGCGACGCCGCTGGACCGACTGGCTCGGGGGCGCAGGCGAATGGCCACTAAGCCTCCCATTGGATCCGCCTACCGAGGCCCAGGCGTCGGCGAACTGGTCGACGTTCGCCCGGTGGGTCGAGACGTGGCAGGGCTACGCGGGTCCCGGGCACGTTCGCCGCGCCACCCGCGCGTGGAGCCGGATGGGCAGCCAGGCCGTCCCCACGCACGTCGAGTTCGCATCGGCCGCTGATGTCGCCCAGACGCTCGGCTCGATCGCGGCCGCGGAGTTCCGGCAGGCCGATGCACGTTTCACAGAGCGGCTCGCTGCGTGGCCGGATCTCGAGGTGAGCCTGCGAGACCAGGCCGCTTGGCTGCAGGCACTTGCCGACGAGGACTATGCCCGGGCGGTCAGGGTCTTCGACTGGCTCAGCGCGCACCCGGGCTGCGGACTCTACGCGCGGCAGCTGCCGGTCGCGGGCGTGGACACGAAATGGCTTGAACGGCATGCGGCTCCGATCGCAGCACTGCTCGCCGCCCGGCTTTCGCTCCCGAAGGGGCCCTTGGCCACCGTCGCGGGCCTGGCGGTGGACCCACCCAAGCGCCGGATCAGGCTGCTCGATCCCGCCATGCGCGAGCGATACGGAGGCCTGAGCGACCTCACCGTACGGCTGGACGAGTTCGCTGCCCTCGATCTCGGCGCCCAGGTGGTCCTCGTCGTCGAAAACCTGCAGAGCGTCTTGGCTTGCGAAGAGCTCGCCGGCGGCGTCGTGATTGCAGGCGGCGGCTTTGCCGCGACCGAGCTCGCCCGTCTGCCGTGGCTCCGCGATGTGCCCTTGCTGTACTGGGGCGACATCGACATCGCCGGTTTCCAGATCCTCTCAGCCCTGAGGCAGCATCTCCCGCAGGCTCGATCGTGCCTTATGGACGAATCGACACTCATGCTTCATCGAACGCTGTGGTCAGTCGACCCCCACCCTCCGCGAGTCACCGGACTGGGATACCTGACGCCCGAGGAGTCCACTGTCGCGCAGGGCCTGGTCGACGGGCGATGGGGCCACGGAGTGAGGCTGGAGCAGGAACGCATTGCATGGCCCCATGCCTGGACCGACATCGTGCTGGCCGCGAACGCAGCGATGACTGATCAGAACAACCGTGCGGTACCCCTCAGCGGGCAAGCAAAGGAAACCGCGTGAAGCACCGACACGAAGTCACCCTCCAGCAGCTGCTCGACGCCCGCACAGCCGGCATCGCAATCGCCACCTCCGATCCTGGCGACCGGGCCCTGCTCGGACAGCGGTACGAGGAGGCAGTCGAGGCCTACGGGAAGCAGGAGAATCCGAGCAAGACACATCGGGCCAAACAGGGCTATGCGTTGGCAATGCTCGGCAGGAACGACGAAGCAATCGAGCTGCTCAACCGCGACAACGTCGGCACGCATCACGAGGCGCTTGCAGTGCTCGCCTGGGCCCTGTGGCATGGCGGTGAAGCAGCAACCTCAAGACACCCACACCGTGAAAGCTGCAAGGACCTGCTCCTACAGGTGCAGGCCCACCCTGAACCGAGCGCCGTGGCATGCCGGATCCTGCTGAAGCTGTGGTTCTCGGTCGGTATCGGTGGTCGTCCTGAGCAGGAGGCGGAACGGGCCGTCCGGCTGCATCCCCAACACGGCCACTTTGTCGTCGTCCTCGCAAGGGAGCGCCGCATGGCGGGCCGAGCGGACGCCCAGACCTTGGAGCTGCTGATTCCATTCTTGGACGCGCGCATCGCAGGCATCCTTGAAGAAGCCTTCCAGACGTCCTTGCACCTCGGCAGGCAAGACGTCCTCAAGGAGGTGCTCAGTCGCCTCCGCGCCAGCTCGGCAGGCACATGCGGTCATGCCTCAGAGCGGCGTGAGCTCGACAAGCTCGTTGCTTACAGCGAACTGGCTCTAGCGCGTGGCGGCGACGCCACGGCGGCACCACGCGGCTGGGAGTTGATTGCTCCTCTCATCCCAACCGCCAGTCAGGAAGAGTCCCAGCGCCATGAACGCGGCCTCGACACCTGCAGGCTCGCTATTTGTCTCGCAGCCGAGATGAAGGACGAGGCCGCCATACAGTCTGCGGTCTCCGCGCTTGTGCGCGCCATCGCCGCACGGCAGCAGCGTGGCGGCGGAACAGGTCGGGGTCGGGGCTGTTGGAGGCGGCGCGCCATGCCCGGAGTAGAGCTGGTGCCGGGAGGGTCGGCTCAGTCCACCCGGTCGCGCACGCAGCGTGCCAGCGCATCGGCGAGCGCCGGCATGACCAGTGCACGCCGGCTGCCCAGCGCACTGTAGGCCGGCCGCGCCGCCAGCCAGCCGAACTCCGCCGCCATCCGCCCGCAGACGCCGCGCGGGTCGGTCGCGGCGGCCTGCGCCGCGCGGTGTGCGAGTTCGAGCCAGGTCACCGGCTCGCCATTGGTGAGATGCCAGATGCCGGCTTCGCCATCCACCAGCAGGTCGAGGCAGGCATGCACGAGGTCGGGCACGTAGGTCGGCGACACGGTGACGTCGCTGGCGGCCTCGAATGGCAGCCCCGCGCGCAGCGCGCGCAGCAGCAGGCAGACGAAGTTGTACTGGTCCCACGGGCCGAAGAATGCACTGGTGCGCACCACCAGCGCATCCGGATGGTGGTCGAGCACCAGCCCCTCGCCGCGTGCCTTGCTGCGGCCGTAGACATTGAGCGGTGCCACCGCGTCGTTCTCGACATAGGGCGCGTCCTGGCGGCCGTCGAAGACCAGGTCGCTGGAGAAGGTCACCAGCGCGACGCCATCGCGGGCGCAGGCGCGTGCCAGCGTCGCCGGCCCGTCGGCGTTCTCGCGGAAGCAGCGTTCGTGGTCGCGTTCGGCATCGTCGACGCGCACGTAGCCCGCGGCGTTGATGATCGCCCAGGGTTCGCAATCATCGAGCGCGCGGCTTACCGAATCGGGATCGGCGATATCGAGTTCGGCGCGGGTCAGCACGCGGCAGGCCAGCCCGCGTTGCCGGCAGATCCGCGCGAACGCGCCGCCCAGCGTGCCAGTGGCGCCGGTGATCAGGATCGGCCGTGCCTGCACGGGGCTGGGCCCGTCTTCACCGCGCGACTCCGGGTGCAGCATCCGCGACGGCCGCTGCCACCAGCCCGGCGAGGCCAGCACCGGATGCGAGGGCGCCTCGCCGCGGGCGAGCTGGGCGGCCATGCGCGCCAGCGCGGTGGGCCGCGGAGTGCCGCCGCGCACGTCGAACACGCCGCTTTCGTAGTAGCCGCGGCACTCGGTCAGCAGGCAGTCCCAGTCGTGACTGCCCAGCAACGCCCACAGCGTGATCGCGCGCAGGTCGACGCCTGCCTCGCGCGCGCGGCGGGCGCCCTGCCAGATGCTGTCGAGCCAGCGCAGCTGCTCCTCGCGATGCCCGCCCAGGTGCACCTCGGTGATCGCGATCGGGATCCGGTAGCGATCCCACGCTTCCTGCAGCAACGCCTCGATACCGGGCGGTGGCGGGTCCAGCATGCGCACCGCTTCCACGTCGACATAGCGATGCCGGCCGTTGCCGCCATGCAGCGCGGGGGGATACCGGCCAATGTCGTCGTCGAGGAAACGTTCGCTGGTGACGTAATGGTTGGTACCGATGATGTCCGGCGGGCACGGGTTGTCGGCGAACCAGGCGATGTCCTCCGCACTGGCACGGCAGTCGCTGCGCAACCAGCCGTACACCGGGTGGGTGGGGTCGACGCGGCCGCACAGCAGGTCCCACGCCAGCCAGCGCAGGTGGTTGTTGAACCCGGCCTGGTAGGCCAGCGCGGGCACGGCCCAGGTGCGACCGAGGTCGTCGGTCTGCACCAGGCGCGCATCGGCGCGCACCGCGCGGATCGCGCGCATCGCCAGCACCGTGCCGCGGCATTCGTTGCGCAGCACCTGCCAGAACACGGCAGGGTCCCGGCCGTGCGGCGCCCAGCATCCGTAGAGCCCGCTGAAACGCGCGGTGGTCAGGGGTTCGTTGACGGGGGTCCAGTCGCGCACCCACGGGTAGCGCGCGGCGACGGCGGCCGCATAGACCGCGAATTTCGACGCGAAGTCGGGATCGACCAGGCTGGTCTCGGCCGGCCCGCCGCCGTGATGCAGCAGGCCGACGATCGGCTGCACGTCCAGCGCGCGCAGGCGTTCGAGGCAGGCGTCGGGCCAGGACCAGTCCGCGCCCGCCACGCCGTGCGGCGCGACATGTTCCCACAGCACCGGTTGGCGCAGCGCGCTCAGGCCCAGCGCCGCGAACGCGTCGAGGTCGTCCGCTCGCAGCAGATGTCCATTGCGCTGCAGCTGGCTGAACCAGGCATCGCCCACGCGGTTGATGGTGCATTCCACCCCGCCCCACAGGGCGATGCCGCACGTCCCCGCGGCGGGGGAGCGCGGCATGGCGTCAGGCCGTCGCCGCCGGGACCGCCGGCGGTGCCCCGACGTGCGTGGCGAGGCCCATCTTCTCCTCGACGTACTGCGCGGCCTTCAGCGCCGCGCCCACGCACTGGTCCATGTTGTAGTAGCGGTACTGCGCCAGCCGCCCGACGAAGGTGACGTCGCGTTCGGCCATGGCCAGCGCCTCGTAACGCTTGAACAGCTGCTCGTTCTCCGGCCGCGGCACCGGGTAGTAGGGCTCGCCCTCCGCCTGGGGGTACTCGCGCACGATCGAGGTGCCGGCATGCTCCTGCCCGGTGATGTGCTTGAACTCGGTGATCCGCGTGTACGCGTGGTCGTTGGGATAGTTGACCGTGCCGACGTCCTGGTAGCGACGCGTATCGGCCAGGTGTTCGTGCTCGAAGCGCAGCGAGCGGTAGGGCAGCGCACCGAAGCGGTGCTGGTAGTACGCATCCACGGGTCCGGTGTAGACCAGGTGCCGCGCATTGAACCGCTCGCGTCCGGCGAAGAAGTCCACCCCGGTTTCCACGCGGATGTTGGCGTGGTCGAGGATGCGTTCGAACATCCGCGTGTAGCCGTCCACCGGCATTGCCTGGTAGGTGTCGGTGAAATAGCGGTCGTCACGGTTGGTGCGCGTGGGGATGCGCGCGGCAACCGACGCCGCCAGTTCCGACGGGTCCAGTCCCCACTGCTTGCGCGTATAGCCGCGGAAGAACTTCTCGTAGAGGTCGCGCCCGACCGCGTTCACCACCACGTCCTCGCTGGTGCGGATCGGCTCGCGCGGTTCGCGCACGTCGTCGAAGAACGCCTGGATGGTGTCCTCGTCCAGCGACAGCCCGTACAGCCGGTTGACCGTGTCGATGTTGATCGGCAGCGGCACCAGCCTGCCGTCCACGCTGGCCAGCACGCGGTGCTCGTACGGGCGCCACCCGGTGAACTGCGAGAGGTACTCGAAGATGCGCGCGCTGTTGGTGTGGAAGATGTGCGGGCCGTAGGGATGCACCAGCACGCCATGCGCGTCGGTGCGGTCGTGCGCGTTGCCGCCGATGTGGTCACGGCGGTCGATCACCAGCACCTGCAGCCCGCGCTCGGCGAGCTGCCGTGCGACCACCGCACCCGAGAAGCCGGCACCAACGACCAGGACGTCGGTTCTCATGGTTCGCCCGTCCGCACCGCACGCACCGGCATCACCGCGCCAAGCAGCTCCGAGCGCATGGTTGCCACCGTGGAATCCCACGAGGCATCCATCGCCCGCGCGATGCCTTCGCGCAGCAGCGCCGGATCGGCGCCGTCGATGGCGCGCGCCACCGCATCGAGGAATTCGTCGGTGGAATAGGCCACATCGACCACCGGGGTGAAGTTGCGCACCACGTCGGCCACCGCGGTCGACACCACGGGTTTGCCGGTGGCCATGTATTCGAGCGTCTTGGTCGGGTTGATGTAGCGGGTGGCGTCATTGAGCGCGAACGGCATCAGGCAGACATCGAAGCCCTTCACCAGCGCCGGCAGCGCGTCGTACGGCTGCTGCCCGAGCCAGTGGAGATTGGGCAGGTCCGGCAGGTCGGCCCGTTCCACCTTCGCAAGCGGCCCGGCCATGACCACCGAGGCCTGCGGGTAACGCCGCGCCAGTGCCTCGATCAGCGGATAGTCCAGCCGCTCGTCGATGACGCCCACATAGCCGAGGATCGGTCCGGGCAGGTCGGCAACCGCATCCGGCACCTGCGTGGAGGCGAGCCGCGCGCGGCCGAAGTGGCCCACGTCGACGCCGCAACCGTGGAAGTACACCGTGGGGTGGTGGCGCGCCTTGGCTTCGTACAGCTGGTAACCGCCGGTGAACACGATGTCCGCGCGCGACAGCAGGTAGCGCTCGCGTGCGGCGATGTCGGGCGGCGCGAAGCGGAAGTTCGCGAGTTCGTCCATGCAGTCGTACACGGTGCCGCGCGCGCCGAAGCGGCCCAGCAGCACCGGCGCGCTCATCGGCGAATAGAACCATTGCACGGGGTTGGCGAAACGGCCGGCCAGCAACGGATGGCGCTGCAGCGCCTGCTCGACCAGCGGCAGCAGCAACCGCCACTGCGCATCGGTATCGGCGGGTGCGTCGTGGGGCAGGCGCGGCACCAGCCGCACCACGTTGGCATAGGGCTCGCTGACGTCCAGATGGGCGTCGCCCTCGCCGGGCATCGGATCCTCGACGAACAGCACCGCGTGGTGTGCGGCCAGCCGTGAGAACAGCTGCTGCGGACGCTGCCAGACGAAGTCCCAGCGCAGGTGGCAGTGCACCATCAACGGGAAATTCCGGCCCCGGTCGGGGGCGGCACGTGGCGCGGGCTGGGAAACCACGGCACCCCCGCCCCGGCCGGCCGTGGCATGGGTGTACATGCCCTGGCCACTGTCGAGCCTGGCCGATGTGCGCGTCGTCTGTGGTCCTTCGAATGCCCTTGCCATGTCGGTTGTCTCCTGGGGGGAACCGAGTGTTCCGCCAGAAGGCCTCGCAGCAGGGTGAAGGTCCGGACAAGGGAAATTCAGGCAGCTGAACGTCGCGCCGGAAAGCCAGCGGTGGCACGGGCCGGCCATGCTGGCCGCGATCGCCACCCCGTTCCGCCGCGCGTGCGGCGGCCCCCGGCCACGACCGGGGTGCGCAGAGCCGGCACCAGGTCCGGAGCGGCGCGGACAGCAGCGGCGACCCGGCGATGCCGACGGACCGCCGCATTGCCGCCGATGCGGCGATGCCGACGCCCGGTCAGGCCTCCACGGGCCCCATCGGCACCCGCACCATGCCCTCCATCAGCACCCGGGCGCTGCGGCTCATCACCGCGCGGGTCACCTGCCACTGGCCGTCCGCGCAGGCGGCTTCGGCGCCCACGCGCAACGCGCCGGAGGGGTGACCGAAGCGCACGGCCGCGCGTTCGCCGCCGCCGGCCGCCAGGTTGACGAGCGTGCCCGGCACCGTTGCCGCGGTGGCGATGGCAACCGCACAGGTGCCCATCATCGCGTGGTGCAGCTTGCCCATCGACATCGCCCGCACGTTGAGGTCGACGTCGGCCGCGGCGATGCGCTTGCCGCTCGACGCCACGTAGTCCGCCGGCGGCGCGACGAAGGCGACCTTCGGCGTGTGCTGGCGATTGGCCGCCTCGCGGGGGTCGCTGATCAGCCCCATGCGCAGTGCGCCGGCGACCCGGATCGCCTCCAGCCGTACCAGTGCATCGGCGTCGCCGTTGATTGCCGGCTGCAGCTCGGTGCCGGTGTAGCCGATGTCGGCGGCGTTGACGAACACGGTGGGGATGCCGGCGGTGATCATCGTCGCCTGCAGCGGGCCGAGCCCGGGCACGTCCAGCGTGTCCACCACGTTGCCGGTGGGAAACAGCGCGCCGCCGCCCTCGCCTTCGCCCTCGTCGGACGGATCGATGAATTCCAGCACGATCTCGGCGGCGGGAAAGGTCACGCCGTCGAGCTCGAAGTCACCGGTCTCCTGCACCTCGCCGTTGGCGACCGGCACGTTGCAGATGATGGTCTTGCCGATATTGGCCTGCCAGATCCGCACCGCGCCCACGCCATCATGGGGAATGCGCGCGGGATCGACGAAGCCGTTGGCGATCGCGAACGGCCCCACCGCGGTGCTGAGGTTGCCGCAGTTGCCGGACCAGTCGACGAACGCGGTGTCGATCGAGACCTGGCCGTAGAGGTAGTCGACGTCATGGTCGGGCTTCGACGACTTCGCGATGATCACGCACTTGCTGGTCGACGAGGTCGCCCCGCCCATGCCGTCGGTGTGCTTGCCGTAGGGATCGGGCGAACCGATCACCCGCATCAACAACGCATCGCGCGCCGGCCCCGGCACGCGCGCGGCCCCGGGCAGATCCTCGAGGCGGAAGAACACGCCCTTGGAGGTGCCGCCGCGCATGTAGGTGGCGGGAATGCGCAACTGGGGCGCGGGGAGTCGGGATGCATGCGTCATCGTGTGGTCTCGTTGGTTGCGCGCCTTCAGGCCGCCTTCGTCGCGGCAAGGAAGTCCTGCGCGAAACGCTGCAGCACGCCACCGGCCTCGTAGACCTCGACGTCCTCATCGGAATCCAGGCGGCAGGTCACCGGCACCTCGACGGTCTCGCCGTTGCGGCGGTGGATCACCAGGGTGAGCGTCGCCCCCGGAGCCCGGGTGCCGACGACATCGAAGGTCTCGCTGCCGTCGATGCCCAGCGTCAGCCGCGTGGTGCCCGGCCTGAACTCCAGCGGCAGCACGCCCATGCCGACCAGGTTGGTGCGGTGGATGCGCTCGAAGCCTTCGGCCACGATCGCCTCCACGCCCGCCAGGCGCACGCCCTTGGCCGCCCAGTCGCGCGACGAGCCCTGGCCGTAGTCGGCACCGGCGATGATCACCAGCGGCTGCTTGCGCTGCATGTAGGTCTCGATGACCTCCCACATGCGCATGACCTCGCCCTCCGGCTCCAGCCGCGCCAGCGAGCCCTGCTTCACGGCACCGTCGACCACCGCCATCTCGTTGATCAGCTTGGGGTTGGCGAACGTGGCGCGCTGCGCGGTGAGGTGGTCGCCGCGGTGGGTGGCGTAGGAGTTGAAGTCCTCCTCCGGCACGCCCATCGACGCCAGGTACTCGCCGGCAGCACTGTTGCGCATGATGGCGTTGGACGGCGACAGGTGGTCGGTGGTGATGTTGTCGCCGAGCACCGCGAGCGGACGCATGCCGGTGAGCGTGCGCTCGCCGGCCAGCGCGCCTTCCCAGTACGGCGGGCGGCGGATGTAGGTCGACATCGGCCGCCAGTCGTACAGCGGCGGCACCTTCGGGCCGGTGTCGACCTGCAGCTTGAACATCGGCCCGTAGACGGCGCGGAACTGTTCCGGCTTGACGCTGGCCTTGACCACCGCGTCGATCTCGGCGTCGCTGGGCCACAGGTCCTTGAGCGTGACCGGCTGCCCGTCGGCATCGAGGCCCAGCACGTCCTTCTCGATGTCGAAACGCACGGTGCCGGCGATCGCGTAGGCGATCACCAGCGGCGGCGAAGCCAGGAACGCCTGCTTGGCATACGGGTGGATGCGGCCGTCGAAGTTGCGGTTGCCCGACAGCACCGCGGTGGCGTAGAGGTCGCGGTCGATGATCTCCTGCTGGATCGCGGGATCCAGCGCGCCGCTCATGCCGTTGCAGGTGGTGCAGGCGAAGCCGACGATGCCGAAGCCGAGCGATTCCAGTTCCGGCAGCAGCCCGCTTTCCTGCAGGTACAGCTCCACCGCCTTGGAACCCGGCGCCAGCGAGGTCTTGACCCACGGCTTGCGGGTGAGTCCGCGTGCGTTGGCGTTGCGCGCCAGGAGGCCCGCGGCAATCACGTTGCGCGGGTTCGAGGTATTGGTGCAGCTGGTGATGGCGGCGATGATCACCGCGCCGTCGGGCATCAGGCCCTGGGCTTCCTGCTCGCGCGCGGTGGTCAGGTCGGTGGAGATGCCACGCGCGGCCAGCTCCGAGGTCGGCAGCCGGCGATGCGGGTTCGACGGCCCGGCCATGTTGCGCACCACGCTCGACAGGTCGAAACGCAGCACGCGCTCGTAGCGCACGCCGCCCAGGTCGTCGGCCCACAGGCCGGCGGTCTTCGCATAGGTCTCGACCAGCGAGACCTGCTGGTCCTCGCGGCCGGTCAAGCGCAGATAGTCCAGGGTCTGGTCGTCGATGTAGAACATCGCCGCGGTGGCGCCGTACTCCGGGCACATGTTGGAGATCGTCGCGCGATCACCGATGGTGAGCGCGGATGCGCCTTCGCCGAAGAACTCGAGATAGGCGCCGACCACCCGCTGGGCACGCAGGAATTCGGTCAGCGCCAGCACCACGTCGGTGGCGGTGATGCCCTCGGCCGGACGGCCGGTGAGCTCGACGCCAACGATGTCGGGCAGGCGCATCCACGAGGCACGGCCGAGCATCACGTTCTCGGCTTCCAGGCCGCCGACGCCGATCGCGATCACGCCGAGCGCATCGACATGCGGCGTGTGGCTGTCAGTGCCGACGCAGGTGTCCGGGAAGGCGACGCCGTCGCGCACGTACACCACCGGCGACATCTTCTCCAGATTGATCTGGTGCATGATCCCGTTGCCCGGCGGAATCACCTCCACGTTGCGGAATGCATGCCGGGTCCACTCGATGAAGTCGAAGCGGTCGGCGTTGCGGCGGTCCTCGATATCGCGGTTGCGGGTGAAGGCATCCGGGTCGAAGCCACCGCATTCCACGGCGAGCGAGTGGTCGACGATCAGCTGCACCGGCACCACCGGATTGACCTGCGCCGGGTCCCCGCCCTGCTCGGCGATCGCATCGCGCAGGCCGGCAAGGTCCACGAGTGCGGTCTGGCCCAGGATGTCGTGGCACACCACGCGAACGGGCCACCACGGGAAATCGAGGTCGCGGCGGCGTTCGACGAGCTGCACGAGGTAATCGCGAAGCTGCGCCGGGTCGGCGCGGCGCACGAGGTTCTCGGCATGCACGCGCGCGGTATAGGGCAGGCCTGCCCAGGCGCCCGGCTGGATCGCCTCGACCGCCTCGCGGGCGTCGTAATAGGCGAGCGGCGTGCCGGGGAGCGGCTTGCGATAGGGGTTGTTCATGGCGACTCCGGAAGGCGGACCCTGCAGGCGCGCGTGCGGCACGCCCGGCTCGGACCGGGGCGCGCGGCGCGGATGACAGGTGGATGCCGGTGATTTTAGCCCGTGCAGCCACAACCGCCCGCGACCAGGCGACCGTGCGCGCCCTTGAAACGCGTCCGGACGACGCCGGCGCGGACTACGCGGCCGCGGTATCCTGCCGCGCCGTCCGACACCGCGCCCGCATGGATATCTTCAAGGTCTTCACCGTGGAGGCGGCCCACCGCCTGCCGAACGTGCCCGAAGGGCACAAGTGCGCGCGCCTGCACGGGCATTCGTTCCGCATCGAGATCCACGTGAGCGGCGAACCGGGCGCCGACAGCGGCTGGATCATGGACTTCGCCGACCTCAAGGCGGCATTCCGGCCGCTCTACGACCAGCTCGACCACCATTACCTCAACGAGATCGAGGGGCTCGAGAACCCCACGAGCGAGCGACTCGCGCTGTGGATCTGGGACCGGCTGAAGCCGCGGCTGCCGTTGTTGAGCGAGGTCGTGGTGCACGAGACCTGCACGTCGGGCTGCCGCTACCGCGGCTGACCGGCACCGGCACTTCGCCGCCGTGGCCGGGGTGGCGAGCTATCCGGCGGTTGAACAGCGATCGCGCCGGGCCGCCCGCCATGTTGCAATGCAACATAGGACGCGGTATGGTGCACTGCACAAACCGGCGCCCCTGCCGGCAACAGCAGGATGTCGACCCATGAACACCATCAATGAGCAGTTCACCAACGCCACCCGCCAGTACGCGGACACCGCGGCCCAGGTCAACCAGCTGGCGCTGCAGAACTTCGAGAACGTCTTCGGCCTGCAGCTGAGCACGCTCGAGACCAATACCCGCGCGGCGTTCGCCTTCTGGAACGAGCTGGTCGAAGCCCGTGACCCGGACGCGATGCGCAACCTGTGGCCGAAGGGCGTGCAGGTCGCCCGCGAGAACGTCGAGCGCGCGATCGGCGCCAGCCAGGAAGCCATGGCCCGCACCGTGCAGGCCAACGAGGCCATCGGCCAGATCGCCAAGGGCCAGCTGGACTCGGCCACCGCGCAGGCGCAGGCCACCGTGCAGACCGCCGCCCGCCAGGCCGGCAAGTCCGCCCGGGCCTGATCAGGCCAGACCGGCGCAGCCTGCCGGTCGCGTGACAACTGAAGACCCGGTCGCCCAGCGGCCGGGTCTTTCTGTTTGTGCAGGACCGTGCAATGCGCATCGCCGTGCAGGCTCCCGCGCCCGGTAATCACCGAACGATCAGAAAAGCGGTGTCCCCCGCAGGAATCCGGGAGGCCCACCACGGACGCAGGGGGATGTCCAGCCGGATATCTCCGCGTCCTGCTACCACATCCGGCCGCCGGCCATCCATGGCCGGCTCTGGACATCCCCCTGCGTCCGCGGCGGGCCCCGACCTGTCGTCGCGTCGGGGCGGAGGCAACAGCGGAGGCAACAGCGGAGATCAACGGCGAAGATCGGTCGAGCCGCAAGCAGGCGACTTCGGCGGCAACCGCTCCTGACATTCGTGCCGGAGCCGGCGACGCCTGAGCCCGTCGCGTGCACCGGGGGGTGTGCTCCCAGCCGGCCATGGAGGGCCGGCGGCCGGCCGTGGTAGCTGGACGCGGACTCCGGCCGGGGGAGCACAC
>NZ_JAIWPS010000014.1:0-81196 GCF_021191595.1 Alterluteimonas muca
GGGGTGTGCTCCCAGCCGGCCATGGATGGCCGGCGGCCGGCCGTGGTAGCCGGACGCGGACTCCGGCCGGGGGAGCACACCCCCCGGTGCGCGCGACGGGCAGCGCGGGTCTCAAACGGAGCAACCACGCGCACGACACTCCAGCTGTGCGCCATCGTGCCGGAACCTGCAGACGTTCCTCCAGGTCCGCCGCAACCGTCAGCCGGAAACCGCCAGCCGTTCCTGCCCGTAGCGGTGCACCGCGGCGAGCCACAGCACCGCGGCCAACGCGAGCGCCGCGGCGAGGTACATGCCCCAGGTCGCGGGGTCGATGGGCTCGGCGCGGATCACCTTCAGGATCATCTGGTTCTGCGCCAGGAACGGCACCGCGAACTGCCAGCCCTCGGTCTTGATCGGGTTCACCATCAGCACGAACGACGGCACCATCGGCAGCAGCATCAGCCAGCTCATGTGGCTCTGGGCTTCCTTGACGCTCTTGGCCGCGGCGGCGAGGAAGGTGAACAGCGCCGTGCCGATCACCACCATCGGCAGCAGGATCAGCAGCAGCTTGCCGATTGCCAGCCAGCGCACGTCGAGCATGCGCGCGGTGTCGCCCATCATGCTGCTGCCCTTGAGCGCGAGCAGCGTGAGCAGCAGCGAGGTGATGCCGATCACGCAGCCCGCGGCCATCTTCCCGCTGACGATCGCGCCCCGTGCCGCCGGCGTGGCCAGCAACGGCTCGAGCGACTGCCGCTCGCGCTCGCCAGCGGTCGCATCCACGATCAGGTAGATGCCGCCGAGGAACCCCGACAGCAGCAGCAGGTAGGGCAGGAACACCGCCAGCACCATGCTCTGCTTCGCCGCGTCACTGGCGAGGTCGCGGGTACCGACACCGACCGGCCGCACCACCCCGGGATCGATGCCGCGTGCGACCAGGCGCAGCGCGCCGACCTGCTGGCTGTAGGCCTCGAGCGCCCCGCGCACGCGTGCGACCGGCACTTCGGCATTGCGCTGGGTACTGTCGGTGACGACATCGACACCCGCCGCGCGCCCGCCATGCCAGGCTTCTGCGAAGTCGGGGGCGATCTCCAGCGCCACGTCCACCGACTGGTCGGCGATCGCGGCGTCGAGATCGGCCGGCGGCTCCACCGCGGTGATGCCGCGGCTGGCCAGGAACGCGACCAGGTTGGGCGCGCGCTCCGCACCGACGACCGGGACCTCCAGAGTCTGCTCGGTCTGGGTGCGGATGCGTTTCTCGGCAAGCGACGACATGCCGATCAGCAGCAAGGGCGTCAGCAGCGGGGTGAGCAGCAGCATCAGCGCCAGCGTGCGGCGGTCGCGGCCGATGTCGACGAGTTCCTTGCGCATCACCGCCCACAGCGGGGCGAACACGTTCGAGCGTGGAGCATTCATGCGAACAGGCCCTCCTGGGAACCGATGGCTTTGACGAAGGCGTCCTCGAGGTTGGGCTCGTCGAAGCGTTCGCGCAGTTCGTCGGCGGTGCCGGCGGCCATCACCTGGCCCTTGGCGATGATGACGATGCGGTCACACAGGGCGGCGACCTCCTGCATGATGTGGCTGGAGAACACCACGCAGCGACCTTCGTCGCGCAGGCTGAAGAGGAACTCGCGCATCGCGCGGGTGGTCATCACGTCGAGGCCGTTGGTGGGCTCGTCGAGGATCACGTTGCGCGGGTCGTGCACCAGGGCACGCGCGATCGCGGTCTTCGTGCGCTGGCCCTGGCTGAAGCCCTCGGTGCGGCGGTCGAGGATGTCGGCCATGTCCAGCCGCGACGACAGCGAGTCGATCCGCTCGTCCACCAGTGCACGCGGCAGGCCGTGCAGCTCGCCGAAGTAGCGGATGTTCTCGCGCGCGGTCAGCCGCTTGTAGATGCCGCGCGCGTCCGGCAGCACGCCGAGGATGCGGCGCACCGCGGCCGGGTCCTCGCCGGCATCGATGCCATCCACGCGCACGCTGCCGCTGTCGGGGCGCATCAGCGTGTAGAGCATGCGCAGGGTGGTGGTCTTGCCGGCGCCGTTGGGACCGAGCAGACCGGTGATGCGGCCGTCCTCGGCGGTGAAGTCGACGCCATCGACCGCCTTCACCGTGCCGGTGCGGGTCTTGAACGCCTTGTGCAGATGCTGTGCTGTGATCATCACTGGGCTCGCTGGTATGGGCCGGGTGCGCACGCCGCGTGGCGGGTGCCGCATCGACGGGAATACGCGGGGCGGTGTGCCGCGCGAAGCACTGCGCGACATGACGAAGCGGATCGGGTCGAATGGAACGTCGCCAACCGGAGCGACGAGCGGTGCAGGGGCGCGGCCATCACGGATCCCACCCGTTGAAGCTGGTGAACGGCGGCACGCCCTCGAGGCTGTCGAGGCAGGCGGGATCGGGCGACGCGGTGTCGGCATCCTCGATGAAGCCCGCCACCAGCTTCGGCGTGCAGCCCAGATGCAGGGTGCCGTGGCCCTGGCCGCGCAGCACCAGGTGGCGACCGTTGGCGAGGCCTGCAGCCACCCGCTCGCCATAGGCGGGCGGGGTCACCGGATCGAGTTCGCCCGACAGCAGCAGCGTGGGAATGTCGCTTTCGAGCGGCTGCGCCTGCGCCGGATCGGCCGCGCCGTGCGGCCACGCCGGGCACGCTGCGAAGAACATCCGCGCGACCTCGGCGCCGAGGATGGTGCCGTCGGCACTGCCGCTGTCGGCATTCCAGCGCGGCGCGTCCTCGGCGCACAGCACCGACCACTGCATGCCGCGGTTCATCCCGCCGGCGAACTGCTGCCCGGTCATGCGCGTCAGTGCGAGCAGCGCGCCGTAGCGGCCTTCCGATGCCTCCTCGAGCATCAGCGGCAGCAGCGAGGCGGTTTCCGGCGCATACGAGAACAGGAACGCCAGCCCGGTCACGGTGTCGGCGGTGACGGTGTCGCGGGCGATCGCGCCGGTGGTGGCGTTGCGGTACTCCACCTCGACCGGCTGCGCCTGGAGTTGCGCGATCACTTCGCGAAGCCGCGTGGGCGCATCCACCGGGAAGCGCGCGCGGCAGGCGGCGTCGGCATTGCACTGTGCCGCCTGCAACGCGAGGGCATCCTCGAAGGTGCGGGCGAATTCGCCGCCCACGACGAGATCGTTGGGCGCCACGCCGTCGAGCACCATCGTGCGCACGTGGTCCGGGTAGCGCATCGCGTACTGCTGGGCGACACGGGTGCCGTAGGAACCGCCGACCAGGTTGATGGTGTCGGCGCCGAGCGCTTCGCGCACCGCATCGAGGTCGGCGATGGCCTCGGCGGTGGTGTAGAAGCGCGGATCTGCGCGGCCGGCCAGGCCCTGCGCGCAGGCCGCCGCATAGCGCGCGATGCCGTCGGCATCGGTCACCTGCGAGAGGTCCGTGTCCATCGGCTCGCCGCTGGCATCCACGCAATCGAGCGGGTTGGACCTGCCGGTGCCGCGCTGGTCGACCAGCACCACGTCGCGCGAACGGCGCACATCGCGCAAAGCGTTGCCGATATGGCCGGCGAGCGTGGTGGCCGCCTGGCCCGGGCCGCCGGCGAGGAAGAACACCGGCTCCAGCCCACTGTCGTTGCGCGCCGGCAGTACCGCGATATTGAGCGCGATCTTGCGGCCATCGGGTGCATCGCGGTCTTCGGGCACTTCGAGGGTCCCGCACATCGCCTCGGCGCGCATCGCCCCCTCGCCGGTGGAACAGGCCTCGAGCGCCAGGCTGCCGAAGCGGCCGCCGCTGGCGGATGTCTCCGGCGCGCTGTCACAGCCGGCCAGCAGCGCGGTGGCGACGGCCAGCGTCGCGGTCCATGGAACTGGAGATCTCATGCGTCGTCCTCGTACTGGAAAATGGTTTCGATGCGCTTGCCGAACAGCCGCGCGATGCGGAATGCCAGCGGCAGGCTCGGGTCGTACTTGCCGGTCTCGATGGCATTGACCGTCTGTCGCGACACCTGCAGACGTTCGGCGAGGTCCGACTGTGACCAGTCCTGCGCCTCGCGCAGTTCGCGGATGCGGCTTCTCACCGGTAGCGCCGCGCCGCCAGGCAGGCGAACAGGCCGTGCAGCACGCAGAACGCGGGCAGCACCAGCAGCAGCACGAGGTCGGCGGGAAGCACGATGACGTCGCCGGCGGTCAGCAGGCCGAGCGCGAAGCTGCCCAGCGTCAACGCCAGGGCCGCAAGCGCGAACGCCTCCAGCTGCAGCTTGCGCTGGAACTCGTCGATCGCCTGCAGGAAGCGGAGCAGGGCGCCGGCGGCGTAGACCACCGGCACGAACGGCAGCAGTGCCAGCAATGCGCGCAGCGGGGTGGAGTCGATCGAGCGCAGCAGCCATGTCGATGCCAGCAGCATCACGGCATAGGCGGCCATGGCCGGGAGGAATTCACGGCCGTAGCGGCGTGCGGCAGGCGTCATCGTCATTGGCGTGTGTCAAGTGTGCTTGACATCGAGGATGTGCCCCGCATGTGGTGCGTGTCAAGCGTCCTTTACATCGCCGACGTGGTGGCGGCTGCCGCCGTGCCCGCGGCCCGGCAGGCGGTGGCCCCGCCCGGTGGCGCGCCCTGCAGCGCCTGCTCCAGCTGGTCCAGGGCATCGGAAAGCGCCTTCGCCCCGCCGGCATCGGGCAGGCGCCCGAGGGTCCGGCGTGCGGCTGCGAGCTCGCGTCGCGCCGCCGCGTGGTCGCCGTGGCGACGTGCGAGTTCGCCATCGAGCCAGTGCAACAGTGGCGTGGCATCCAGGATCGCGCCGCTGCAGTGCGCGCGCCAGGCCTCGAGCAGCGCGGTGTCGGCGCTGCAGCGCGCCGCCCACGCCGCCATCGACAACGCCACCTGGCCGCGGAACGCCGCGGGCAGCGTGCCCGCACCGGCCACAAGCGCGTGAGCCGCTTCCGACGCAGCCATGTGGTCGCCGGCGTCGACCGCCCGCGCCAGCCGGAGCTGCCGCACCATCGTTGCCGCACCCACGCTGGCCGCGGCCAGCCCGGATTCGGCGGGAACCACGTCGGCAGGCCAGTCACGCGCACGCGTGCCGGCGGCCGACAGCGCCATCGCTGCCTGTGCACGCTGCAGCAGCCGCGCATCCGGGCGGCCCAGCAGCAGGTCGGCCAGGCCCATGCCGTCGCTGCGCCAGCCATGGGTGCGGAATGGCACCAGGTTGATCGCACCCATCAGCACGCCGCTGATGCCGAGACCGAGTATCGCGCCCGCGACCCAGGCCGGCGCCGTGGAGGCAAGGGCGATGGCAAGCACGCAGGCGCCAGCGCCAGCGACGAGGTTGGCCAGCGGCCCGCCCAGCAGGTAGACCGCCTGCGCAGGTGCACCACCGCCGCGCCCGGGGCCGGGCACCAGGGCGGCGAATCCACCCACTCCGGCCAGGCTGGGCCCGCGCCAGGCACGCCAGCCATCGCCGCCGCGCTCGAAGCGCCAGCGGCCGATTCCGAGCGCGACGATCCGCATCCCCACCGCCAGCCCGGCCAGCGCATGCCCGGCCTCGTGCAGGATCACATGCAGCCACAGGCCCATTGCCAGGGTGGCGAGGGTGGCGATCAGGCCGCTGCTACCGAGCCCGTGCAGCGGCCCGGCCGGTGCGAACGCGAGATGGGCGATCAGCATGCCGCCGCCCACGCCCGCCACGAATCCCGCCGCCGGCGCGAGCGCGCGGCGCCACCACGGGCGCGGTGGCGGGTCGATGAATGCGGGATACAGCGCACGTTGTGCCGGATGCGATTCCATGGCCCCCTCCTGCCGCAACAGGCGGCCAGTCTAGGCCCGGGCGCGGACGACACACGCGTGCATCTGGTCATGCCAGCGGGCGCGAACGGTCATGCGCCCCGGCAGCGTGGCGCTCCGGAGCCCGGTGCTGATCCACGGTGGGCAACGTCGCGCCTGCCGCCACTGCCGGGTGCATTGCCGGGGCTCGCAAGGGTGCGCGCGGCCGGGCATCCGCCGCGGAACCGCTATTTCGAGCTGACGTACTTCTCGCGGCGTATCTGCGACACACCGAGCCCGCGCGTCTTCAGAGCCTCGAAGCAGGCATCGACCATGTTCGGGTTGCCGCACAGGTAGGCGATGTCGCCGATCGGGTCCGGCGCGAATTCGTCGATGAACTGCTGCACGTAACCATGGCGCACGTCGGCATGGTCGTGCGGCGAGCCCGACGGCGGCAGTTCGCGCGAGAAGCAGGGCACGAACCGGAACCCGGGATGTGCGTCGGCGAAGGCGCGGAACTCGTCGCCGTACAGCAGCTCGTCCGGATTGCGCGCGCCGAACAGCAGCACCACCTCGATGCCACGCAGCGCCATCTGCTGTTCGAGCAACGGCAGCATCGAGCGGTACGGGGTGACGCCGGTGCCGGTGGCGATCAGCAGATAGCGGCGGTTGCTGTCGTTGGGCATCAGGCAGAAGCGGCCGAACGGCCCGCTGGCATCCACGGTATCGCCCGGCTCCAGGCCTTCGAACAGCGCGGTGGCTGCGCCGCCGGGCACGTAGCTCACCGCGATCTCCACCTGCGGGCCGGGCGTGGCGCCGGCATCGGGGATGGTCGCCAGCGAATAGCTGCGCTTGGTGGCGGTGCCATCGGCGTAGCTGAAGTGGACCTGGATGAACTGGCCCGGTGCGAACACCACCGGCTGTCCATCGCTGCGCTCGAAGGTGAGGTGGGCGATGCTGGGCGCGAGCATCCGGCGTCCACGAAGCGTGAGGGGGAAGTGCTGGATGGCCAAGACATGCATCTGCAGGCGCGGCGCGGCCGCGGGAACAGCCCGGTAGATGCGGGCGGGCCGCGCCCGTCGCATCGCCTGGTCCCGCAACGCAGCGTCGCGCCGGCGGGCACCGGGCAGCCGCATATACTAGCGGGATTCGCCGCCTGCCTCGCGGCCTGGACGTTCATATGCAAGCTTCCGTCGGGGCGGACGTGGCCCTGCCCGCCCTTGCCCTCCGCGACCTGCGCAAGACCTACGACAACGGTGTCGAGGCCCTCAAGGGCGTCTCGCTCGATGTCGCGCCGGGTGACTTCTACGCCCTGCTCGGCCCCAACGGCGCCGGCAAGTCGACACTGATCGGCATCGTCTCCTCGCTGGTCAACAAGACCTCAGGCGAGGTGCGGGTGTTCGGCGTGGACCTGCACGGCGAGCGCGACCGCGCGATGCGCCTGCTCGGCCTGGTGCCGCAGGAAATCAACTTCAACATGTTCGAGAAGCCGCTCGACATCCTGGTCAACTACGCCGGCTTCTACGGCATTCCGCGCGCCGAGGCGGTCGTGCGCGCCGAGCAGGAACTGCGCGCCGCGCAGCTGTGGGACAAGGCGGACAAGATGAGCCGCACGCTGTCGGGCGGCATGAAGCGGCGGCTGATGATCGCCCGCGCGATGATGACGAAGCCGAAGCTGCTGATCCTGGACGAACCCACCGCGGGCGTCGACATCGAGATCCGCCGCGGCATGTGGCAGACGCTGCGGCAGATCAACGCCGCCGGCACCACGATCATCCTCACCACGCATTACCTGGAGGAGGCCGAGAACCTCTGCCGCAACCTCGCGATCATTGACCATGGACGCATCGTCGAGTCCGGGCCGATGCGGGGCCTGCTGGCCAAGCTCGACGTCGAGGGCTTCCTGCTCGATGTCGAGGGCACGTTGCCCGAGCTGCTGCCCGAGATCCCCGGCACCGAGGTGCGCGCGATGGATGCGCATACGCTCGATGTCGACATGCCGCGCGCGATGGATCTCAACCGCGTGTTCGCCGCACTCGACGCCGCCGGCATCCGCGTGCGCTCCATGCGCAACAAGTCCAACCGGCTGGAGGAACTGTTCGTTCGTCTGACCGGCGATGCGCCGGTCGATGCCGGCCAGGCGCAGGGGGAGGCCGCATGAGCACCACCACGACACATGCCGCGGAACCCACCGTGCTGCGCAGCAACCTGGTCGCGCTGGGCACCATCGCCCGCCGCGAGGTGATGCGCATCCTGCGCATCTGGAGCCAGACGCTGGTGCCGCCGGCGATCACCATGACGCTGTACTTCCTGATTTTCGGTGGCCTCATCGGCAGCCGCATCGGGACCATGGACGGCATCGGCTACATGGACTTCATCGTCCCCGGCCTGGTGATGATGAGCGTGATCCAGAACAGCTACGGCAACATCTCGTCGAGCTTCTTCGGCGCCAAGTTCGGGCGTCACGTCGAGGAACTGCTGGTCAGCCCGATGCCGCCGTGGGTGATCCTCGGTGGCTATGTGGCCGGCGCGGTGCTACGCGGGCTGATGGTGGGCGTGATCGTGCTCGGCATCGCAATGCTGTTCACCACCGTGCGCATCCCGCATCCGTGGGTGACGCTGTCGACGGTGCTGCTGGGCGCGACGATCTTCTCGCTCGCCGGTTTCGTCAACGCGGTGTTCGCGAAGAAGTTCGACGACGTCGCCATCGTGCCCATCTTCATTCTGACCCCGCTGACCTATCTCGGGGGCGTGTTCTATTCGGTGAAGCTGCTGCCCGGCTGGGCGGAGGCCGCAACGCATGCCAACCCGATCTTCTACATGGTCAACGCGTTCCGCTACGGCCTGCTCGGTCAGTCGGACGTGCCGCTGTGGATCGCCTACGTGCTGATGCTGGGCTTCGTGGTGGTGCTGGGCGCGCTCGGGCTGTGGCTGCTGAAACGTGGGGTCGGGCTGCGCAGCTGAGACGCGCTCACGCGTCGTGTGCGTCGTACATGCGGGCGCGCGTGGGCATGATCGGTCGTGTGCAGCCGTGCGCGAGCCGGCCGGGAATCCCGGGCCTTTGATCGTGTAGCCTTCCGCCTTCCATCTCAGGGAGGAAGGGGAATGCACAAGGCAACTCTCGCGGCCGCCTGCGCGGCTGCGCTGCTGCTCGCAGCCTGCGGCGGCGCATCCGATGCCGGCAGCGATGCCGGCAACGCGGTCGATACCGCCAGCACCCAGGACGTTGTGGCTGCGGGCGATACCACGCCTCCGCCGTCGCCGGACGCCACCATGACCGCGGCGGCTGCGCCCGATGCGCCGGCATCCGCGCTCGTCGACAAGGAAGGCAACCCGATTACGCTGGTGCCGTTCGACATCGACAGCGTGCCCGTGTCCTCCGCTGCGCTTGGCGAGCTGCCGTTCTTCTCGATGCCCGACGGCTACGGCCCGGTCAATCGCCCCCGACAGCGCGCCTTTGCACGCTTTCCGTTCCGGCTTGGCGATGGGCTGCACTGGGTGGAAGGCGCAAGCTGGAACAGCCTGATCGGCGTTGCCCGCGAGGCGCGCGGCGACAAGGAGTTCTCGCCGCGCGAGTTGCGCCGCAACCTCGAGGCCGTGTTCGAGCAGGCAGGCGCGAGGAAGGTGTTCGAGGGTCCGTTCATGCGCGACCTGTATTACGGCCCGCAACTGGAAGACGAGATCGCCGGCAGCTTTCACGAGGGCGTGAACCTCGATGCCGGCACGCCGACGACGGTGCACGTCATCCGCCAGGCCGACCGCAGCATCTGGCTGCAGCTGTCCACGCATTCGCATGGTGCAGCGCTGGTGGTGGTGGAGGAGCGCCCGTTCACGGCTACCGCCCGCTGGACTGACGGGTTCCCGTATCTGACCCTGCCCGCGGCCTACGATGACAACGGCAGCGGCAAGCAGCGCGACTTCGACATGTACCCGTTCTGGACCGGCGGTGACTTCGAGGAAGTGGAAGGCAGGACCTTCACCACCGCCGTGCGCGGGGAGGAGCGCAGCTATTCGATGTACGAGGTGCGCCGGAACATCGAGGCGATGATGGTCGAGGCCGGCGGCACCCGGGTGTTCGAGGGCCGTATCCCGGCAGAGGCATCGGAGCGTTACGACCGTGATCTGAAGGGCTACTACAGCCGTGGCACCGGCTTCAGCTGGGACGACTACGATTCGCTGGTCTACCGGGTGGACCGGCCCGACGGGCGCGAAGTGTGGGTGCATGCGCGACTGGAATACCTCAACGCCGGCTGGGTGGTCGCCGAGCGGGAAGGCTTCGTGCAGACCGCGGCCCTGCTGCCGGCGTCGCAGCTGAAGCAGCAGCTCGACGCCGATGGGCGCGTGGCGATCGAGGTCAATTTCGCCGTCGACAGGGCCGAGATCCTCCCGGATTCGCAGCCGCAGATCGCGCAGGTGCTGGCGCTGCTCCAGGACGATCCTTCGCTGCGCCTGTCGATCGACGGCCACACCGATGCCACCGGCGAGGCCACGCACAACCAGCGCCTGTCCGAAGCGCGCGCGCAGGCCGTGGTCGCGGCACTGACAGGCGAGGGCATCGACGCCTCGCGACTCGAGGCCCGGGGCCATGGGCAGTCGACGCCGGTGGCCGACAACGACAGCGACGAAGGGCGCGCCAGAAACCGGCGGGTGGAGCTCGTGAGGCTCTGAGCGCACGCCCGTCGGCGCACTGCCGCCGGCGGGCCGTATGGCAGTGCGGGCGCGAACGCCGCCCGCGTCAGCCGATACCGGGCAGGCCGAAGAACGCCCTTGCCGTGGCTGTGGCATTCGCCGCGGTCACCGCGACGTCCTCGCCGCGGTCGCGCGCGAGTTCCTCGACGATATGCGGCAGAAACCCCGGCTCGTTGCGGCGGTCCTTCGGCATCGGCTTCAGGGTGCGCGGCAGCAGGTAGGGCGCGTCGGTTTCCACCATCAGCCGGTTGGCGGGGATGTTCTTCACGATGTCGCGCAGGTGCTGGCCGCGGCGTTCGTCGCACAGCCAGCCGGTGATGCCGATGTGCCAGTCCCGGTCGAGGTAGTCGAACAGCTCCGCGCGGGTGCCGGTGAAGCAGTGCACCACTACCGGCCCGAGCCTGCCGTCGAACTGCTTCATGATCGCCATGAAGTCCGCATGGGCATCGCGCTGGTGCAGGAACAGCGGCTTGCCGACACCGTCGACCGCGAGGTCCACCGCGATCTGCAGCTGGCGCTCGAAGGCGCGGCGTTGCGCTGGGCGCGGCGAGAAGTCGCGGAAGTAGTCGAGCCCGCATTCGCCGACCGCCACCACCTCCGGGTGCGCATGCAGCGCGCGCATCTCGGCATCGCACTCCTCGCTGTATTCGACCGCATGGTGCGGATGCACGCCGGCGGTGGCGAACCATTCGCCCGGCCGCGTGCGCGCCAGTGCGAGCGCCTTGGGCGAGTGTTCGCGGCTGGCGCCGGTGAGGACCGCCTGCACCACGCCCGCGTCGCGTGCGCGTTGCCAGACCTCGTCGCGGTCGCGGTCGAAACTGTCGTGGCTGAGGTTGAGGCCGATATCGATGAGTTGCATGGTGCCTATTGTAGGTGCGCGCCATGGCGACCCGCGCCACCGCACCCCGCGATCGCTCGCGTGGCGAGGCCCTATCCTTTGCGGGTGACGGACCCGACATTTCCCATCGACAGCCTGCTGCCGGACATCGGTGCCACGCTGCACGCCCACACGCGCCTGGTGCTGGAAGCCCCGCCCGGCGCCGGCAAGACCACCCGCGTACCGCTGGCGCTGCTCGACGCGCCGTGGCTTTCCGGCAGGCGCATCGTGATGCTGGAGCCACGCCGGGTGGCCGCGCGCAGCGCCGCGCAGTTCATGGCCCGGCAGTTGGGCGAAGACGTCGGTGCCACCGTCGGCTACCGCATCCGCTTCGACAACCGGGTGTCCGCGCGCACCCGCATCGAAGTGGTCACCGAGGGCATCCTCACCCGCATGCTGCAGGACGACCCGCTGCTCGACGGCGTCGGTGCGCTGCTGTTCGACGAATTCCACGAGCGGCACCTGTCCGCCGACCTCGGCCTTGCGCTGTCGCTCGACGTGCAGTCGCAGCTGCGCGAGGACCTGCGCATCATGGTGATGTCGGCGACGCTCGACGGCGAGCGCCTGGCGCGCTTCCTCGATGCACCGCGGCTGTCGAGCGAGGGCCGCAGCCATGCGGTCGAGGTCGCCCACCTGCCGGCGCGACGCGAGGAGTCGCTGGAGGTGCAGGCGCGACGTGCGGTCGAGCACGCGCTGGCAAGGCACCCCGGCGACGTGCTGGTGTTCCTGCCGGGGCAGCGCGAGATCGCACGGGTCGGCGCGGGCCTGGCAACCGCGGCACTGCCGGCGGGAACCGAGGTGCTGGCCCTGCATGGCGAACTGCCGGTGGAACAGCAGGCACGCGTGCTGCAGCCGGCATCCGATGGCGCCCGCCGCGTGGTGCTGGCGACCAATGTCGCGGAATCGTCGGTCACCCTTCCCGGCGTGCGGGTGGTGATCGACAGCGGGCTCGCACGCGAGCCACGCTTCGATCCCAACAGCGGGTTCTCGCGGCTGGACGTGGTCGCGATCGCGCAGGCGTCGGCCGACCAGCGCGCCGGGCGTGCCGGTCGCGTGGCATCCGGCTGGGCGTACCGGCTGTGGCCGGAATCGCAGCGGCTGGAACCGCAGCGGCGGCCGGAGATCGCCATGGTCGAGCTGGCGGGGCTTGCGCTGGAACTCGCGGCCTGGGGCAGCGACCAGCTGCGCTTCCCGGACCCGCCACCGCCCGGCGCACTGGCGGCCGCGCGCGAACTGTTGCAGCGGCTGGGTGCGCTGAGCGCCACCGGCGGGGTGACCGACACCGGCCGGCGCATGCTCGCGCTGGGCACGCATCCGCGGCTGGCGGCGATGCTGGTGGCCGCGCGCACGCCGCGCGAACAGGCGCTGGCGGCGGATCTCGCGGCGTTGCTGGAAGCGCGCGATCCGCTGCGCAGCCGCAGCGATGCGCTGGCCGAGCGCTGGCGCGCACTGGCCGCATTCCGCAGCGGACGAATGCCGGCCGATGCCAGCCGCTCGGCGCTGGCCGCGATCGATGCCGCCACCCGGCAATGGCGCCGGCGCCTGCGTTGCGACGTCGCCCCGCCCGATCGCATCGAGGCGCATGAACTCGGCGACCTGCTCGCGCACGCGTTTCCGGATCGCATCGCCGCGCAGCATCCCACGGACGCGCGCCGTTACCAGCTGGCCAACGGGCGCACCGCGATGCTGTTCGATGACAGCGTCCTGCGCGGCGAGCCGTGGCTGGTGATCAACGAACTGCGCCATGAGCCACGCGGCGATGCCTGGCTGTTGCGCGCCGCCCCGGTCGACGAAGCACGCCTGCGGCGCGACTTCGCCGCGCGCTTCGTCGAACACGAGGGCGCGGTGTGGGACGCGGACCGGCGCGCGCTGGTGGCGCGGCGCGAATCGCGCTTCGACCGCATCGTGCTCGACAGCCGCCCCGCCGGCCGCGTGGATCCGGCGCAGGCCGCGCAGGCACTGGCGGACGCGGTGCGCACGCTCGGCCTCGAAGTGCTGCCGTGGACGCCCGGCCTGCGGCAGTGGCAGGCGCGGGTGGTCGCGCTGCGTGCCTGGGTGCCGTCGCTGGGGCTGCCGGACGTGACCGACGCGGCGCTGCTGGCCGGGCTCGATGACTGGCTCAGGCCCGCATTCGCCGGCAAGACCCGGCTGGACGCGCTGTCGGAGGCGGAACTGGGCGAGGCGCTGCGCGCGCGGCTGGACTGGAACCAGCGCCAGCAGCTCGATCGGCTGGCGCCGTCGCGCATCGAGGTGCCATCCGGCATGCAGCGCGCGGTCGCGTACGCGCTGGATCACGAGGGCATGCCGCAGCCGCCGGTACTCGCGGTCAAGCTGCAGGAGCTGTTCGGGTTGGCCGACACCCCGCGCATCGCCGACGGCCGCGTGCCGCTGCTGCTGCACCTGCTCTCGCCGGGCGGCAAGCCGCTGCAGGTCACCGCCGACCTGCGCAGCTTCTGGGACCGCACCTACCCCGAGGTGCGCAAGGAGATGAAGGGCCGCTATCCCCGACATCCGTGGCCGGATGATCCCTGGAATGCCACCGCAACCCATCGGGCAAAGCCGCGCGGGACGTGACGCGCGCGGTCCCGTGGCACGAGGCGACGTCGACTGTGGCCACGACTGCCGCGACCGGACGCTTCCTGCAGGCAACCCCTCACGCAGGCCGCCGGGACGTAGCGTCGCGAGCGTGTTCTGGAACGTCCCACCACGCGGGCGCTTTTTTCCCCAACCGTCGAGGCGAAACCCTGGAGGGCCGGTGCGGCATGCCCGCGCGGGACTGTCGGCGCCATGGATGGCGCCGACAAGCCTCCACGGACGGATTCACGGCGTGTCCCGCGCGGGCATGCCGTACCGGCCAAGCGCGCTCACCACCAGATGCGCGGGCTCCGCTCGCATTTCGCCACCGCAGCGTGCCGTGCCGTCAGGCATGCACCCTGATCCGGACAGCCACCACGCATCCTCCAGCAGGCCAACCGAAGCAGACGACCGCGCCCACCGCAGCGGCGCGTACGGTCCACAAGCGCGCGGGTGCCCGGTCATCCGGCACCCGCGCGATGCCTCTCTGAATGGAGAAGGCGGCCCGAACCTTGCGTCAGCCACCGATCACGTCATTGCGACGGCCCCCGCGCGAGAGTGCCCGCGTACGTTCGCCCCGTTCAACCAAACGCGAGGACACCCAATATGAGCAAATTCGATCTGATCCAGCATCGGGCGATGGAACTGGCAGGCCACGTCAGCGACAGCCTGCGCCACGCTCTTCCCTCCCAGCGGAAGGCCGCCTCCACGTGGCTGCAGACCGGCGCCGCGCTCGGCGCTGCCCGCATGGCTACCCGCACCGCAGGCCGTTCCATCCGCCGCCACCCGGCCGTGTCCGGCTCGGTGGTGCTGGCCTTGGTGGCGGGCGCCGGGCTGCTGTGGTGGGCCAGCAAGCGCCGCAAGGAGCAGGAGGAAACCCGCCGCCGCACCCAGCGCTCGATCCAGGGCTCTTCGAGCCGCATCAGCGCAGAGCACAGCGGCACGGGCAACCAGCAGTCGCGCAAGGACCATAATGCGTCGTCGACGTCGTCCGGTTCCTCTGCGAACTGAAGCCCACGCCTGATGCGAAGACGCCGGCCACTGTGCCGGCGTCTTCGTCTGGCTGGTCCGCGGCGCGGATCAGAGCTTGCGTTCGGCCAGTTCCAGCACGAACCGGCTGCCGCCGCCCTCGCGGTCCTCGTACCAGAGCTGGCCACCGGCATTGGCGATGATCTGCTTGGCCAGCGACAGGCCCAGGCCGGTGGAGTTGCTGTCGATCTCGGGGTTGCCGCCCTCGTGCATGCGCACGAACGGCTTGAACAGTTCGCGCTGGCGCGACGGCGGAATGCCGGGCCCGCGGTCCTCGAGCACCAGCTGCCAGTAACCCGGTGCGCCCGGGCGGCAGGTGATGTCGAGGTCGCTTTCGGGCGCGTACTTCATCGCGTTGGTGACCAGGTTCTCGGCCACCTGGCGCAGCACCAGCGGGTCGATCGCCACCGTGGCGTCGTCCTGGGTACCGATGCTGGAGATGCGCATGCAGCGCGACCGCGCCTCGAACTGCAGGCCGTAGCGGTTCTGCAGCCAGTCGATGGTCTCGTTGAGCGAGGCGCTGGCGTTGCGCTCGGTGTCCTCGCGGCGGCTGCGCTGGGTTTCCAGGTAGCGCTTGATATAGCCCAGCGCATCGCTGGCGCTCTCGTAGATGGTCTCGAGGTAGCGCGGCACCCGCTCCGGGCCGACGCCGTTGTTGCGCAGGATGTCGCTGGCGAACAGCACCGAGCTCAGCGGGTTCTTGAGGTCGTGGGCGACCAGGTTCACCAGTTCCTGGCGCTCGCGTGCCACCCGTTCGAGGCGGTCGCGCGTGAGCTTCAGCCCTACGTGCGCGCTCACCCGCGCCAGCAGTTCCTCCGGCAGGAACGGCTTGGTCACGTAGTCCACCGCGCCGGCATCGAAGGCGCGCAGCAGCTGCTCGCGGTCGCGCGCGGCCGTCAGGCACACCACCGGCAGGCGCATCAGCGGTTCGCGCAGCTTGATCTCCGACAGCACCGCGAAGCCGTCCATGCCGGGCATCAGCACGTCGAGCAGGATCAGGTCGGGCAGGGTCTCGCTGGCGATCGCCAGGGCCTGCTCGCCGTTGGCGGCGCTCAGCACCTCGTAGCCGTTGCGCGACAGCAACGCGCCCACCACCCGCAGGTTCGCAGGCTGGTCATCGACCACGAGGATGCGCCCGGCAACGACCTTCTTCACGTCCGACAAGCCTGAATAGGAAGCTGCGAAGGTAGCAGAACCCGGTGGAACGGACTACGTGGCGCGGTGCGGTCGCGTGCTCCGGCCGCGTGGTTGTCTGAAGCGTTCAGCGGGATCATCGGCGACCGGCAGCTCGCGCCACTGCCCGGGTGCGAGATCCCCGAGGCTCCATGGTCCGATCGCCACCCGCACCAGCCGCAGCGTCGGCAGGCCCACCGCCGCGGTCATCCGCCGCACCTGGCGGTTGCGGCCCTCGCGCAGGATCACCTCGATCCAGCTGTCGGGAACCGACTTGCGGAAACGCACCGGCGGGTCGCGCGGCCATAGCGACGGCGGTTCCGGCAGCCGGCGTACCTGCGGCGGAAGGGTCGGGCCATCGTTGAGCAGCGGCCCGGCACGCAGTGCATCCAGCCGCGCCTCGTCGGCTTCACCCTCGACCTGCACCTGGTACACCTTCGGCAGCTTGTGGCGCGGGTCGCTGATGCGATGCACGAGGGCGCCATCGTCGGTGAGCAGCAGCAGGCCTTCGCTGTCGTGGTCGAGACGGCCGGCCGGGTACACGCCGGCCGGCAGTCCGAAGCCGGCCAGCGTCGGCCGCGGCGGCATGCTGCGGTCGGTGAACTGGCACAGCACGCCGTATGGCTTGTTGAAAGCAACGAGCATGTGGTGTGACTGCCGGCCCCCGGTGGCCGCGTCTCGGCCGCCGGGGCGGCGCGTCAGTCCTTGATGAAGCGCAGCGTCATCCGGTCACTCTCGCCGATCGCGCGGTACTTCGCGGCGTCGGCATCCTCGTGGCGGTTGGTCGGAGGCAGCGTCCACACGCCGTTGGGGTGGTCCCGGGTGTCGGCGGGATTGGCGTTGATGTCGCTGCGGGCATCGAGGCGGAAGCCCGCGGCCTCGGCCAGTGCGATCACCGTCTGCTCGGCGACATAGCCGGAACGGTCGTCGGCCGGCAGTTCGCGCCCGGCACGGTGCTCGACCACGCCGAGCACGCCACCGTCCTTCAGCACCCTGTGGAAGCCCTCGAACATCGCCTGGGCGTTGCCGGCCGACAGCCAGTTGTGGACGTTGCGGAACGTCAGCACCGCGTCGGCCGAGGCATCCGGGCCGAAGCGCGGCGCCTTCGGGTCGTAGCCGTGGATGGTCGCGCGGTCGAAGACCGTGGCCGGCTGGCGCTCGGCCAGCGCGCGGCGGGCGCGCTCGGCGGCCTCGCGGCGCTCGGGCGCCACCGTGGCCGGGTCGACGATCGCGCCCACGTAGCGGCCCTGGTCACGCAGGTAGGGCGCCAGCAGTTCCATGTACCAGCCGCCGCCGGGCGCGATCTCCACCACGGTCATGTCCGGGCGGATGCCGAAGAACGCCAGCGTTTCCTTCGGGTGGCGCGCGCTGTCGCGGGCGACGAATTCCGGGGTGCGCCAGTTGCCGGCGATCACCCGCTCGAGCGCGGCTGCGCTGTCGGCACGCGCGGTGGTGGCCGGCGTGGTCGCCGGGTCTGCGGTGACGGCGGCGCCCGTGCCACAGGCGGCGAGCAGTGCGGGCAACAGCGCGGCGGAGAGCATCGGCTTCATCGGCGTTTCCGGATCGGGGACAGGCCGCAGAGGTTACCCGCGCACGCGCCGGGCCACACGCTGCGGCCGCGCGCCTTCGCGACCCGGCAACCGGTTCCGCGCTAGGGTCCGGGTTTTCGACCGCAAGGAGCCTGCGCATGACCGCACCCCGTGACCTGCGCCCGCTGGGCCGTTCCGGCCTGCACATCCGCCCGTTCGCGTTCGGCGGCAACGTGTTCGGCTGGAGCGCGGATGAAGCCACCACGTTCGCCCTGCTCGACGCATTCATCGCCGGCGGCTTCGGCTTCATCGACACCGCCGATGCCTACCCGGCCTGGGTACCCGGCAACCGCGGCGGCGAGTCCGAGACCCTGATCGGCCGCTGGCTGGCGCGCAGCGGTCGCCGCGACGACGTGGTCATCGCCACCAAGGTCGCGAAGTGGAGCGAACGGCCGGGACTGTCACCCGACAACATCGCGCGCGCCGCCGACGACTCGCTGCGGCGGCTGGGCATCGACACCATCGACGTCTACTTCGCCCACGAGGATGATCCGGGCGTGCCGATCGAGGATGTGCTGGGCGCGTTCTCGCGGCTGATCGAACAGGGCAAGGTGCGCACCATCGGTGCGTCCAACTTCAGCGCCGTGCGCCTGGGCGAGGCGCTCGACATCGCCGAGCGCCATGGGCTGCCGCGCTACGAGGTGCTGCAGCCGGAATACAACCTCTACGACCGTATCGGCTACGAGGCGGAACTTGAACCGATGGCGCTCGAGCGCGGGCTGGGCGTGGTGAGCTACTACTCGCTGGCCAGCGGCTTTCTGAGCGGCAAGTACCGCAGCCCGGCGGACGCCGTGCGCAGCAGTGCGCGCGGCAGCACCGTGGTGGGGAAGTACCTCAACCCGCGCGGCGAACGCATCCTCTCGACGCTCGACAGCATTGCCGCCACCCATCGCGCCACCGCGGCGCAGGTCGCGCTGGCCTGGCTGACCGCGCGGCCCTCGATCACCGCGCCGATCGCCAGTGCCACCACCACCGCGCAGCTCGACGAACTGCTCGGTGCCGCGACGTTGCCGCTGTCGCCCGCCGACATCGCCGCACTCGATGCGGCCAGCTCGAGCGAGTGACGCCATGAGCCATGCCGTGCACAACCGCCGCATCGTGCTCGCCGCACGCCCGAAGGGTGAACCCGTCGACGGCGACTTCCGCCTCGTCGACGAGGTGCTGCCGCTGCCGCGCAAGGGCCAGGTGCTGCTGCGCAACCACTGGCTGTCGCTGGATCCGTACATGCGCGGCCGCATGAACGCCGGCGGCTCCTACGCTCCGGGGCTGGAGATCGGCGAAACCCTCGGCGGCGCCACCGTGGCGCAGGTGGTCGAGTCGATGCACCCGGAATGGAACCCGGGCGACTGGGTACTGGCCTATGGCGGCTGGCAGGACTACGCGGTCGCCGATGGCGGCAGCCTCAGCCGCAAGCTGGATCCCACCGCGCTGCCGCTGACCACCGCGCTGGGCGTCTACGGCATGCCCGGCTTCACCGCGTATGCCGGGCTGCAGGAGATCGGCCGGCCGAAACCCGGCGAGACGCTGGTGGTTGCCGCGGCCAGCGGCCCGGTGGGCGCCACCGTCGGCCAGATCGCGAAACTGCGCGGTGCGCGCGTGGTCGGCATCGCCGGCGGCGAGCGCAAGGTGGCGCATGTGCGCGACGAACTCGGCTTCGACGTCGCCCTCGACCACCGCGCACCGGACTTCGCGGAGCAGCTGGCGGCGGCGGTGCCCGACGGCATCGACGTCTATTTCGAGAACGTCGGCGGCAAGGTGCTCGAGGCGGTCATGCCGCTGCTCAACGACTTCGCGCGCATCCCGGTGTGCGGGCTGGTGGCGCACTACAACGACACCGCGCCGCCGCCGGGCCCGGACCGCCTGCCGCAGGCGATGGGGCTGATCCTGTCGCGGCACCTGACCGTACGCGGTTTCATCCAGAGTGATTTCGCCGCGTTGTATCCGGAGTTCCTGCGCGAGATGGGGGCGTGGCTGCGCGAGGACCGCATCGCCTACCGCGAGGACGTGGTCGACGGACTGGAACACGCGCCGCAGGGCCTGATCGGCCTGCTGCGCGGGGACAACTTCGGCAAGCGGCTGGTACGGATCGTGCCGTGACCGCGACGGCGCCGGCCGTCGCGGTGGTGACGCCGGTTCTTGCCCGGCGGCCGCCGCCGACGTAGCGTTTCGCCGTCAGCACCTCCCCCGTGCAGCGCCTGCCACCCCGATGAGCCCGACCGCCGACCTCGATGCGTGCACCCGCGTCGCCGTGGAATTCGCGACCAAGCTGATCCACGGCAAGTACGCCGGCGCGCACCTGCTGCTGTCTTCCGATGCCCGCGACGACTGGCCGCCGTCAGCGCTGCGCGAGGCCTACCAGGACCTCGTCGACTGGGTGGGCCCGGCGCCGGACCGCATCGAGGTCGCGCGTACCGTGCGCGACTGGGAATTGCGCGAGGACGGCGATCTCGGTGCCGTCTACCTGCTGCTGCACGGCGGCGAAACCGAGGGCATGACGGTCACCGTGGCGCGCGAGGCCGAGCGCCCGGTGGTGCGCGAGATCGACTGGGGCCGGGCGTAGACGGCAGGTTTCAGCCTTCTTGGCCCTGCTCCACCAATGGGGTGCGGCTGCGTCGGGCGGGGTCTGGCGGGCGTGCCGGCGGTCTGCGCGTGGATCCCGTCCGCGCAAGCCGGGAACGCGCGGATGCTCCGTGGTTCGCGGCGGATACGCCAGTAATGCCGCCATGGCGGCTGCAGGCGATGCGGTGACGGCGCCACCATCTGGCGGGCATCCAGCAGCAGCTCGGCGCGGGTGACCCGGAGCCTGCGCCCGTGAACGAAAGAACCCCGCCGTGGCGGGGTTCGTTTCGACGACTCCGCTGCGGACGTCAGCCTTCGAACTGCGCGAGCGCGGCGTTGAAGGTCGCGCTCGGCCGCATCGCGGCGGCGACCCTGTCCAGGTCCGGGTGGTAGTAGCCACCGATGTCGACCGCACTGCCCTGCGCGCCGGCAAGTTCGCCAAGGATCGCCTGTTCGGCGTCGGCGAGCGCCCGTGCCAGCGGCGCGAACCGGGTCTTCAGTTCCGCGTCCTCGTCCTGTGCAGCCAGGGCCTGCGCCCAGTACAGCGCCAGGTAGTAGTGGCTGCCGCGGTTGTCGAGCTGGCCGAGCTTGCGCGCCGGCGAGCGGTCGTTGTCGAGGATCTGGCCGTTGGCCGCATCCAGCGCCCGTGCCAGCACCTTCGCGCGCGCATTGCCCTGGGTCTCGCCGAGGTGCTCGAGCGAGGCGGCCAGCGCGAGGAACTCGCCCAGCGAATCCCAGCGCAGGTAGTTCTCGGCGGTGAACTGCTGCACGTGCTTGGGCGCGGAGCCGCCGGCACCGGTCTCGAACAGCCCGCCGCCGGCCATCAGCGGCACCACCGACAGCATCTTCGCGCTGGTGCCCAGCTCCATGATCGGGAAGAGGTCGGTGAGGTAGTCGCGCAGCACGTTGCCGGTCACCGAGATGGTGTCCTCGCCGCGGCGGATGCGCGCCAGCGACTCCGCCATCGCCTCCACCGGCGGCAGGATGCGGATGTCCAGCCCGCTGGTGTCGTGGTCGGCGAGGTAACGCTCGACCTTGCTGATCAGCTGCGCATCGTGCGCGCGCTGCGGGTCGAGCCAGAAGATCGCCGGCGTGCCGGACAGGCGCGCGCGGGTCACCGCCAGCTTCACCCAGTCCTGGATCGGCGCGTCCTTGGTCTGGCACATGCGCCAGATGTCGCCGGCTTCCACCGCGTGTTCGAACACCAC
The DNA here is from genome assembly GCF_021191595.1 of Alterluteimonas muca. Classification (NCBI taxonomy): domain Bacteria; kingdom Pseudomonadati; phylum Pseudomonadota; class Gammaproteobacteria; order Lysobacterales; family Lysobacteraceae; genus Alterluteimonas; species Alterluteimonas muca. Next base: position 21,384 of record NZ_JAIWPS010000014.1, read on the forward strand.
GTTGCCGTTCTGGTCGGTGACGCGCACGGTGCCGTCGGCCGGGATCTGGAAGGTCTTGTCGTGGCTGCCGTATTCCTCGGCCTTCTGCGCCATCAGACCGACATTGGGCACGCTGCCCATGGTGGCCGGATCGAATGCGCCGTTGGCCTTGCAGTCGGCGATCACCGCCTGGTAGATGCCGGCGTAGCTGCGGTCGGGGATCACCGCCTTGGTGTCCTGCAGCTCGCCGTTTGCATTCCACATGCGGCCGGAGTCCCGGATCATCGCCGGCATCGAGGCATCCACGATGACGTCGCTGGGCACGTGGAGGTTGGTGATGCCCTTGTCGGAGTTCACCATCGCCAGGCCCGGGCGCTGTGCGTACAGCGCATCGATGTCGGCGCGGATCGCCGCCTGCTGGTCGTCGGGCAGCGAGGCGATGCTCGAATACAGGTCGCCGATGCCGTTGTTGGCATCGAAGCCCGCCTGCGCCAGCGCCTCGGCGTGCTTCGCCAGCACGTCGCCATAGAACGCGTTGACCGCGACGCCGAACATGATCGGGTCGGAGACCTTCATCATCGTGGCCTTGAGGTGCAGCGAGAACAGCACGCCCTGCGCGCGCGCATCCTCGATCTCGCGGGCGATGAACTCCGACAGCGCGCGGCGGCTCATCACCGCGGCATCGACGACCTCCCCGGCCTGCACCTTCACCGCGTCCCTGAGCACCGTGGCGGTGCCGTCGGCGGCGACCAGTTCGATTTTCAGCGCACCGGCGGCAGCGATCGTCGCGGAACGCTCGCTGCCGTAGAAATCGCCGGCGTCCATATGCGCCACGTGCGACTTCGAATCACTGCTCCACTTGCCCATGCGGTGCGGATGCTTGCGTGCGTACGCCTTCACCGAAGCCGGCGCGCGACGGTCGGAATTGCCCTCGCGCAGCACCGGGTTCACCGCGCTGCCCTTGACCCGGTCGTAGCGCGCCTTGGTGTCGCGCCCGGCGTCGTCGGAAGGCTCGTCCGGGTAGTCCGGCAGGTCGAAACCCTGGGCCTGCAGTTCGCGGATCGCGGCCTTGAGCTGCGGCACCGAGGCGCTGATGTTGGGCAGCTTGATGATGTTGGCTTCCGGGGTCTTCGCCAGCTCGCCCAGTTCGGCGAGGTCGTCGGCCACGGCGGCATCGCCCAGGCGTTCCGGGAACTGCGCCAGGATCCGCGCGGCCAGCGAGATGTCGCGGGTCTCCACCGTGATCCCGGCCGGGGCGGTGAACGCTTTCACGATCGGCAGCAGCGACTGCGTGGCCAGGAACGGGGCTTCGTCGGTCAGCGTGTAGAGGATCTTCGGCGTGCTGGACATGGGCGGATCTCGCTTGTTCGGAGGCGCATCGGCGCCGCAGGGGCCGGCAGGCTCTCCGGTCGGAGCAGCCGCGGCGGGGCGCGGCGATGCCGCGCGTGGTCGGGCATTGTCGCGCGTTTGCCGGAGGCGGGGAAACGCACGGCGGCGCAGGTACGGGTTTGCGCCGACCCGCGAATGCGGTGATTGGCGACGACTCCTGTAGGACTTTTCCTACATGGCGACGGGCGGGTTACCGACAGCCACTGCAGGCACGCAGGGTCACACTTGCGTCACGCCTCGGCGGCACGGCTCATGCAGAAGCATGGAACGCAGCTCCGCAAGGGAACACGGGCCGCCATCTGAGCAGTGGGGACATCTGCCGGGCCGGGGCGCTTTCTTCGATATGTGCACGGATACGCGCTGCGAGCTGTCGGCATCCCGACAGCTGCGCGCATCCGGACGCACTCCGCACCTGCGCAAGTCACGCACGGATCCTGACCGTCCCGCGCTGCCCGGCGTCGCGGGCCTGCAAGCGTCCGCAGCCAGGCTCCCGCACCGTGCCGCGTCCATCCCGTATCGCGCTGCCCCATCTGGCGCCGTCGGCGACGCTCAGCCCCTGCGCAGTCGCTCGTAGGCCTGCAGGTGGCAGTACGCGGCCGCCAGCAGCGGTGCCGGCGCGCCGGCTGCGCGCACGCGGTCGCGCATGTCGCCGAGGATATGCGCCGCTTCCACCCGGTTGCCGGCTTCCAGGTCATGCAGCATCGAGGCCCTGAGCGGTGAATCCGCGCGGGTCAGCTGGGCGAGCGCGGTGGCGCGCGCGCGTTCGGGCACCGGGTGGCCGGCGGCCGCCGCCGCGACCAGGGTTTCCGCATACAGCGCGGTGATGAATCCGCGGCCGTCCTCGCCGGCCACGATATCGCCGATCGCCGCACGCATCAGGCAGGTCGCGCCGGCAAGGGTTGCCAGGAAGGTGAACTTGATCCACTGCTCGCGGGCGATGTCGTCGGCATGCAGGTGGTCGATGCCGGCCTGCGCGCAGGCATCCGCGAACGCCGCGCAGCGGGCACTGCGGCTGCCGTCGCGCTCGCCGAAGGTGATCGACGCCGCCTGGCTGTGGTGGGCGATGCTGCCGTCTTCGGCCTTGCTGACGCTGATGAAGCACAGGCCGCCGAGCACCTTCTCCGCACCGAAGCGCACATCCAGCAGTGGGTAGTGGCGCAGGCCGTTGAGGATCGGCAACACCGCCGTGCCCGCGCCCACCGCCGGCGCGATCGCGTCGACGGCGCTGTCGAGGTCGTAGGCCTTGCAACTCAGCATCACCAGGTCGTACGGCGCCCGTGCGGCCTCCGCGGCCAGCGCCCCGGCGGTCTGGCAGCGGACCGGCAGGCTGGCATCGCCGAGCGGGCTGCGCAGCCGCAGCCCATGGGCGGCGAGTCCGGCGGCACGTGCGGGCCGCACCAGGAAGGTCACGTCGATGCTCGCCTGTGCGAGCCGCCCGCCGAAATATCCGCCGGTGCCGCCGGCGCCGAGTACCAGGATGCGCACGCCGTGGTCCCGAGGTCCTGGGGATGCCATGGTAGCCGCGCGCCGTGCGCAAAAAGAACGGGCGTGGCCGCAAGTGGCCACGCCCGTCCGGACACCGCGGGGGAGGCGGCGCTACTGCACGGTGAACTGCTGGCTCTGCACCACGTTGCCGTCCAGCGAGATCTCGACCGTGTAGGTGCCGGCCGGCCAGTCTTCCTGGTTGCTGACGCGGAAGTTGGTCACGCCCGGGCCGCTCAGGTTGAGGCGCTGGCTGGTCTCGTCGACCAGTTGGCCGTCCTGGAACGTCCAGCGTGCGCGCACTTCGGTCTCCGCCGGGCTGTCGGCACGCGTGACCACCGAGGCGACGATGGTGCGGTCGCTGCGGGCAAAGGTGGTCTTCGGCTCGGCAACGCGTTCGTTACCGCTGGCCTCGGTGCCCAGCAGCACCTCGCTGACCGTGGCGGACTGCGTTGCCGACGGGGTCGTGGCCGGGTTCGCCGGCTGGGCGACCGGATCGGCCGGCATCGGCGCGCCCACCGGCGGCGTGTCGGCGGCGGGCTGGTCGGCGGCGGGCTGGTCGCGGTTGCAGGCACCGAGCGCTACTGCACAGGCGATGGCGGCAGTCAGTGCCAGCAGGCGGTGGGAACGGGTCTGGGTCATCAGGGTGTCCTCTGCGGGTGGGTCCGGAAGGCGGATGCTTCAGCCGTCATCGCGCGGGCGTGCGGGGATGCGCAGCACCTGGCCCGGCTGGATGAGGTCGGGATCGTCGAGCAGGTCGCGATTGGCCTCGAAGATGTCCTTCCAGTGGTTGGCCGAGCCGTAGTACCGGTTCGAAATGCGCGACAGGTTGTCGCCCCGGGCGACCGTGTGCGAACGCTCGTCGAGCACGTCCTCGGTGGATTCGATCGAGGAGCTGACCTTGCCGAAGTCGGCGCCACGCACCGGGTCCTCGGTGCTGTCGACGCTGCCGCGGACGCCGGAGAAATCCGCCTTGCCGGCCGGGGCGGCGCCGGACCCGGTGCCGGCACCTTTCAGCGACAGCGAGGCCGGATCGGGGGTCTTGCGGGTGTCACTCATGCGGGTCGCTCCAGCGCGGGGAACCGCAGCCTCCCACGGCGCTGGTTAAGACCGGATCGCGCCTGCGTGAATGGGCGTTACTGGCGCAGCTCGCGTCGGACGGGCGGCGGCGGGTGCCCGGGGCTCGCCCGCCATGGATTGATGTCGAGCCCGCCGCGGCGGGTGTAACGCGCCTCCACCGACAGGGCCACGGGGCCGAGCCGCAGGAGGTCCAGGAAGATACCTTCCACGCACTGCTCGTGGAAACCGGCGTGCTCGCGGTAGGAGACGAGGTAGCGCAGCAGCCCGGCCGGGTCGAGCCGCGGTCCGTGCCAGTCGATGCGCACGCTGGCCCAGTCCGGCTGGCCGGTGACCGGGCAGTTGGACTTCAGCAGGTCGGACACCAGTACCTCGCGCACCGGCGCCGGATCGGCGATGGCGAGGTGTGCGGGGTTGGGCGGGCCGTAGTCGTCGATGTCGACCTCGAGCCGGTCCAGGTCGGTGACCACGCCGACCGCGCCATCGAACGGCGGCAGCCCGAAGGTGACTTCGACCGGCGCGCCGGCCACCGCCGCCAGGTCCCCGGCAATCCGCGCCCGCACCGCGTCCGCGCTGTCGAGGCGGGTGCTGTTGAGCGAGTTCAGATAGAGCTTGAGCGACTTCGATTCGACCAGATTGGGCGAATCCGCCGGCACCGACAGCGTGGCGGTGGCGACCACCGGCTTGCCGCGGCGGTCCAGCCAACCCAGCTCGTAGGCGTGCCAGCGGTCGATGCCGGTGAAGGGAAGGGCCGCGTCGCCTGCCAGGCCAAGCGCGGCGCGCGCGGGTGCACGCGGAATGGCGAACAGCAGTGACGGGTCGTAGTGCGCGGGATAGGCGACGCTGCGCCCGAGGCTGGAATCGTGCGGGGATGTCATGCGCGCATTCTAGGCGGCGCCGGCCGCACGCCCGCCAAACGCCGTGCGTCCGTGCGTCCGTGCGCGGTCAGCCGCCGGTGTCGCCCGCGAGGTAGTCGAGGCTGGCCTGCAGCATCGCGCGCAGGCCGAGGTCGAGCGCGGACTCGTCGACGTCGAACTTCGGCGAATGGTTGCTCGGCGCGGTGGCCGGATCGGTGCCGACGGGCGTCGCGCCGACGAAGAAGAACAGCCCCGGCACCTCGCGCGCGTACAGCGAGAAATCCTCCGCGCCCATCACCAGCGGCATGTCGACCACGTTGCCCGCGCCGGCGGCGGCGTCCAGGCTCGGGCGCATGCGCGCGGTCAGGGCCTCGTTGTTGAAGGTGACCGGATTGCCCTCGTCGGCGGGGATCTGCGTCTCCACCGTCGCGCCATTGGCGGCGGCGACGTGCTCGGCAACCGAGGTCAGGCGCCTGAAGACATCCGCGCGCATGTCCTCGTCGAAGGTGCGGATGGTGCCGACCAGCTCCACCGAGTCGGGAATGATGTTGTAGCGGATGCCGCCGTTGATCGCGCCGAAGCTCAGCACCACCGGCTGCGCGCTGATGTCCATCTGCCGGCTGACGATCGCCTGCGACTGGTTGACGATCTGCGCCGCGGCGAGGATCGGATCCACCCCGCCCCACGGCCGCGAGCCATGGGTCTGGCGCCCGATGACCTTCATGCCGAAGCGGTCCGACGCCGCCATCGTCGGTCCGGCGCGCACACCGATCTGGTTGGCGTTGAGGGTGCTGAAGACATGCAGGCCGAACACCGCCCCGGGCTTGAAGTCGGCGAACACGCCTTCCTTGAGCATCAGCCCGGCGCCGCCTTCCTCGCCCTCGGGCGCGCCTTCCTCGGCCGGCTGGAACACGAACAGCACCTCGCCCGCCAGCTGCTCGCGCATGCCCGCCAGCGCCTCGGCCACGCCCATCAGGATCGCGGTGTGGGCGTCGTGGCCGCAGGCATGCATCACGCCCGTGGTCTGGCCGCGGTAGGTGTCGGTGGCGGTCGAGGCGAACGGCAGGCCGGTCTCCTCGGTCACCGGCAGCGCGTCCATGTCGGCCCGCAGTGCCAGGCGCGGGCCGGGTCGCCCGCCCCTGAGCACCGCGGTCACGCCGTGATGGGCGACGCCGGTGCGCGGCTCGAGACCGAGGCTGCGCAGGTGTTCGGCGACTTTCGCCGCGGTGCGCTCCTCGCGGTTGGAGAGCTCGGGGTGCCGGTGGATGTCGCGGCGCCACGCGACCACGCGGTCCTGCAGCGCGGCGGCGGCCTCGGTGACTTCCGCGCGCTGGGTGCCGGCGGCGACGCCACTGGCGGGAAGGGCGGCACAGCAGGCGAACAACAGCGCGGCGGCACGGCTTGGCATGGCGGTCTTCCCGATGGCGTCAGGGCCGGATCGTAGCGTGGTCAGGCGGCCAGGCGGTCCCGGTCGCGTTGCCGTCCGACGCGGCCGGTCCGGGTCATCGGCCTCGGGGCGGGTTCTTTCGCCCAAGCAGCACGCGCACCACGCCGTACAGCACACCGATGCCCAGCCCCAGCCCGATCCACTGCAGCAACGTCATGGCATTTCTCCGCGGGTTCGAACGGGTGGCCCAGCATAGTACGGGCGTCCGCAACCGCGCCGCGCTCACGTCCCCAGCACCGGCGGGACCCATAGAGTGGTCAGTCGAAACTCCGTTTTGCCAAGGCCGGCATCGGCACACACCGTCGACGCCATGCTCAGAATGTGACGGCTAACATGGTTCCGCTGCGTTCTATCCCGCTTCTGCCGCCTTCCGCCCGTTCCGGAGACCTGTCATGACCCCTTCCCGATCACGCCTGTACGCGTACGCGATCCATCCATTGCATGCAGTGATGCTCGCCGGTTCGCTGGCGCTGTGGCTCGGTGCCGCGCTCAGTGACATCGCCTATTTCCGCACCTACGAGATCCAGTGGCAGAACTTCGCCTCCTGGCTGATCGTCGGCGGCCTCGTGTTTTCGGCGGTTGCGGTCCTGTTTTCCCTGTTCGGCCTGCGTGGCGCGGTACGCACGCGCGGCAGCGCCATCTATGCGCTGGTGGTGGTGGCGATGTGGGTGATCGGCTTCTTCAACGCGCTGATGCATGCGCGCGACGCCTGGGCGAGTATGCCCGGCGGCCTGATCATGTCGTTGATCGTTGTGGTACTGGCACTGGTGGCGACCTCCATGGGCTTTCGCACCGTGCGTACGGGAGAACTGAAATGAGCCGCACATCCCTGACCCTCGCCGCAGCGCTGGCCGTGTCCCTGGCCGCCTGCAACCCGGCGCCCGAACCCGAGCTGCAGTACGGCACCAATGTCGACCTGCCCGACCCCAAGCGCGGCCTGATGCCGCAGATGGTCATCGCCGATCCGTCGCCCTGGGGCGACCAGCTGCCGGCGGTGCCGACGGGCTTCGAGGTCCGCGCGATCGCCACCGGCCTGGGCATCCCGCGCCAGACCCTGGTGCTGCCCAACGGCGACATCCTGGTGGCCGAGGGTCGCGGCGGCAACGCGCCGGCGCTCAAGCCCAAGGACATCATCGCCGGCCCGATCAAGGCCAAGGGCACCACCCAGGTGGAGAGCGGCAACCGCCTGACCCTGCTGCGCGATGCCGATGGCGACGGCGAGTACGAGCTGCAGACCGTGTTCGCCGGGAACCTCAATGCGCCATACGGCCTGGCGCTGGTGGGCAGCAACCTGTACGTCGCCAACCAGGACGCGGTGGTGCGATTCGACTACCAGCCAGGCCAGACCAGGGCCAGTGGCGAGCCGGAGCTGCTGACGCCGTTGCCGTCGGAGATCAACCACCACTGGACCAAGGCGATGACGGCCAGCGCCGACGGTCGCTTCCTGTACGTCGGCATCGGCTCGAACTCCAACATCACCGAGCGTGGCATGACCGCCGAGGAGAACCGCGCGATGGTCTGGGAGATCGACGCGGAAACCGGCATGCATCGCCAGTACGCCACCGGCCTGCGCAATCCGACCGCGCTGGCGATCGAGCCCACCACCAGCCAGCTGTGGGCGGTGGTCAACGAACGTGACGAGATCGGCCCCGACCTGGTGCCGGATTACCTCACCTCGGTGCAGGAGGGCGGCTTCTACGGTTGGCCGTGGGCGTACTGGGACGGCCAGGTCGATGACCGCGTGCGCCCGGAGAACCCGGAAAAGGTCGCCGCGACGATCACCCCGGACTACAGCCTGGGCGCGCACGTCGCCTCGCTGGGCGTGGATTTCTCCTCGCCGGTGATGGGGCCGGAGTTCGCCGAGGGTGCCTTCGTCGGCATGCACGGCAGCTGGAACCGCTCGGAGCCGGTCGGCTACAAGGTGGTGTTCGTTCCATTCCGCAACGGCCGCCCGGCCGGTCAGCCGATCGACTTCGCCACCAACTTCCGCGACGACGACGGCACCACCCGCGGCCGCCCGGTGGGCGTGACCGTGGACCCGCGCGGCGCGGTGATCATTGCCGACGACCTGGCCAACATCATCTGGCGGGTCTCGCGCGTGGGTGGCCCGGCTGTGGCCCCGCAGCAGCCCGCGGCACCGGCAACGGCCGATGCCGCGACGGAAGGCGATACCGCGCCCACCGCCGACGCGGCGGCAGCGGTGACCCGCACGCAGTAACCGTTCGCCCGATGGCGGCAGAATCGCAGCGCGGAAGGCATGGCCTCCCGCGCTGTTTTTTTGGTTTTCTCCAGATTCCGTGTCGTGTCGTCGGCTGATTGGTTCCGTGCGTTCGTGGCTTCGATGCGCGCCGTCGCGCGCTCCGGTAAGCAAGTCAACAGCGGTGGCTGCCGGCGGCGCCTGCAACCGACCACGCTCGTGCCTTCGCAGTCCGGCACCGAGGTCAACAGTGGGGCAGCCGAAGTCGTCGACGTCACGACGGTCCATGTTCCTCCGGTTGCTCTTCGTCCCGACACGACGAAAGTCCGGAGCCCGCCGCGGCCGCAGGGGGATGTCCAGAGCCGGCCAAGGATGGCCGGCGGCCGGATGTGGTAGCAGGACGCGGAGATATCCGGCTGGGCATCCCCCTGTGGCCGCGGCGGGCCGCTCGCACCCTCGCCCGACCAGGCTCTGGTTCCGCTCTGGCTCGGCTCGGATCCCGGCTTCCTGCTTTCCGGTGTCCGGCTTCCGGGTTCCGGGCACAAGGCTTCGCGCTGGGATGCACCGCCTCAATCGGGAGATGAACCTTCCCGGCGTCCGCGGCTGGGCCCGGCGCGCCGGGTTGCGCCACGCGTCGGCCCATCCCCGCGCAAGGTGGAGCGGCGCCTGGCGCCTGGCGCGTGGCCGCGCGGCGCGCGCGTGATCTACCTGCGCTTCGCCCGCGACGCGCGGGTGCGCTTCTTCGCCGGGGTCGCGCCCTCGCCGCCCCCCTGGCTACCCCCGTCCGGCATCCGCTCCAGGCTCGACAGCACGTCGAGGTAGGCCATCAGGTGGTGCAGGTACTCGGGCGATTCATCGCGCATCAGCCGCAGCGCGCGCTGCACCAGGTTGGCGGAGTTCAGCGGGCCGGCATCGGTGGCCGCCGGAGCGAGCGCCTCGCGGGTCTGGCCTTCGATGCGCAACCGTGCCCACAGCGCGCGCAGTGGTTGCAGTGCAGGCAGCGCCGGATAGGCGGCACGCGCCGGCAGGCCGTCGACCGCATGTGCATCGCGCCAGCGGGCCTCCTGTTCGAGCGTGGCCAACAGCGGGGCGAACAGCGACGTTCGCGCACTGGGCGCTGCAACATGCCCCGGGGCTGGCTGGCCGGTCGCGCGGTCGTCGTCGATCGCGCCACGCCGCATGCAATGCCTCGGCTCTCCGGCGGGCGATGCTTCGAGTGCGGCGATCCGCTGCTCGAGCGCCGCGCGCACGGCGTCGTCCACAGCGTCCATGCGCCGGCGCAGCGCGGCGATGCGTCCGCGGCGCAGTGCCTGCGCAACGGAGGGCGTGGGCCCCACGCGGGTGGCTGCGTCAGCCGCCATGGGCGCCGGGCTGCTGGCGCGGGACCGGCGCCATCTCGACGCGGCGGTTGCGTGCACGCCCGGCCTCGTCGCTGTTGGATGCGACCGGCTGCTCGGCGCCGAACGCGGCGGCGAACACGGACGACGCCGGCACCCCGTGCTCGACCAGCGCGCGGGTCACGGTGAGCGCGCGCTGCGCCGACAGTTCCCAGTTGTCGGCGAAGCGGCGGTTGTCGCCGCGGATCTGGCGGTCGTCGGTGAAGCCGCTGACCATCAGGATCTCGTCGCGGGTGCCGAGGTAGCCGGCCAGCGGCCGGGCCAGCGTTTCCAGCAGTTCCACGCCTTCGGGCTGCAGGCGGTCGGAATTGAGGGCGAACAGCACGCTGCCGCGGATGCCGATACGGCCGTCGACCAGGGTGATGCGGCCGGCGGCCAGCGGCGCGGCCAGCGCGTGCTCCAGTGCCTTCCGGCGCTGCTCCTCCGCCTGGCGCTGGGCGATCTCCTCCTGCAGCTGCACTTCCAGGTGCAGCTGCACGCCGATCACGCCGACGAGGATCAGCACGAACACGCCCAGCAGCACCGACATCAGGTCGCCGAAGCCCGCCCACACCGGTGCGCCGGCACCGTCGTCGACGTCGATCTCCAGGCTCATGCGCCGGCCCTGTCGCGTACGCCGGGCAGCTGCCGCAGCTCCTCGATGATCTGCTTCTGCGCCAGCACGCTGAGGTCGACCACCTCGCGCGCCTGCGCGACGTAGTAGGCGAGCTGTTCGTCGCTGCGGGTGGCGGCGGCGTCGAGCGTGGCGCCGATGCCGTCGAGCCGTTCCAGCAGGCGCTCGTTGCCGGCACCGAACAGTTCCACCGCCTCGGCAAAGGCCTCGCCGAGACTGGCGACATCCGCCGCGCCGGCGCCTATGCGGGTGGCGGCGGCGTCGAGCCTGCCGGTCTCCTGCCCGACATGCGCGAGGAAGCGGTCGCCGACCCGCTCCAGCAGCCCGGCGCTGGTCGACACCAGCGCGTCGATCGCCTCGCGCTGCTCGACGGAAGCGTGGTTCACCGCGTCGAGCAGGGTGGCCAGCGTGTCCATCAGCTGGCTGCGCTCGGCCAGCATCGCGGTGTCGCGCGCCATGCTGTCGGACAGCTTCTGGCGCAGCTCGGCCACCACCTCCGCGGCCGCGCGCGGCGCCTCGGAGGCTGCCTGCACCAGCGTGGCGATCTCGGCGATGGTGGCGGTGGCGTGCGCCTGCGACTGTTCGCCGATCTGTTGCGCGGTGCGCGCGAGTGCATCGCAGATCGCCTGCTGGCGCTCCGCGGCGTCATCGCCGATGCGCGCCCAGTCCTCGCGCAGCGCGCTGCCGATCGCGCCGAGTTCGCGGTTCCATGCCGCGAGGCGTTCGCCGTCGCCGCTGGCGAGAGCCTCCTGCAGGCGCGTATGCGAGGCGGCGATATCATCCAGCAGCACCTGAGCCCGGGCGCCGAGCTGGTCGCCGGCCGCGACCAGCGCGGCCTGCTGCTGTTCGACCAGTTCCGCATGCTGCGCCTGCTGGCGCTCGAGCGCGGCGTCCCACGCGCGGGTGACGCCCGTGGCGCTGGCGTCCAGTTGCGTGGCGACCGCACCGGCCAGCGCCGCGGCGTGTCCGGTGAAACGCGTACCGACGTCGTCCAGGCGCTCACGGGTGGCGTCGGCCAGCGCGGCCTGGGCGACGCGCTGCTGGTCCAGCGCCTGTTGCCACAGCGTGGTCATCGCACCGGTGCTGGTTTCGCTGCTCGTGGCCAATGCCTGCAGCTGGCGCTCGACAGCGGCGGTCACCGACTCGTGCAGGCGTGCGGTGTCACGGGTCACCGCCTCCATCGTGGTGGCCACCACGGGCTGCAGGGCGTCGCCGAATGCACGCGCGCTGTCGACGGCACTGCGCTGCAGCGACTGCTCCACTGACGCGGCGAGACGTTCATAGGCGGCCGCGGTGCCGGCGTGGAAGCGCTCCTGCTGGGTGGCCTGCTGCGCCTGCGCGGCCTGCGCCTGGCGTTCCAGCGCGGCCATCATCTCCTGCAGACGGTCGACCAGCACGGGCATGGCCGTGGATTGCGCGCGCATCAGCTGCAGTGCCTCGTCGCGCTGCCGCGCACGCGAATGCGGGCGCAGGGTGGTGGCGATCGCGGCATCCAGGTGGCGCACCACCGCGGTGCGTTCGCTGCGGCACAGCGCCGCCAGCAGGCCGAGCATCGCCGATGCGGCGATACCGGCGATCGAGGTGCCGAATGCCACCCCCAGTCCTTCGACCGGCGCGGCCAGCGAATCGCGCACCGCCTGCAGGTCGCTTGCGGTCTGCAAAGCCATGCCGGTGCCGCGCAGGGTCAGCAGCATGCCGAGCAGGGTGCCGAGCATGCCCAGCAGCACCAGCATCCCGACCAGATAGGGCGTCAGCGACGGCACCGGCAGGGGCGCACGGCCCTCTTCCACGCGCAGCCGCACCGCGCCATGCAGGGAGGCATCCAGCGGCGCCAGCCACTCGGCCAGCGTCACCGGTGGGTCGGCGAGGCCTTCGAGCGCGCGCTCGAGGCCGGCGGTGGCCTGGCGGTAGCGGTGCAGTTCCAGTGCGCCGACCAGGTACAGGGCAGCAATCAGCAGGGTGACGGCCAGGGCCAGCGCGTGGCTGCCGACATAGCCGGCGCCGATCCAGCCGATGGCCAGCAGGCCGGTGGCGAACACCGGCCAATGGAGGAGTTGTCTGTTCATGCGTCCACGCGGGAGGGCCGAAGCGCGGCAAGCAGCGCCTCGACGGGTTGGAAACGGAGGTCGAGTTCGGCCAGCAGCACCTGCCGGGCGTCCTCGCGGAACGGGCGATACCAGCCGTGGTCGCCCGCGCCGCGCTGCAGGCGCTCGCAATGCGCGGCCAGCAGCGCCGGCACCGGGGCCAGCAGCGCATGTTCGCGTGGACTCAGCACGCCTTCGAGCACGGCATCGACCGCGGCCAGGCGTGCCTGCCGCGGCGTTTGCCGGGCCAGCCTGTCGCGCAACTGCCCGCGCAGGCGCCCGCTGGCCGCTTGCATCGCGCGCTGCAGCGACTGGCAGTGGCGCAGTACTGCAGCTGCCGCGGCATCACTGCCGGCTTCCACGGTGGGCCAGCCGCGGTCGGCGGTAATCGCCAGGGCGAGATCCCCGCGCACGCGTGCGCAGTCGTCGGCATCGGTCTCCACGGCGCCGTCGTCGTCGTCCGCGACCGCCGGGCCATCGAGCGCGCGCGACAGCGACACCGCGCGTGGCCAGTCCAGCCATTCGCCCAGCCGCGCCGCCGGCGCCTGCACGGGCGGCATGAGCGCCGCTCCCGCGATCCGCGCCAGCAGGCGGGGCAGGGTGGAGGCTGGAACGGCTGCCCCGGGCTGGGCGTCGTGCATGCGGCTGGCCAAAAGACGGCCATTTTACAGTGCGCAGGCCGCGCGCCGGGCTCCGCTCACCTGAAGCGCCGGTGCCCGCGGGGTATCATGGCCGGCCGCGGGACCCCCCTTCACGACAGGACAGGACATCGACGTGGCAGTGAATCAGCAGCAACTCGACAGGATCGCCTCGGGCAAGGGCTTCATCGCCGCACTCGACCAGAGCGGTGGCAGCACGCCGAAGGCGCTGAAGCTGTACGGCATCGACGAGTCGGCGTGGTCCGACGAGGCCGGCATGTACGACCTGGTGCACCAGATGCGCACCCGCATCGTCACCAGCCCTGCCTTCACCGGCGAGCGCATCCTCGGCGCGATCCTGTTCGAGCGCACGCTCGATGCCAGCTTCGCCGGCCAGGACGCCGCCAGCTACCTGTGGAACGAGAAGCAGGTCGTGCCGTTCCTGAAGATCGACAAGGGCGTCGAGGACGAGGCCAATGGCGTGCAGCTGATGAAGCCGATCCCGGGCCTCGCCGAGCTGCTGGCCAGGGCGAAGTCCAAGGGCGTGTTCGGCACCAAGGAGCGTTCGGTCATCAAGGCCAACAATGCAGGCGGCATCGCTGCCGTGCTCGACCAGCAGTTCGAGCTTGGCCAGCAGGTGCTCGACGCCGGGCTGGTGCCGATCATCGAGCCGGAAGTCGACATCAAGGCCGCCGACAAGGAAGCCATCGAGGTCGAGCTGAAGAAGGGCCTGATCGAGCGGCTGGACCGCATCGATGCGAATACCCCGGTGATCCTCAAGCTCACCCTGCCGAGCGTGGACGGCTGGTTCCAGGAGCTTGTCGACCATCCGGCGGTGCTGAAGGTGGTGGCGCTGTCGGGCGGCTACAGCCGCGACGACGCCAACGCGAAGCTGGCAAAGAACCCGGGCGTGGTGGCGAGCTTCAGCCGCGCGCTGACCGAAGGCCTGAGCGCGCAGCAGACCGACGAGGCGTTCAACCAGTCGCTGGACGTGGCCATCGAGTCGATCTACCAGGCATCGATCGCCTGATTTCCCGTATCACGCCATACGGAAAGGCCGGCAGCGATGCCGGCCTTTTTTTGTAACCGTCGTGTCGACCGCGCATACGTCGTGTCCGCCGTGGCGATGTGGTGGCGTCTTTGAGAACCCGAAGGTCGGGTATCCGGTGGCCATGCATGCCCAGCTCCGGCCGGGCGTCATCCCATCCGGGGTCTTGCTCCCCGGCTCGGTCAGACATCCATGTCTGACTCGCCGCCGCGGCCCATCCCTGGGCCGCTATCCGCAAACCCCGAACGGGATGCCGCCTGGTGGATTCACTGGCGACGCTTCTTCTGCCTGTGCTGACGGGAAGGTCAACCCAGCGCCGGCACCTGCACCGGGCGGCCGCGCGCATCCAGCGCGATCATCACGAAGTGCCCGCAGGTGCACAGTTCGCGCTCGCCGGTCAGCAGGTCCTCGGCCACCAGCTTCACTTCCACCTTCATCGAGGTGCGGCCGACCTCCACCACGCGGGCGATCGTCTCCACCAGCTGGCCCTGGCGGATCGGCAGCTTGAAGTCGACCTGGTCGGAACGCGCGGTGACCACCGTGCGGCGTGCATAGCGCGAGGCGGCGATGAACGCGGCCTTGTCCATCCACGCAAGCGCAGTGCCGCCGAACAATGTGCCCATGTGGTTGGTGTGGTCCGGGAACACGATCTCCAGCAGCCGGGCTTCGGTGCGTGGGGTGTGGGCCACATCGTTCATGCCAGGTCTCCGGCTGAGGGAAGGTGCAGGGCGACGGCCTGCGCGATCTGCGCCGGCGTGCGGAAGCCGGGAAGCCGTACCACCTCGATTCCGGCATTGAACACCGAAAGCGTAGGCGTCTGCCGCAGGTCCAGGCCGCGGAAGAATGCTTCGCCGATCGCCTCCAGCTTCACCTTCAGCAGCACCAGGCCGGCGGCGTCAGCCGTGTCGGCGAACTTTGCCAGCGACATGTCGAGCATCCGGCAGGCCGGACAATCGTCCTTGTGATAGTCCACCAGCACGCGTGGATGCGATGCGAGTGCGGTGTCGTAGTCGTCAGGGGTGGAGGCGTGCAGCGTCTGCATGGGTCAGGGTTCCGGTACAGGCAAGAATGGTGTCGGTCCAGCGCTGGATCTTCACGGCGTCATGTTCGCCATGCGGCATCTGTTCGATCTCCAGCCGCGGATAACGGGTGCCGAAGAACGCGGCGATCCGCCGCGCCGCGCCGCAGTAGTACTCCTCGCCCCACTGTGTCTCGCCGGTGCCGAACACCGCGACGCGCTCGGGCCTGCCGACCGCGGCGATGAGTTCTTCGATGAAGCGCTTCATCTCCGGAGGCGTGCGCCCGGCGTTGATGCTCCAGCTGCCGAGCAGGTACAGATCGTGTCCGGCGCCGTCGGGGCAGGCCTGCGCGAGCGTCTGGTTGTCGGCCTCGATCCAGGTCACGGCGTGGCCCATCGCCTGGCAGCGCGCGCGGATCGCACGCGCGACCTCGCGCGTATTGCCGCTGAGGGAGGTGTAGGCGATCAGGATCTTCATCGCGCCCGGGTCCGGTGGGAGCGCGCCTGCGCGCGGTTCACGCTGCGTCACTGCGTGCGTTCACGAATGCGTTCGCGCGCGAGCGCGCTCCCCCAAGGCTTCACAGGTCGTCGAAGCCGTTATCGGAATTCGTCTTCTTGTAGGACGCGTTGCGCATCTCGAAGAAGTCGGTCTTGGTCTCGGTGAAGTTGTCGGCGTAGGCTTTGATCCACGGCATGACGTTCTCGTTCGAGTCGCTGTAGAGCTTCTCGATGCCGAGCATGCCGGCCATCTTGTTGGCGCGGTACTTCACGTAGCGGACCATCTCGTCGACGTCGATGCCGTCGATGCCGTCGAGCACTTCTGAGGTCCAGCGCGTCTCCAGTTCGATCGCGTGCTCGAAGGCGTCGTGCACGTACTGGGTGAGCTGGTCGCCCTGCAGCGACTGGTTCTCGCCGACGATGGCGCGGATCAGCTCGCTGATGAACTTCGAATGCGCCAGTTCGTCGCGGTTGATGAAGCTGATGATCTTGCCGGTGCCGGTCATCCGGTTCTGGCGCACCAGGTTGTAGAAGTACGCGAAGCCGGAATAGAAGTTGATGCCTTCGAGGATCGACGACTGCACCAGGGAGCGGATCAGCGTTTCGGCCGAGCGCTCGCGCATGAAGTCGTTGTAGGAGTCCATGATCGGCTGGTTGCGCGCAATGATGGTGGGATGCGTGCGCGCAAGTTCGAACACGCGGTTCTGGTCGGCGAGGCCGGTGATCGAGGCCAGCACGTAGCTGTAGCTCTCGTTGTGGATCACTTCCTGCTGGCCGATGATCGCGGCGTTGGCGTGCGCGGCCGGGTCGGTGATGTATTCGGCGACGTTGTAGATGAAGCGCGTCTGCGGCGAATCCAGCGTGGCCAGCAGGCCGATGATCGAATCGTAGGCGTTCTTCTCGCGCGCCGAGAGCTCGCCGTACTGCTTGGCGTCGCCCTTCATGTCGACCTCGTCCGGAATCCAGAAGTTGGTCGAGAGTTCCTTGTAGGCGCGGTAGAACGACGGATAAGGAATGTCGTTCCAGTTGAGGATGCCGCTGGTCTGGCCGTTGATGATGCCGGTCGAGCGGTTGGGATGACGCGGCTCGAGGATCTTGATGCGGTCGAGCGGGGTGGACGTCAGGGTCGCAGACATGTTCGGTTGTTCTCGTATTTCGCAGCGTCGCGCCCGTGTCAGAGCGGCGCGCAGGAATCAATCTGGAGGAAAGCCCCCCTGAGTCAGGGGGGCGCGCCGAAGGCGCGGGGGTGTGGGTGCTGATGAAGCAGGGTCCGCGGTTTGCGAAGCGAACCGTGGAAGCTAAAGCGCGAATGCGCTTTAGCTGCTACACCATTCGCATTCCGCGATATCGATATCGTTCGAACGCACGTAATACGTGGTCTTGATGCCCTCGCGCCATGCGGTCATGTGCAGCTCCAGCAGCGTGCTCGCGCGGATGGTGCTGGGCACGTAGAGGTTGAAGCTGATCGCCTGGTCGACGTGGCGCTGGCGACGCGCGTTCTGGCGCACGGACGCGAACTGGTCGACCTTCCAGGCGCCCTTCTCGTAGTAGGGCCAGGTTTCCAGCGACAGGCCGGGGGCGGCGACCGGGCGGCGGTAGTCCTTCTTCTCCTCGTAGTAGAACGCGGAGTAGATCGGGTCGATCGACGCGGTGCTGCCTGCGATCTGCGCGGTGGACATGTTCGGGGCGACCGCCATCAGCCAGCCGTTGCGCATGCCGTTGACGCCGACCTGCGCGGCCAGATCCAGCCACTGCGGCGAGTTGTACTCGCGGTCGCGGAAGTAGGCGCCGGTGTGCCAGTCGCTGCCGGCGAACACCGGGTAGGCACCCTTTTCCTTGGCGAGTTCCATGCTGGCCTGCACGGTCAGGTAGTTGATGCGCTCATAGAGCGAATCGCTGAAATCCTCGGCTGCCTGCTCGTTCCACTGGATGCCCTTCTGCGCCAGCAGGTGATGCCATCCGAAGGTGCCCAGACCGATCGCGCGGTACTTCTGGTTGGTGATCGTCGCCTGCGGCACCGGCAGCTGGTTGAGATCGATCACGTTGTCGAGCATGCGCACCTGGATCGGGATCAGGCGCTCGAGCACGTCGGTGATCAGGTCGCCCTGGCCTTCCTGCGGGACGATCGCGCGGCCCAGGTTCACCGACGACAGGTTGCACACGACGAAGTCGCCGGCCTGCCTGGTGGTGACGATCTGATTGCCGGAGATGATCTCCTGCATCATCTTCGTCGGGCTCATGTTCTGCAGGATCTCGGTGCAGAGATTCGACGAGTACACGCGACCGACGTGCTTGTTCGGGTTCTTCCGGTTCACTTCGTCGCGGTAGAACATGAAGGGATTCCCGGTCTCGAGCTGCGAGACCATAATCCGCTTGAAGATGTCGATGGCCTTGACGGTCTTGCGGCTGATGCGCTCGTCGGCCACCACTTCCTCGTACTTCTTGCGGAACGAGCCCTCGCCCTTCTTCTCGTCGAAGAAGTCCTGCAGATGGAAGCCCCTGATGCGGTGGACCTCGTGCGGATCGAACAGGTACCAGTCGCCGCGACGCTCGACCGCTTCCATGAATAGGTCGGGGATGCAGATCGAGGTGAACACGTCGTGCGCGCGCAGGCGCTGGTCGCCGTTGTTGAGCCGCAGGTCGAGAAAGGCCTCGATGTCGCGGTGCCACACGTCCAGGTACACCGCGACCGCGCCCTTGCGCTGGCCCAGCTGGTCCACCGACACGGCGGTGTTGTTGAGCTGCTTGATCCACGGCACCACGCCGCCCGACGAGTTCGGAACGCCACGGATGGCCGAACCGCTCGAGCGGATGTAGCCCATGTACGCGCCCACGCCGCCGCCGCCCTTGGAGACGCGGGCGATGTCGGTGTTGGAGTCGTAGATGCCCTGCAAGCTGTCGTCGACGGTGTCGATGAAGCACGACGACAGCTGGCCGCCGACCTTGCCGGCGTTCTGCAGCGTCGGCGTCGCCACGGTCATGTACAGGTTCGACAGCGCCCAGTAGGCCTCGCCGACCAGCTGCATGCGGCGCTCGCGGCCGCCGCGGGTCTCGTTCTGCATCAGGTACAGGGCGATGGTCAGCCAGCGCTCCTGCGGCAGTTCGAACACGGCGCGCGACGTGTCGGTGGCCAGATACCGCGTGGCCAGCAGGTACAGGCCGTTGTAGGCGAACAGCTTGTCGCGCTCGGGCTCGATCATGCGGCCGGCTTCCTGCAGCTCTTCCTTGGAGTAGGCGCGCAGGATGTCGTTGGAATAGATGTTGCGGTCGGCCAGCGACTCCTGCAGGCCGACGTAGGAGCCGTACTTCTCACCGGCATCGTAGAAGCGGTTGCGGCTGGCGCGCTTGTACAGGCGATGCAGGTACAGGCGGGCGGCGAAGAATTCCCACTCCGGCGCGGTGACATCGACGCGGGCCTCGGCCTCGCGGATCAGATGGTCGGTGAGGTCGTCGGCGTTGACCGCTTCCTTGCGCTCGACGAAGCCGAACACGCTGCGCTTGTAGTCGGCGATGTCGAGCTGCGGGAACTCGGCGTGCACGCGGTCGATGCTGCGTTCCAGGCGCGCGCGGTCGTACGGGGTGCGGCGGTTGCCGGCGTCCTTGGTGATCCAGGTCGCAGCGGGCGGTGCGGATATCGCCGGTGCGGAATGCGCGGCCGGCGGCAGCGGCACGTTGTCATCGGGGTGGGCGACGGATGGCGCGCCGGCCGGCGTCGCGGGCTCGGCCAGGTGGGTGTCGTCGTGGTGCATGCGTCCTCCAGAGGTGGCGCACGGCCGGCCTGTCCCTCGCAGGCGGGCGTGGCGTTGGAGGCGGAGGGTGGACGAGCGGCGTCGCAGATCCGGGGACGCGCGGCGGCGCCCGGACCCTGCTCCACCAGCCATCTCCCCCCGGAGATTCCGCGGCCGGCACCGCGCGGCGTGCAGGCGCGCGGCTGTCGGCAGGTCTTCGGACTCACGGGCACGGAAGCCTGGCTTCCACCTGGCCCGCCGCTTCCCGGAGCCGTGCTCCAGTGCTGGTGGCGGGTTCGTTCCCGATTACCGCTGCGGGGCAGTGCCGGAGTGGCCGTGAGGCGTCACCGGGCTTCCCTTTTCATCCGCGACGCCCAAGCGCGCGGAACCGACGCGGCACAAGATATGGGGGTAAGCCAAAGAGGTCAACACAATCCGCTGCTGTTGCCCTGAGGGTCGGTTGTCGTCGCCAGGACCATGCCCGCCCGATAGGGTGCGCCCACCGGTGGCCGACTTCACGGGCATGTCTGGCCACGGCGCACCGACCAAGGCTTCGGGATCGTCTAGTGCCGCCCGCCGGATCTCGCCTGCCGCGACGCGCACGGCGATACTTGCCCGATCAGGGGATTTGTTTCCGGGCATTGCCCGGCAGGGGACGCCGTTTGACTACATCGCCGCCCACCCTGTTCGCGGTGGTGCCGCCAGGCGTGTTCGGCCCGCTGGCCTCGGCCAACCGCGAACACTACTGGCTGCTGCTGTGCCGCCTGCACGACGAATTCTTCGGTGGGCCCGACGCCCCGGTGCCGCCCAGCCAAGGCTATCCCCGGCGCGAGATCACCGCGGCCATCGAACGCTACCTGCTCGGCGACGATCCCTGGGAGGACGAGGACGGCCAGGGGCCCGGCGCCCCGCTCACCGTCCGCGCCAACAGCATCTACGAGCGTTTCCGCCAGGCCGGCTGGCTGCGCCAGGAGAAGTTCGGCGCGCGCGAGATGGCGATGATGACGCCCGCCGTCTCGCAGCTGCTGTCGCTGCTGATCGAATTCACCGAGCGCGGCCCGACCTTTGTCTCGGCCCGGATCCGCTCGATCGAGCTGCAGCTGCAGCAGGTGGTCGAGGGCCGCGCCGGCGGCGACACCCTCGACGAGGCCGCCGACCAGGCGCGCCGGCTGCTGGGCTCGCTGGCCTCGATGAGCCTGCAGGTGCGCGACCTGATGCCCGAGCTCAGCCGCTCCGAGACCACCGCCCAGTTCGCCCGGCAGTGGTTCGAGCGCTATGTCAGCCGCTTCTTCATCGGCGACTACGCCGATCTGCACAAGGCCGACCATCCGCTGGCGCGGCGCAGCGCGATCCTGGCGATGGCGCGCCAGCTCGAAGCCGATCCGCTGCGCGGCCGACTGCTCGCCTGGTATGCCGAGCACCTTGCCGGCGGCGACCCGGATCGCGCCGAAGCACGACTGCAGCGCGGCCTCCGCCGCCTGCGTGAGCTGGAACGCATCGACGAGTACCTGGCCCGGCTCGACGAAGACATGCGCCAGGCCAACCGTCGCGCGCTGGCTTTCCTCGATTACCGTCTACGCGCGCCCGACCGCCTCGATGTGCTGCTGCGCCGCGCCATCCGCGGTGCGCAGCACGCCCCGGCGGACGAACTGCGCATGCCGGTCGCGCCGGGTGCACTGATGGACGAAGCACAGCTGCGTCCGCCAAGGCGCAAGCCGAAGCCCATTCCGCGTACCGCCAATACCGTGCAGCAACCAACGCCCGAGCAGATGGCGCGGCTGTCGCTGCTGCGACGGATGAAACGCGCACGCCTGGTCACCGCCGAGGACATGGCGCGCTACGTCGGCCGCCACCTGCCGGCCGAAGGGTACTTGGAGTCCACGCAGCTGGAAATCCATTCCATCCAGGACCTGCGCGCCTACCAGACCCTGCTGACGCTCGCCCAGCGCAGCCGCCGCATCGGTGGCTTGCGCCGCGAGGATCCACTCGCGCGCCTACTGCCGGGCGTCCGCGTCGATCTGCTCGACGCCGGCGAGCCCGGCGACAATGGCTACCTGCGCGCACCGCGCTTCGTCATCCATCGACTCGCGCAACGGACCATCGCATGAAACGCAGCTGGACCACGCTCAGCCAACTCACCAACGGCACCTATGTCGAACAGGACTTCGAGCGCGCCGCCTGGCGCCTGGTCACCGAGCAGGTGCTGTACGCCGCCGACCAGCGTTCGCGCGTGGCCTACCACCTGGTCGAGGAGTTCCTCGACGATTTCGCCGCCGCGCTTGCGCCGCTGGGCATCCGCCTGGAACGCAATGCCGGCCACCGTTACATCATCGCCCTGCCCCGCCACGCCGAAGGCACGCCGGTGCGCCTGGACGAGACCCTGTTCCTGCTGGTGCTGCGCCAGCGCTATGACGAGGCCATCCGCCGGGGCCGCATCGAGGAGCATGGGGAAGTGGTGGTGGAGCTGCCCGACCTGCAGGAGGCCTGGCCCGCGCTCACCGGTCGCCCGATGCCCGACATCGGCACCCTGCGCACGCTTGCCGGCACGCTCAAGCGCTGGGGCTGCTGCCGCCTGGTGGAAAGCGACGCCGACGACCTGCAGCCCTTCCACCTGATGGTGCGCCCGGCCATCGTCGACATCGTCGGCGAGCAGTGGCTGCAGCGCCTGGACCAGCACAATCTCGACAAGGACGAGGACGAGGACGACGACGGCGATGCCGACCGCGACGCCGCGCGCGCGGAGGACGACGATGCAGCTGCTTGAACGCATGCATCTGGTGCAGTTCTTCCTGTTCGAGGCGCAGAGCCTGCAGTTCGACCGCACCAGCGCGATCATCGCGCCCAACGGCGCGGGCAAGAGCGCGCTGCTCGACGCGCTGCAGATCGTCCTGCTCGGCGGCGACCGCCGCTACATCCACTTCAACGCCCAGGCCGGCGGCAAGGCGCGTGCGCGCAGCATCCGCGACTACTGCCTGGGCGTGTACAGAAGCGGCGACGACGGCCGCAAGCGCCGCACCGCCACCACCTACATCAGCCTGGTCTTCCGCGACCAGGACAGCGGCCTGCCGCTGACCGCCGGCATCGCCCTGGGCGCCTCGGTCGACGAGCCCGACCACCGCCAGCACGGCCTTTACCTGCTGCCGGGCGTGGCCCTGGCGCTGGAAGACCACGTCGAACGGATCAAGGGCAAGGAGCTGCCGCTGGAATGGAGCCGCTTCCGCGAGCTGGCCGGCCGCCGCTGCCGCGAGGCCGGCACCAGCCCCGAGTTCCACGCCAGCGGCGAGCGCTTCGTGCGCGACCTGCTCACCCGCGTGCGCGCCTCGCCGGGCGCGCACCCCGACTTCAACGCCTTCCGCAAGGCCTTCCAGAACGCGCTCAACCTGCAGCGGGTGGAAGACGTGGACCTGTTCGTGCGCACGCTGGTGGCCGAGGACCGGCCCACCGACGTCGCCCGCTTCCGCTCGCTGCTGGACAGCTTCCGCCAGATCAA
This sequence comes from Alterluteimonas muca, assembly GCF_021191595.1. NCBI lineage: Bacteria > Pseudomonadati > Pseudomonadota > Gammaproteobacteria > Lysobacterales > Lysobacteraceae > Alterluteimonas > Alterluteimonas muca. The sequence goes on from NZ_JAIWPS010000014.1 coordinate 44,326, forward strand.
GGAGCGCATCGAACAACTGCAGCACCGCATCGACGCCGCCGACAGGGTCGATTCGCAGTATGGGAAGATCGCCGCGCAGTCGGTGCGCGCCGCCTCCTACCGCGCGCTGGCGGCGGAGTACGAGCGCGACCTGTTCAGCGAACAGGTGGAGACGGCGCAGGACGAGGTGGAAGGCGCGGGCGAAGCGCTGGCCGCCCTCGGCCGTTCGCTGGAAGAAGCCCGCATCGAGCGCGGACGCCTGCGCGAGGACTACGACCAGGCCCGGGCGCGGCTGCAGGGCCGCGAAGGCTACGGCGAACAGGCGCAGCTGGACGAACTGGCCGAACGCGACCTCGGCCGCCTGCAGCAGCTCAAGACCGCGCTGCTGCGCGGGATCAACGATGTGCGCGAGCGCTTCCGCGACCTCGGCAGGCTCGGCCTGCCCACCGTCGACGCCGGCGCGCTGGCGAATGCACGCGCCGACTGGGACGCCTGGCACGACGCCCTGGCCGCCCTGCCCGCGGACGCCGCCCTGCCGTGGACGCCGGAGGAGCTGCACGCGCAGGCGAAGGCGGCCTTGGCCGCGGCCGCGCCGCTGGTGGCCGCGGTCGAAGGCCACGCGCGTGGCCGCCATGCCGCGCTCGAACAGGCGCAGGACCGCCTCGCCACCGCCCGCCAGAACCTCAAGCGCCTCGCCGCCGGCCAGGCCGAGCTGAACCCTGACGCGGTGCGGCTGATGAACTACCTGCGCGACGAGGCCATCGACGCGCAGCCGGTCTGCGACCTGGTTCGGGTCACCGATCCCGCCTGGCAGCAGGCGATCGAGGCCTATCTGCGCGGCAACGTCGAAGCCCTGCTGATCGCCGAGAAGGACGAGGAGCGCGCGGTGAAGCTGTACCGCTCGCTGCGCGACGGGCGCTCGGTGTATGGGGTCAAGCTGGCGCTGTCCAGCCAGGCCCGCGGCACGCGCAGCGCGGAGCCCGCCGCCGGCAGCGTGGCCGCCCTGCTCACCGGCGACAGCGCCGAGGCGCTGGCCTTCCTGCGCCGCCAGCTCGGCGAGCTGCGCTGCGTCGACAGCGAGGCCGAACTGGTGCGCAGCCGCCAGGGCCTGGCCCGCGACGGCCTGCTGGCCAAGGGCGGCAGCATCGAACGCCTGCGGCTGCCGACGGCCGCCGAGCTCAAGATCGGCGCCTCCAGCAGCCGCGAGCGCGCGCGCGCCCTGCGCGAGGACGCCGAGGCGGCCGAGGCCGACGTCCGCCGCCTCGAACCCGAGCTCAAGCGCGCCGAGGACTGCCAGCGCGGCATGGCGCGCATGGCCGATCCGGAAGGGCTGGCCCAGGGCCTGCACGCCCAGGTGCTCGAGCACCGCCAGGTCGAAGCCCGCTACCGCAGCGAGCAGGACAGCCGCGAAGCAGCGCTCGACCCCGACCTCCTGCGCATGAGCGAGCGCGTGGCGGCGCTGAAGCAGGAGGCGGAAACAGCAGAGACCCTGGTGGAGCGCCTGATCAGCGAGGAGACGCTGGCGCGGAGCACCCTGAAGCAGAAGCAGGACCTGCTCGACGCCCTGCGCCTGGAAGCGGAGAAGGCCGCCCGCGCCGCGGTCGAAGCCTTCCGCGATCCGGACGTCGACGCCAACCTGCTCGAACGCCACCGCGACGAACTCGACCAGAAGCTCACCGACCTCAAGGGCCGCGCCGACACCTGCCGCAAGCGCGAACGCGACAACACCGAGCAGCTGCAGAAGCTGCTGCCCGAAGCCTGGAGCGCGCTGCAGCAGTACGCCAACATGCACGGCGTGGAGTTGGCGTTCGAAGCCAGCCAGTGGCGCGACGCCCGCGGCTTCCTGCAGGGCGAACTCACCCGCCTGCGCGATACGGAGCTGGTGAACTACCAGGCCGAGGCCCGCCAGGCTTACGACACCGCGGTGGAGACCTTCCGCAGCAACGTCGCCAACACCCTGCACGACAATTTCGTGCGCCTGAAGACCCAGATCGACGCGCTCAACCGCACCCTGCGCAACAGCCCCGCGTTCTCCAACAACGAGCGCTACCGCTTCCACTACGAAGTGCTGCCGGAGTACCGCGATCTCCACGGCTTCATCGCCCGCGTGGCCGACCTCGGCGGCGAGGACAACCTGTTCGGCAGCGCCGGCGAGGTGCCCGCGGCCTTCGCCGAGCTGGTGGACGAAAGCGCCAGCGTGCGCACCATCGATTCGCCGCTGGACGACTACCGCCGGTTCTTCCAGTTCGGCGTGCAGATCCGCCAGGGCGAGCGCGTGATCGGCACGCTCAGCGAGCGCATGCGCTCGGGCTCCGGCGGCGAGCACCGCGCGCCGCTGTACGTGATCGCCGGCGCCGCCCTGGCCGCGGCCTATGGCAAGAGCGAGGCGCATCCCGGTGGCCTCGGGCTGGTCCTGCTCGACGAGTTCGGTGACAAGATCGACGCCCAGAACGCGCGCGCCACCACCAACTACCTGCGCTCGCTGGGCCTGCAGCTGGTGCTGGCCGCGCCCGACACCGCCCAGGGCACGCTCAGCGGCGTGCTCGACAGCTATATCGAACTGTTCCGCGACGAGGACCTGCTGCAGGCCGAACGCATCGAGGTCAAGGAGGCCGCGCGCGAGCTGCTGCTGGGCGACCAGTTCGACCTGCATCCGGAACTGCTGGCCGAAGAGACGGCCCGCATCGCACGGCAGCAGGCGCCAGCGTGAGCGATCCGGCCCGGGCCACGCTCGAACGGCTGCTGCGCAAGGGCGAGCGCGCGCGCCTGCGCGGCGATTCGCGCGCGGCATCGCTGCCGATGACCACGCCCGCCAGCGCCGCCGACTACCTGGCGCTGGAGACGCTCGACGCGCGCGAGCGCTTCCATGCCGCCGTCGCCTTGGCCGAGCGCGCCGGCGCGGTCCACGTCGAGCGTGATCGTCATCAGGGCGACGGCCAGCGCCTGCTGCGGATCCGCGTGGCCCACCTGGATGTGCTGGCCGCGTACCTGGGCATCGTGCTGCTGGACGCCCGCACCGCCGCGGCGGAAACGATCCTGCAGCCGTGGCAAGCGCGGTTCCCGGTGCTCGACGCCGTGCTTCAGGCTTGGCGCGGCGGCCGCAAGGTGCGCGCCCAGGGCCCGGAGGCCGCCTCCGACCTCGCCGATGCCGCCCGCGCCGTCGCCGCCCTGCAGGACGCCCCGGGCGGCGAGCGCATCCTGCGCCGCGAAAGCGTGCGCCTGTTCGGCGACAGCAAGCGGCTGGAGCGCCTGACCCCATGGCTGGAGCTGCTCGCCACAGGCGAGACCGCCGCCTCGGGGCTCGCGCGCGAAGACGTCTGGTCGGCGATCGGCCTGCGCCGCGAACCGCAGCCCCTGCTGCTGGCCGGCAGCGGCCATGTGGACCTCGACGGCAGCGTGCTGCCACTGGTCCGCCCTTACCTCGGCCTGCCCATGGACACGCTGCGCAGCCTGGCCACCGAGGCCCGCTACCTGCTGACGATCGAGAACCTCGCCAGCTTCCACGACGCCGCCAGCGACCCCGCCGCCAGGCACGGCCTGCTGCTCTACACCGGCGGCATGCCTTCGCCCACCTGGCGCCGCGCCTGCGCGCGGATCATCGCCGGCCTGCCGGCCACGGCCACGCTGTACCACTGGGGCGACATCGACGAAGGCGGCTTCCGCATCGCCGCGGTGCTGGCCGACCTCGCCCGTGGTGCCGGGCGTGCCTTGCAGCCGTGGCGGATGTCGATGGCCTCGCTGCAGCAGACGGTGGATGAAGTCCCACTTCACCAGCCCACGCCGTCCGCACTTGCCGCCATGCAGCGATGGGCGCAACGCGCCGGCTGGGACGACGTGGTCGAGGACCTCGCGCGCCGTCCGATGCAATTGGAGCAGGAGCGACTGGAGATCGTATTACCGATGGTGGATGAGCCCGACGCAGCCAAGCTTTCAACGCGCTCCAGTAGTGATTGACACTTGCCTCATTGACTACCAACATCTGGTACTTCTGGAGGTAGGTCATGGCCAAGAATACGAGCGTCAGCCTGGGCGCCCACTTCGAGCAATTCATCGGCAGCCAGATCGACAGTGGCCGTTACGGGTCGGCAAGTGAAGTCGTCAGGGCCGGGCTGCGCCTGCTCGAGACGGCCGAAAGCAGGTTGGACGTGCTTCGCCAGGCGCTGCGCGAGGGTGAGCGCAGCGGGCGTTCGGACTACAGCTATGAGGCATTGGTTGCCGAGCTGGACGCCGAGCGCCCGTGAGTTCTTTCGGGCTCACGCGGGCAGCCCGTGCTGATCTCAAATCGATTGCACGCCACACCGAAGTCCGATGGGGCGTGCGACAGCGCAATGCTTATCTCAAGGAAATCGATCGGGTCTTTCATGCGCTGGCCAGGAATCCTGCCATGGGGCGTGCATGCGATGACATCCTGGAAGGCTACCGGCGGCTCCCCCACGGGACGCATGTCATCTACTACAGGCAGGTCGCCGGGCAGGACGTCCTGATCGTGCGCATCCTGCATGGCGCAATGGATGCGGACGTGTACCTGGGCTCCTGAAGCGTGCCTCTGACTGCGGTCGTCGCTGTCACACCGCCCCGGTCGCGGTTCAAAGTGCGCCCTTGCGCTCGAGCTCCTTCCCCACGGCCAGTGGCCGCACGTGTTCCAGCAGCGTCTGCAGCGGCCGCGAGCGTGAACACGTTGCCGTCGACGAAGGCGCGGCGGTCCTCGCAGTCGTAGTCCGGCGCCAGCAGCGAGGCGCCGTCGTAGTAGTCCTGTTCTGCGTCGCGGTATGTATTGAGGCCGCCATGAAGCTGCGGCCACTTGCGCGCGGTGATGATGCGGTCATGGGTGATCGGGCGTCGCCCGGGTACGGCGCGATGGATTCCAGCTCGGCGACCGCCGCATCGGGTCCCGTGCGGTGAAAGCGCCAAGCCTACTGCACGCGTGTTTCCCGTATCGCGTTCCGGGTGCCGCCCGCGCGTGGTTCAGCCGCGCATGCTGCCGGTGTCGAGGTAGCGCTGGTGCCAGGACAGCGCCTCGCCCAGCAGGTGCGGGGTATGGCGTCCGCTGCTGCCGGCGAGCGCACGGTCGAAGTAGTCCTGCAGCAAGTCGCGGTAGTCCGGGTGCGCGCAGTTGGCGATCACCGCGCGCGCGCGCTGCTTGGGCGAGAGCCCGCGCAGGTCGGCCAGGCCCTGCTCGGTGACAATGACATCGACATCGTGCTCGTTGTGGTCGACGTGGCTGACCATCGGCACGATCGCCGAGATCGCCCCGCCCTTGGCGGTACTCGGGGTGACGAAGCACGACAGAAAGCCGTTGCGGGCGAAGTCGCCGGAACCGCCGATGCCGTTGATGATGGTGGAGCCGGCGACGTGGGTGGAATTGACGTTGCCGTAGATGTCGGCCTCCACCATGCCGTTCATCGCGATGCAGCCCAGCCGGCGCACCAGCTCGGCGTGGTTGGACATCTCCTGCGGGCGCAGCACGATGCGCTCGCGGAACAGGTCGATATTCGCGGCGAAGCGCGCCACCGCCTCCGGGCTCAACGACAGCGCGGTGGCCGAGGCCATGGTGATCACCCCGGCCTCGATGAGGTCGAGCATGCCGTCCTGGATCACCTCGGTGAACGCGGTGAGGTCGCGGAAGCCGCCATCCTGCAGCCCGGCGAGCACCGCGTTGGCGATGTTGCCCACGCCCGACTGCAGCGGCAGCAGCCGCTCCGACAGCCGCCCCGCGCGGATCTCGTGGCGGAAGAACTCCACCAGGTTGGCGGCGATGGCCTGCGAGGTGGCATCCGGCGGCGCGAAGCTGCCGAGGCGGTCGGGCGCATCGGTCTCCACCACCGCGACGATCTTCTCCGGGTCCACGCGCAGGTAGGGCTCGCCGATGCGGTCGCCCGGCTGCAGCAACGGGATCGGCCTGCGCTCCGGCGGCAGCGCGGTGCCATAGTAGATGTCGTGCATGCCGTCGAGGCCGATCGGCTGGCGGTGGTTGACCTCGACGATGACCTTGTCGGCCAGGTCCAGCCAGGTCTTGTTGTTGCCGACCGAGGTCGACGGGATCAGCCGGCCGTCCGGCAGGATGCCGGCGACCTCGATGACCGCGACGTCGATCTTCCCGAGGAAGCCGAACCAGGCGTACTGGGCGACGTGGCCGAGGTGGATGTCCATGTACTCGATCTCGCCGCGGTTGATGCGCGCGCGCAGTTCGGGATCGGACTGGTAGGGCAGGCGGAAATCGATGCCGCCGGCACGCGCCAGCGCGCCATCGAGTTCGGGTGCGGTGGATGCACCGGTGAGCACCCGCAGCGCGAACGGCTCACCGCGTTCGCGCGCCGCTTCCATGCGTGCGGCCAGCGCCTGCGGCACCGCCTTCGGGTAACCGGCGCCGGTGAACCCGCTCATCCCGACCGCCATGCCCGGCTGGATCCATTCCGCCGCCTGCGCTGCATCCATCCGGTGTGCGGCGAGTCCGGGGTGGGCGATGCGGGGGCTGGTCATGGCGGTCCTCGAGGCTGTGGATAACCCGGCCATGTTAGCCGCCGGGCATGGCGCCGGCTTTGCCGGCTCAGGCGTCACCGCGTCCGGGCGGGCCAGCGGAAAACAGCAGCACGATCACGCCGGCGACCGCGGCCAGCTGCAGCAGCACCGGCGAGGCGGCCATCAGCAGCACCCCGCACAGCAGCACCCCCACCGACAGCCGCGCGCGGTCGTCCACGCTGCGCCAGGTGTGGTGGCGCGGGCGCAGCCACGCCGGTACCGATGCGGCCGGGCGGGCACGGGTGAGAAATGCGGCCAGCCCCCAGGCGAACACCGCCAGCCCCAGCAGAGACGACAGGGCGTCGAGCACGCTCAGCCCCGGTGCTCGCGGGCGAGGTATTCGGCGCTGCGCATCTCGATCAGCCGCGAGGCGGTGCGCTCGAAGGTCGCGGCCAGGCGTTCGCCGGTGTAGAGCAGCGGCGGTTCCGCGGCCGCAGTGCAGACCAGGTTGACGTGGCGGTCGTAGAGCTCGTCGACCATGGTCACGAAGCGGCGCGCGGCATCGTCGCGGCTGCCGTCGAACAGCGGCACGCCGCCGACCAGCACGGTGTGGAATTCGCGCGCGATCTCGATGTAGTCGCTGGCGCCGCGCGGGCCCTCGCAGATCGCCCCGAAGTCGAACCACACCATGCCCGGGTCGCGCCCGCGCACGGCGATGCGGCGGCCATCGATGACGATGCCGCAATCGCGATGGCGGACGCTGCCTCCCAGCGCCTGCCAGCGTTCGTCGAGCCAGGCGTCGGCGGCGCCATCCAGCGGGGTGCGGTACACCGGCGAGCGGGTCAGCGCGCGCAGGCGGTAATCGGTGTCGCTGGCCATCTCGCGCACGTGGCAGTGCTGTTCGATCAGCGCGATCGCCGGCAGGAAGCGCGCGCGCTGCAGGCCATCGCGATACAGCCCGGCCGGTTCGATGTTGGAGGTGGTCACCAGCACGATGCCCTCGGCGAACATGCGGTCCAGCAGCCGCGCCAGCACCATCGCATCGCCGATGTCGGTGACGAAGAACTCGTCGAGCACCAGCACCCGCAGGCCGCGCGCGCGCCAGCCGCGCACGATGGCCGCAAGTGGATCGCGCTCGCCGTTCTGTTCGCGCAGTTCGTCGTGCACGCTGCGCATGAAACGGTGGAAGTGGGTGCGGCGCTTGGTTTGCAAACGGTCCCGCCCTCTCCCGCCCGGCGGGAGAGGGATGTCGGCCGGGCCTTCAGCCCGGAAGTTTTCCAGGGGCAGGCCGTCGGCGAACAGGTCGATCAGGAAGGTCTTGCCGCGGCCGACGCCACCCCACAGGTACAGCCCCGGCACCGTGGCCGCTTCGCCACTGTCCCCGCCACCGAACAGCCGGCGCAGCGCGCTGGCGCGCGGCGGCGGCTGCGACAGCGCCACGTGCAGGCGGTCGAGTTCAGGCAGCACCGCGCGCTGTGCGGGATCGTCCTGCCAGTCGCCGCGGGCGACGCCGGCGGCATAGCGCTGCGAAGGCGTTTTGCTGGCCATCACCGCGGATGCGTGCATGGTGTGGCGCGGCCGGGCCCGCTGGGCGCCGGCCGGAAGGTCGTCGACCTCATGCGCCGGCAGCCGGGTCGGGCAGGTGCGTGCGCACCCCGTGCTTGATCGCACCGCGCAGGTCCATCAGCTTGCGGTGGAAGAAGTGGCTGGTGTCGGGCATGCGCACCAGTTCGGCCTCGGCGCCGGAGTTCTCCAGCCAGTCGTACACCGCCTGCGGATCGACGATCTCGTCGGCCTCGCCCTGCACCACCAGCCACGGGCAGTTGGGCAGTTCGATCGAGTCGAAGTCCCAGCGGCCGGCTGGCGGCGCGATCGAGATCAGCATCCCCGGCTGCAGTTCCGCGGCCATCGCCAGACTCACATAGGCGCCGAAGCTGAAGCCGGCCAGCCACACCGTGGCGTCCGGGCGCCGGGCACGCACCCAGGCCACCACCGCACGCAGGTCGTCCTGCTCGCCGGCGCCCTGGTCGAACTCGCCTTCGGACGCGCCGGTGCCGCGGAAGTTGAAGCGCACCGTGGTCGCGCCGAGCTCGCGCAGCGCACGCGCGGCGATCGTGACCACCTTGTTGTGCATGGTGCCGCCCTCGGTGGGCAGCGGGTGGCAGACCACCGCGACCAGCGGGCGCGCGGGCACCTCGGCATCGGGTGGGTCGACGGCCACCTCGAGCGCGCCGGCAGGCCCTGGCAGGGTGATGGTGGCGGAATCGTGGGGGAATTCTGGCGTCTGCATGGCGTGCATCTTACCGGCGTGGACGTTGGCATCCCGTGGGTGCGGGGCGTTGCGTCCGTGCGATTCCACCGGCGCCGCGGTGCTGCGCCGGGCGATGGCATACATGCCAGCGCCCACCCGGACCGGGCGGCAGGGCGCAGCGGGGTCGTCGGCGCTAGTGGGGTCGCGACAGATGGAAGCCCAGCAGCAGCGGGTCGTGGTCGGAACTGCGCCATGGCGTGCGGGCGGGATCGTGGCGGTAACCGAGCGCGGCGGGCTCGTCGGCGTTGGCGTGCCAGTGGGCGGCACCCGCCAGGCGTGCGGCCAGGGCCGGGCTCAGCAGCGCGTGGTCGAGACGCCCGGCCTGGCCGTTGTACACATAGCTGTAGGGGCGTTCGACCCCGGCCACCGCGAAGGCGTCCTGCCAGCCGGCCTCATGCAGCACCCGCAGCGGATCCTCCTGCGCATAGGCGTTCAGATCGCCGACGATCGCGGTGAGTGCGCTCCCGGCGCCGGTGGGGTCGGTAGCGAGCCAGTCGTGCAGGGCGCGCGCGGCCGCCACCCGGGTGGCGTTCCAGCACGACTGCCCGTCGCCCTGGTCGGCGTCGGCACCGCTGGCATTGCCGCAGCCCTTGGACTTGAAGTGGTTGGCCACCACCACCAGCGGCGGCCCACCCGTGGCCGGTACGAAGGCCTGCGCCAGCGGCGGACGGCTGCCATAGGCGAACGGGCCGTCGGTGAGCGCGGCCGGACCGCCATGCGTGCGCACGCGGTCGTCGCGGTAGAGCAAGCCGACCCGGACGGCATCGCCGCCGGCGATCGCGGCATTGGCGACGAAGTGCCACGCGCCACCCCCGGCATCGAGTGCGGACACCAGCGCGGCGACGGCGGAATGCGCGCCATCGTCATCGTTCTCCAGCTCCATCAGCGCGACGATGTCGGCATCGAGCGCGTGGATGGTGGCGACGTGCCGCGCCAGTTGCACCTCGAATTCGGCCCGGGTGCGCGCGCCGCGCGGGGTGGGGAAGCCACCGCCGTCACCATCGCCGTTGAACAGGTTCTCGAGGTTGAGCGCGGCCAGGCGCAGGTCGCCGGCCACGCGCGGCGGCTGCGGGCGTGGTGCCGGGTCGAGCTGCAGCGGTGCGGTCAGCTGCAGCCGCGGCTCGCCCCAGCGCATGTCGACGATGCCCTCGGCGCCGGCGTGGATCCGGCTGCCGCTGCGCGGCGCCTGTGCCTGCGCGGGCAGGTACCACACGCTCGCCGGCCGTTCGGCGCTGGCATCGTCGAGCAGCAGGCCGCGGCGCGCGTTGTCGGCCGCCATCGCACGCGCGGCCTCGCCCGGCGCGACCACTTCCGTGGGCGTATACAGGCGGCCATCGAAGGCGGCCTGCAGTACACCCTGGCGCTCGAGGTCGTGGTGGCCGCTGACCGTCAGCGGTACCTCGATGTGCACGCGCATGCCCTCGTACCGCGACCAGTCCGGCGGTGGCGCACGCAGCCGCAACGCCGGCGGCAGCGGCGCTTCGCCCAGCAGTTCCACCGCGCGCGGGGCGAGTGCGGTGAGTGTCGGCCCGCCGTGGTCGCCGTGTTCCACCACCTCGCCGTGGATGCGCACCCGTGCACCGGCACGCAGGTCGTCCACGTCCGCGCCATCGAGCACGAACAGGCCATCGGCGGTACGCGCGTCCCCATCGCCCGCGTCCTGCACGAACCAGCCACCGAGCCCGGCGGAGAACGCGCCGGTGACCACGCCTTCGACCGTCACCGTCCTGCCTTCGAGGGGGCTGCGGGCCGCGTTGCCCTGCACCTGGCCGATGGCGACGGTGTCGCCGGGCCACCCGGGCTGCGTCGCCGTGCCGGTACAGGCGGACAATGCAAGCGCGAGCGCGGCCATCGCGGCGCGGCGGATCGGAGCGGAACGGTGGGGCATCAGGGCGGGCTCCGGCAGGCGGTCCAGAAACGCGAACGCCGCCTTGCGGCGGCGTCGGTCGTGCGTGGGGCAGGGCTTATTGCAGGTTTTCGATCATCCAGTCGACCGAAGCGATCACCTGCTCGTCGCTCAGCGCCGGGTTGCCGCCGCGCGCGGGCATCACACCGGCCGCGCCGGTGAAGCCCTCGATCGCATGGCGGTGCAGGGTCTCGGTGCCCTGCGCCAGGCGGCTGGTCCACTGCGCCTGCACCAGTGTCGGTGCGCCGCCGGCGCCACTGGTGTGGCAGCCTGCGCAGAGGTTGTTGTAGATGACCGAACCGTCCAGCGTGCCGCCGTAGGCGACCTGCGATGCCGCCTGCGCGGCCGCCGCGGACGCCGCCGCCGCCTGTGCGGCCGCACCGGTCGAGCCGGCATAGACGTCGGCGACCGGCGCGATGCGGTCGAGACGCTGCTGCGTCACGGCTTGCGGTTCCTCCGGCTCGATCGTGCCGTGCAGCGACCAGGCCAGCCCGATCAGGCCGCCGGTGACCACGATCAGGAACAGAATCACCAAAGAGAACTTCTTCAGGAAATCGAGATCGTAATTGCGCACGCAGACATCCCTTGGCGCGTGGCCGCGGCCACAGCTAGCGGCGGAGTATAGGCCAAGCCCCGACGTGGCAGCCGCCCGCAGGCGACCCCGGTGATCACGGCGCACGGCCCCCATGGAACTGGCGCGCCTGGAGGGATTCGAACCCCCGACCAATGGCTTCGGAAGCCACTACTCTATCCGGCTGAGCTACAGGCGCGTCGTCGGTATTCTCCACGAGAATCACCATTCGTGCGAGCCCGGTCGCGTTCGCGTGCCGCGCGGCTCAGAACGCGGGACGGCAATGCCAGCGCCAGGCGCTGTCGATGATCTCCGCAAGGTCGGCATGCCGCGGTGCCCAGCCCAGTACCTGGCGGGCGCGATCGCTGGCCGCCACCAGCACCGCCGGGTCGCCGGCACGGCGCGGCGCGATGTCGAACGCCACCGTGCGTCCGCTCGCCGCTTCCGCCGCGGCGATCACCTCGCGCACCGAGAAGCCGCGGCCATTGCCGAGGTTGAACGCGTGCGCGCCGCCGTGGGCAGCCATATGGTCGAGCGCCAGCCAGTGCGCCTGGGCGAGGTCGTCGACGTGGATGTAGTCGCGCACGCAGGTGCCGTCGGGCGTGGGCCAGTCGTCGCCGAACACCTTGAGCCGGCTGCCGTCGCCCAGTGCCGCGCGCAGCACGTTGGGGATGAGGTGGGTCTCGGGCGTGTGCGCCTCGCCGATGTCGCCATCGGCACTGGCGCCGGCGGCATTGAAGTAGCGCAGCGTCACCGAGCGCAGCCCGTAGGCCTGCGCGGCATCGGCCAGCATGCGCTCGACCATCAGCTTGCTGGCGCCGTACGGATTGATCGGCGTCTTCGGATGGTCCTCGTCGATGGTCGCGGCCACCGGTTCGCCGAACACCGCCGCGGTGGACGAGAACACGATGCGGTCCACGCCATGGCGCTGCATGGCCTGCAGCAGGTTGAGCGTTCCCGCCACGTTGTTCTGGTAATAGGCCAGCGGCTGCTGCACCGACTCGCCCACCAGCGAACGCGCGCAGAAGTGCATCACCGCCTCGAACGGCCCGGCGGCGAAGGCGGCGTCGAGCGACGCCGGATCCAGCAGGTCGGCCTCGACCAGCGGCCCGAAGCGCACCGCCTCGCGGTGGCCGGTGGACAGGTTGTCGAGCACCACCGGCTCCACGCCGTGCGCGGCCAGCCACTTCGCCATATGGCTGCCGATATAGCCGGCGCCACCACAGACCAGCACGCGGCGGGTCACGGCGCGGTGCTCCGGGTCAGGCGGGAGCTGGTCGCAAGGCCGGTCGACGGATGCGGCATCGAGGCATTCCTTGGCGCAGGTGCGGGGCGCCGGATTATGCCGCCGTGCTCCGGCGGGCGGGTGTGAGCGTGCGCTGCCGCCTCGTCCGGCGCTACGCGCCACCTGCAGTCGCGCCATCCATGGCGCTTGCCTCCGGACGCCTTCGCCGTGCAACACGGCAGGCCGTGTTGTCTCCCGCGCGCGGGAGACACGGTTGGTGACCGCCGACCCCGGAGCATCGCAAGACCCCTCTCCCGGCTGCGGGAAAGGGTGCCCCGAAGGGGCGGGTGAGGGCTGCCGTATGCCACGCGCTGACCCCAGCGTCCCACGTTCTCCCGACAGCGGGAGAAGGCCCGCCCGTCCAGCCCGGGCGAGGCTCCTTCCCTCTCCGGGCCACGCCCGGCGTAGTGGCCGATAATGCCGGCAATGCACGACCATGAACGCCACACCCCGCCCGTCGTCCCGCGCTGGCGCGAGCGGTTGGGCCAGTACCTGATCCTGATGCGCGCCGACCGCCCGATCGGCTGGCTGCTGCTGCTGTGGCCCACGTGGTGGGCGCTGTGGCTGGCGGCCGACGGGCTGCCGCCGCTGTGGATCCTGTTCGTGTTCACCGGGGGGGTGTGGCTGACGCGCGGCGCCGGCTGCGTGGTCAACGACTACGCCGACCGCTGGCTCGACCCGCATGTGAAGCGCACCCGCGAGCGGCCGCTGGCCACCGGCCGCGTCTCCGGCCGCGAGGCGAAGCTGCTGTTTGCCGGGCTGATGCTGGTGGCCTTCGCGCTGGTGCTCACGCTCAACGTCCTGACCATCGCGCTGAGCTTCATCGGCCTGCTGCTGGCGGCCACGTATCCGTACCTGAAGCGCCATACCCACCTGCCACAGGTGTACCTGGGCCTGTCGTTCGGCTGGGGCATCCCGATGGCGTTCGCCGCGGTGCAGGGCACGGTGCCGGCGGTGGCGTGGGTGCTGTACGCCGCCAACATCCTGTGGACCACGGCCTACGACACCTGGTACGCGATGGTCGACCGCGACGACGACATCCGCGTCGGCTCGAAGTCCACCGCGATCCTGTTCGGCGAACTCGACCTGGTGATCCAGGGCGTGCTGTACGCGCTGTTCTTCCTCGGCATGGTGCTGGTCGGCCAGCAGGCGGAACTGGGCATGTGGTACTGGGCCGGCCTCGGCGTGGCGGCGCTGCTGGTGATCTGGGAGTTCGTGCTCGTGCGTCACCGTGACCGCGACGCCTGTTTCCGCGCCTTCCTGCACAACCACTGGGTGGGGACCGCGATCTTCGCCGGCATCGCGGTGGACCTCGCACTGCGCTGAGGACGTGGGGGCGGACCCCGGCGGAGACCGCAGCCACGGCCGCAGTCGCCGAGGGAAATATGCCGGCCCGCGGCGCCTCCCTACGGCACCCGCGCGCACACCCAGGCATCGACCCGCGCCACGCCTGCCCGGTGCAGCGCACGCGCCGCGGCATGCAGGGTCGCGCCGGTGGTCATGACGTCGTCCACCAGCGCCACGTGTTCCGGCAATGGCCGACGTGCATCCACCACGAAAGCGCCGCGCAGGTTGCGCCGACGCGCCCCGGCATCGAGGCTGGATTGCGCCGCGGTGGCGCGCATCCGCACCAGGTCGGCCCGCAATGGAAGGTCCAGCGCGCGCGCCAGCGGTCGCGCCAGTTCCAGCGCCTGGTCGTAACCGCGCTCGCGCAGCCGCGTGGCATGCAGTGGCACCGGCAGCACCGCGCCGGGTCGTGGCGCGGCCGCGCACGCCGGCAGCATCCACTGCGACAGCAGCCGCCCGCACGCCAGGTCCCGGTGGAACTTGAAGCGCGGCAGCAGGCGGTCGAGTGGAAACCCGTAGAGGAAGCTCGCCTGCACGAACCGCAACGGCGGCGCGCGCTGCAGGCAGTCGCCACAGACACGGCGGGCCGGGTGCGTGTCCGCCAGCGGCAGTGCGCAACGGTCGCAGGCGGCCCTCAGCCAGGGCAGGCGTGCCGCGCACGCGGCACACAGGCCGGAGGCTTCGTCCGCCACCTCCCGGCAGATCGGGCAGCGGGCCGGATACAGCAGCCGGCCGAGGCGGGTGAGCCAGGCGTCAACCCTGGAGGTGGCGATCCGGTTGACAGGCCCAGGCATGGTTTCCAGACTGCCCGGTCCGCCACCGTGCGTCTGTCGGAAAACCTCCATGTCCGCTGTCAGTCCCGCCCGGCCGCAGGCCGCTCTGCAGTCCGTGGCCCTCCGCCACGACTGGTCGCGCCGCGAGGTGGAGGCGCTGTTCGCGCTGCCGTTCCCGGAACTGCTGCACAAGGCGGCCAGCGTGCATCGTGAGCATTTCGATCCGGCCGAGGTGCAGGTCAGCACGCTGCTGTCGGTGAAGACGGGTGGCTGCCCGGAGGATTGCGCGTACTGTCCGCAGGCGCAGCGCTACAACACCGGGGTGGATGCCACCAAGCTGATGTCCACCGAGGACGTGCTGGCGAAGGCGCGCCAGGCCCGTGCCGCCGGCGCCTCGCGTTTCTGCATGGGCGCGGCGTGGCGCTCCCCGAAGGACCGCGACATCCCCAAGGTCGCCGAGATGATCCGCGAGGTGAAGGCGCTGGGCCTGGAGACCTGCGCGACCCTGGGCATGCTCAGCGGCAGCCAGGCGCAGGCGCTCAAGGCCGCCGGGCTCGACTACTACAACCACAACATCGATACCGATCCCGAGTACTACGACTCGATCATCCGCACCCGCGAGATCCAGGACCGCCTCGACACGCTGTCGCATGTGCGCGATGCCGGCATGAAGACCTGCTGCGGCGGCATCGTCGGCATGGGCGAGTCGCGTGCGCAGCGCGCGGGCCTGCTGCATACGCTGGCAACGCTGCCGGCGCATCCGGATTCGGTGCCGATCAACCGCCTGGTGCAGGTGGCCGGCACCCCGCTGGCCGACCAGAACACCGTGGCCGAGCTGGATCCATTCGAGTTCGTGCGCACGATTGCCGTCGCGCGGATCCTGATGCCGAAGTCGATGGTGCGGCTGTCGGCCGGCCGCGAACAGATGTCGGACGAGCTGCAGGCCCTGTGCTTCTGCGCCGGTGCCAACTCGATCTTCTACGGCGAGAAGCTCCTGACCACCGGCAACCCGGATACCGAACGCGACCTCGCGCTGTTCGAGCGCCTGGGCCTGCGGCCGATGCAGGTCACCGTGGATGCCGATGGCCACGACCACGGCGGCACCGTGCACGCCGACATCGTCCACGACTGCAGGCAGGGCTGCGCGGCGTGATGCCCTGGGGCGCCTGGCTGTACCTGCTGCTGCTGGCGGCGGTCGGCGTCCTGCATCTCGTCATCGAGCTGCGCACGCGCGTCGATGCGGTGCGCGCGCTGCTGCGTTTCGCCGCGGTCGGCGTGATCGGCGCCGGGGTGGTGCTGTTCTATCGCGGCGGCGCCGGTGTGCTGTACATGCTGTTGCTGTTCGCCGCCGCCCTGCTGATCTCGCGCAAGTCGGTGGCGGATGCGCAGGCCGCGCGGGCCGGTCGCGCCGATGGCACCACCGCACCGCCGCCATGGCTGGGCCTGACACGCCTGGTGGTGCTGCCGGGCATCGCCTGGGGCGCGCTGGCGGTGTGGGTGCAGCAACATGCCTGAGCGCGAAAGCCTGGTTGCGCGTGCGATCGCGCGCCGCGAGGAGGCGCGTGCACGGCAACGGCTGCGCAGCCGGCGCACGGTCACCCATCGCGATGGCGTGCATGTCGACGTGGACGGCCGCCGGCTGCTGAATTTCTGCGGCAACGACTACCTCGGCCTCGCCCAGCATTTCCAGGTGGCGGGCGCACTGCAGGATGCGGCGGCTCGCGAGGGCGCCGGGGGCGTGGCTTCGCACCTGGTGTGCGGGCACCACGCCCACCACGAAGCGCTGGAGCGCGAACTCGCCGACTGGCTGCAGGCGCCGCGTGCGTTGTTGTTCTCCAGCGGCTACATGGCCAACCTCGCGGTCTTGCAGACCTTGCTGGGCGAGGGCGATGTCTGCGTACAGGACCGCCTCAACCACGCCAGCCTGATCGACGCCGCGCGGCTGGCCGGCTGCAGGCTGCGCCGTTACCCGCATGCCGATCCCGAGGGTGCCGTGCGCCAGCTGCGTGCATCGCCCGATGGTGCGGCGATGCTGGCCACCGACGGCGTCTTCAGCATGGACGGCGACAGTGCGCCGCTGCGCGCACTCGCCTTGGCCGCGCATGCGCAGCGCGCGCTGCTGTACGTCGACGATGCCCATGGCATTGGCGTGCTCGGCCCCGACGGGCGTGGCAGCGTGGCCGCCGCGCGAATCGACCGCTCGGTGCAGCCACTGCAGCTGGTGACGCTCGGCAAGGCGCTCGGCACGTACGGTGCGCTGGTGGTCGGCGATGCCGACCTGGTCGACCATCTCGCCGCGTTCGCGCGCCCCTACATCTACACCACCGCGCTGCCGCCGGCGCTGGCCGCCGCGTCGCTGGCGGCGGTGAAGCTCGCGCGCCGCGAGCACTGGCGTCGCGAGCGCCTGCAGGAACTGGTGCGGCACCTGCGCGTGCGTGCACAGCGCCACGGCTTCGACCTGCTGCCGTCGGACACGCCGATCCAGCCGCTGATGTGCGGCGACGATGCCACCGCGCTGGCGTGGTCGGCGGCACTCGAACAGGCCGGCTTCCTGGTCGCGGCGATCCGTCCGCCGACGGTGCCCGAGGGTCGTGCGCGCCTGCGCATCACCCTCACCGCCGCGCATGACCCGGCGCAGGTGGACATGCTGCTGGATGCGCTGGCCAGGGTGCGCGACCGCTCCGGCGCCGTTGCCGTCGGCCAGGGTGACGGGCGCGCGGCATGACTCCTCACGTGGCAGGGCCACGCCTCGCCCTGACGGCGATGGCGCTGGCGCTGATGTCGGCACTGTTCTTCTCCATGACGTATGTGCTCAACCGCGCCAGCGCGGTCGATGGCGGGCACTGGGCGTGGATGGCCGCGCTGCGCTACCTGATCACCCTGCCGCTGATGCTGGCCCTGATGCCGTTCCAGGGCGGTGCACGCCCGGTGCTGCGCGCGATCGCCGCGCAGCCCTGGCCCTGGCTGCGCAGCGGGGCGGTGGGCTTCGTGCTGTTCTACTGCATGCTCAGCTTCGCCGCCTCCAGCGGGCCGTCGTGGCTGGTGGCAGGCACGTTCCAGTTCACCGTGATCGCGGGAATGCTGTGCGCACCGCTGCTCTATCGCGATGCACGCCGCCGCATCCCGCCGGCGGGGCTGGCGGTGGCGGCGGTGATCTTTGCCGGCGTGCTGCTGATGCAGTTCGGTTACGCCAGCGGTGCGCTGGACCGCGCCGGCTGGATCGCGCTGGTGTGCCTGCTGGTGGCGGCGTTCGCCTTCCCGCTCGGCAACCGCATGCTGCTGCTGCACCTGGAGCGCAGCGGCGAAGCCCTCAACGCCACCCAGCGGGTGTTCGGCATGACGCTTGCCAGCCAGCCCATATGGCTCGTGGTGGCGGTGTACGCCGGCAGCACCGCGGGTGCGCCGACGCTGGCGCAGGTGTGGCTGGCGGCAGGGGTGGCGCTGTCCGCGGGCGTGATCGCGATGATCCTGTTCTTCCAGGCCACCGGCATGGTGCGCGACCAGCCGCTGGCGCTGGGCGCCGCCGAAGCGATGCAGGGCGCGGAGGTCGTGTTCGCGGTGCTGCTGGGCATGCTGCTGCTCGGCGAGGCCGCGCCCAGCGGCACCTCGCTGGCGGGTGCCGCGGTGGTGCTTGCGGGCATCCTCGGCTTCGCCTGGGTGGTCGCGCGACCGGCCGCCGGCGACACGCGCAGGACGCGCATCCTGCGTACCGACCGGGGCGCCTGAGCGATGCCGCGCTATGCACCACCCGGTGGGAGCGACCTGTCCTGTGGAAGTGGCCTCGGCCGCGATCGCATCTCGCAGCGCAGCGCGCGCGCACATCGCGCACAAGCGGGCGCCCCGGGAACCGGCCGTCGCCGCCAGCCTTCAATGAATCCGGAACCGATGGACGACCTGTACATCCACACCACCGGCTCCGGCCCCGACCTCGTGCTGCTGCACGGCTGGGCCATGCACGGCGGCGTGTTCGCGCCACTGGTCGACGCGCTGCGCGCCGACTTCACCGTGCATGTCGTCGACCTGCCCGGCCATGGCCACAGCCGCGGCTCCACCCTCCCGCTGGCGCTGGAACCCGTCGCCGATGCACTGGCCGCCCGGCTGCCGCGCGCGGCGTGGCTGGGCTGGTCGCTGGGCGGGCTGTTCGCGCTCGAGGCCGCGCGTCGCCATCCGCAGCAGGTGCGCGCGCTGGTGATGCTCGCGTCCAGCCCGCGCTTCGTTCGCGGTGACGACTGGCCGCATGGCATGTCCGCGGAGATCTTCCAGGGCTTCGCCCACGGCCTGCGCCACGACTATCGCGCCACGCTGGACCGCTTCATTGCGCTGGAGGCATTCGGCTCCGACGATGCCCGCGGCGAGATCCGTGCGTTGCGCGACGAAGTGTTCGCACGAGGCGAGCCGGTCGCGCAGGTGCTGGCCGACGGGCTCGGGCTGCTCGAGCGCAGCGACCTGCGCGATGCGCTGCCGATGCTGCGCATGCCCGGCCTGTGGCTGGCCGGCCGCCGCGACCGCCTGGTCAGCCCACGCGCGATGGAGGCCGCCGCGGCGCTGGCGCCGGATGCACGGGCGCAGGTGTTCGCCAGCGCCGGGCACGCGCCGTTCCTCACCCATCCCGACGCCGTCGCCGAGGCCGTACGCGCATTCGCTGCCGGCGCGGGCGCCCAGGACCTGCCATGAACGACCCCTTCGACCGCCGCCACGTCCGCCATGCCTTCGGCCGCGCGGCACGGAGCTACGCCGATGCCTCCGCACTGCAGCGCGAGGTGGAAGGCTGGCTGCTGGAATCGCTGATGTATTTTGACGACAGGGTCCCCGATACCGTGCTCGACGTCGGCAGCGGCCTGGGCGGTGCGGCCCGCGCGATGCGCGAGCGCTGGCCGAAGGCGCGCATCGTTGCGCTGGACGCCGCGCTGCCCATGCTGCGCGCCCAGGCGCCGGCGCGCGGGCGTGGCCTGCTGGCGGGGCTGGGGCTGGGGCGCGATGTCGATCGCGTCTGCGCCGATGCCGCGGCATTGCCGCTCGCCGACGACAGCGTCGACGTGCTGTTCTCCAACCTCTGTCTGCAGTGGACCGGCGACCTCGCCGCGGTGTTCGCAGGCTTCCGCCGGGTGCTGCGACCGGGCGGGCTGCTGCTGGTGTCGACCTTCGGCCACGACACCCTGCACGAGCTGCGCCACGCGTTCGCGCAGGCCGATGACAAGCCGCACGTCAGTCCGTTCGTCACCATCGCCCAGTTCGGCGATGCGCTGATGCAGGCCGGCTTCCGCAACCCGGTGGTCGAGCGCGACCTGCTGCAGCAGCCGCATACCGATCTCGCCTCGCTGATGCGTTCGCTGCGCAACATGGGGGCGACCAATGCCCTGCAGCAGCGCCGGCGCACCCTCACCGGTCGCGGCCGCTTCGCACGCGCCGCCGAGGCCTACGACACCCTGCGCCCGGCACCGGATGCGCCGTTGCCGTCGAGCTGGGAAATCATCACCGCGATGGCCTGGGCGCCCGACCATGGCGCCCCGATCCGCGAAGGCGGTGAGGAGATCGCGCGCTTCCCGGCGCACGGCATCCCGGTGCGTCGTCGCTGAACCTGCGCGCATCATGCATTTCCGATGCGCATGATTCAGCGCCTGCCGCCTAGACTCCGCCCGTCCATCCGGAGCACGCCGATGCCGAACCGATTGCAGCCCCTGACGCGCCGATGGTGGTTTGCGGCCCTGCTCGCACTGCCGTTCGCCGCCGACGCCCAGCAGTCACCGGTGATCGACCTGTCGGCGTTCGATCCCGCGCTGGTGATCCAGGGTGTCGACGACGTGGTGCTGCGCGCGCCCGATCGCGATATCGACCGCGTCTACCAGGCGGTGCACGCGGCGTCGCGCAACGAGCGCGAGGCGCAGGCGCTGTGCACGCTGTTCGATGCCGGTGCCGACCGCAGCCTGCCGGGCCTGTCGCGCGCGGCCAATGCGCTGGGCGTCGACAGCCGGCAGCGCTTCGTCGATGCGGTGCTTGCGCTGGCGCTGTCGGGCACCCAGGGCACGCCGCAGCCCTACGATCCGGCTGCCGCCGAACAGGTGCTGCGCCAGGCGGGTGTCACCGCGATGATGCTGCACGACGGTTTCATGGTCGGCATGGCTGCCACCGGCAACGACGCCGCCAGCCGCGCCGCGCGCTGCCGCTCGTTCCGCCAGCTGGTCGACGTGATGCGCGACTTCCCGCTCGAGCAGCGCGCGCTGGCCACGCGCCACCTGCTGCGTGAGGGCGTGACACGTTATGGCGGGGAGCTCTAGCGGGCGCGGCAGGCCTCAGCCGCCGACCTGCGCGATCCAGTCCTGCAGGTTGTAGTAGTTGGTGACCCGGCTGATGCGGCCGTCGCGGATCGCGAAGAACGCACCACCCGGCAGCACGTAGCGCTGGCCGCGCGCGGCGGGCAGGCCCTCGTCGGTGGCGCGGTATTCGCCATGCACCACGTATTCGGCCGCCGCGCGCTCGCCGTCGGGCGAGGCCATCACCACGATGTCGTGCAGCTGTTCGGCGTAATGCGCATCCATCCGCGCAAGGAACGTGGCGAATGCCTCGCGGCCTTCCTCGCGCCGCCCCTGGTTGAGGTCGTGGACGGCGTCGTCGGCAAGCAGGGCCAGCATGCCGTCCCAGTCGCCGCGGTTGAATGCGGCGTAGTAGGCGAGCACCAGTCCGGTGGCGCGGTCGTGGCGGCGCGTACCGTCGATCTTCATGGCGGCGATCCGTTGGGCGAACGGCTCATGGTAGCGCGTGGCTTCCGGTCAGCCGGGTCCAGTGGTCGCGGTGGAAGAAGTACACCTCGCGGACGAGGAAGCGCCAGCTGGTCTGCCAGCTGCGGAAGCGCGTGGTGGGCGTGGCCGAACCGTGCGCGCGGATGCCTTCGCGCCGTGCCAGCCGCAGCGCGCGTGCCATGTGCAGCGGGTCGCTGACCACGATCGCGGTGTGCAGGCCGTGGTCCTGCATCAGCCGCCGTGCCTGGCGCAGGTTGTCGTGGGTGGTGCGCGAGATGCTTTCGATCAGGATCGCGTCCGCGGGCACGCCGTTGCGCACCGCGTAGCGACGCGCCACCTGCGATTCCGAAAAGCGCGCACCGATGCCGCCGTAGCCGCCGGTGAAGATCAGCCGCGGGGCCAGCCCGCGGTCGTACAGGTCCAGGCCATGGCGGATGCGCTCCTCGAACACCGGCGACGGCCGCGCGTCATAGGCGGCGGCGCCCAGCACGATGATCGCGTCGGCCGGGCCGGCATCGTCGCGGCCACCGACATAGAGGATGTGTGCCGCGACCGCGCCGAGCCAAAGCACGGCGAGCAGCACCAGCCGCAGCAGCCAGCGCAGCGGGCCTGCGCGCCGACGACGCCTCACGCCCGACCCGCGCGCACGAGCGCGGCGAGGTCGGCATTGCCGCCGCTGAGGATCACCCCGACCCGTTGCCCGGCGAACCGCTGCGGCGAGGCCAGCACCGCCGCCAGCGCGACCGCAGCCGACGGCTCGACCAGCTGCTTCATCCGCAGCCACACCAGCCGCATTGCCGCGAGCACGGCGTCGTCGTCGACGGTCACCACCTCGACGCCTGCCGCGCGCAGGATCTCGAAATTGGGCCGGCCGATCGTTGCGCGCAGGCCGTCGCAGACGGTATCGGGAACGACGTCGGTGACGCGCTGGCCCGTGGCCAGCGAACGCGCGGCATCGTCGGCGCCGGCGGGTTCGGCCAGCACCAGCCGCGTGCCCGGCGCACGCCCGCCCAGGGCGATGGCGGTGCCCGCGGCCAGCCCGCCGCCACCGACCGGCACCACCACCGTGTCGAGCGGTCCACTGGCGGCCAGCAGCTCGAGCACCGCGGTGCCCTGGCCGGCGATCACCCGGGCGTCCTCGTAGGGATGCACCAGGGTGGCGCCGGTATGGCGCTGCATGGTGTCGCATGCCGCCTCGCGTGCGGCCAGCGTGGATTCGCAGCGGTGCAGCGCGGCGCCATAGCCGACGATCGCCGAGAGCTTGCCGGGCACCGCGTCCGCCGGAGTCACCACGTGGCAGGGAATGCCGCGCGACAGTGCCGCCAGCGCCAGCGCCGCACCATGGTTGCCCGACGAATGGGTGACCACGCCGTGCGCGGCATCGGCGTCGTCCAGTGCCCACACCGCATTGCACGCGCCGCGGAACTTGAACGCGCCCACCCGCTGCAGATGCTCGGCCTTGAACTGCAGGCTGCAGCCGGCGAGCGCATCGATCGAACGCGCGCGCAGCACCGGCGTGACATGCGCGTGTGGCGCGATCCGCGCGGCGGCGTCCAGGACGTCGTCGAAGGTGGGCAGCTGCATCGGCGCAAGCCTACCGGAGGCAGTGGGGTTCATCTATCGCAACGGCATGGTCATGATGGCCGGGAGGGTTAAGCACGGATTCAATGCCCGGCGCCGAATCTGGGGTCCGATCAGACAGGGGCGGTCACATGAAACCGCGCGTTCTTGGACTTGCCACTGCGGCGCTCGCCGTGGCGTTGCTGAGCGGCTGCACCAGCTACGGCTACCGCGGCGGCAGCGGCGATTACTACTACGGCCGCGGCGCGGTTGCCCATCCCGGCTACTACGGTTACGGCGCGCCCTATGGCAGCGTCGGCTACGGACGTTATGGCGGTGGCTGGAGCGGTGGCGTGCGCTACGGCTCGCCGTACTACTACGGCCGCCCGGGCTATCTGTACCACCCGGGCTACTACTACCGGCCGCCGGTGGTGGTCCACCCGCGTCCCGGCCATGGCCACCAGCCGCCACAGCGCCCGCCGCAGGAAAGTTCGGGCCGGCCACCGTGGCGTGACCTCGGCAACACCGTGCGCCGCGTCGAGCACCGCGAACGGCCGCAGCGCGTCACATCTCCGCCGCCGATGGGCGCTCCGCGTCCGGAAGGCGTGCGCGCACCGCAGGCGCGCCCTGGCGCAGCGCCATGGCGAGGTGGCAACGAGCGTGGCAATGCCGCGCCGCGCCCGGCCGGCCCCAGCCGCCCGGTGCGTTCGCCGACCCGGCAGATGGCACCACGGGCGCCCGAACGCGTCATGAGAGCGTCGGATGGAGAC
This sequence comes from Alterluteimonas muca, assembly GCF_021191595.1. Taxonomy (NCBI): domain Bacteria; kingdom Pseudomonadati; phylum Pseudomonadota; class Gammaproteobacteria; order Lysobacterales; family Lysobacteraceae; genus Alterluteimonas; species Alterluteimonas muca. Next base: position 68,024 of record NZ_JAIWPS010000014.1, read on the forward strand.
GTGAGTCGCAATGTGGAGCGATAAACGGTCGTCCGGGGCCTTGCGCCGGGCGCCCACGCGACGCAAGCTAGCCACGCACTGACGGACAACGTCGCAAAGCGCCCTTCAGTGAAGGTTTCGTAAAGGTCCACCTCGACGGTTCAATGTCGACTCCCGGTGGGGGACTTCCGGATCCCCCCTGTTCCGCTCCCGCCGGGAGTCGGCGCCTCCGCAGTCCCGGGCCCATGCGCATCGCAGCGCGGCGCCGCCGACAAAAAAACGGGGCCGGATGTCCCCCGACATCCGGCCCCTTCGCTTCCCCGGTCCGCGCTTGGCTGACCCTGTTCCATCTCAGCCACGCCCCCCTTGGCGCTGCCTCGCCGGGTGCAGGAATACCGTTCGCACGAAGCGTGCCAACTGCGCTGCGGCGCGGATGCGACAATAGCCGGCCCTCCATTCCCGTCCCGATCGCGCCAGCTGCCGGCGCCCGCGACGGCTTTCCGACGCCTGCCGCATGAGCGACTCCTTCTACCGCTACGACGTGATCGTGATCGGCGGCGGCCATGCCGGCACCGAGGCCGCGCTGGCGGCCGCACGCGCCGGTGCGCGTTGCCTGCTGCTGACCCACAACATCGAGACCGTGGGCGCGATGAGCTGCAACCCCGCCATCGGCGGCATCGGCAAGGGCCACCTGGTGCGCGAGATCGACGCCCTGGGCGGGGCGATGGCGCGGGCGGCCGATGCAGCCGGCATCCAGTGGCGGCGCCTCAATGCCAGCAAGGGCCCCGCAGTGCGTGCCACCCGCTGCCAGGCCGACCGCGCGCTGTACCGCGCGTTCGTGCGCCGCGCTGTGGAATCGCAACCCGGGCTCACCGTGTTCCAGGCCGCGGTCGACGACCTCCTGATCGATGGCGATGCGGTGCGCGGCGTCCTCACCCAGACCGGGCTGCGTTTCGAGGCGCCCGCGGTGGTGCTGACCGCGGGGACCTTCCTCGCCGGCCGCGTGCACGTGGGCGAAACCCAGTACGACGCCGGTCGTGCCGGCGATCCCCCGGCCACCACGCTGGCCGCGCGCCTGCGCGAGCGCCCGTTCGCGGTCGGCCGGCTCAAGACCGGCACCCCGCCGCGCATCGATGGCCGCAGCCTCGACTATTCGCTGATGCAGCCGCAGCCCGGCGACGACCCGCGCCCGGTGTTCTCGTTCATGGGCAGCCATGCCGACCACCCGCGCCAGGTGCCGTGCTGGATCACCCACACCACGCAGCGCACCCACGACATCATCCGCGGCGCCCTGCATCGCTCGCCGCTGTATTCCGGCCAGATCGAAGGCACCGGCCCGCGTTACTGCCCGTCGATCGAGGACAAGGTGGTGCGCTTCGCCGAAAAGGACAGCCACCAGATCTTCGTCGAGCCCGAAGGCCTCGATGTCACCGAGATCTACCCCAACGGCATTTCCACCTCGCTGCCGTTCGACGTGCAGCTGGAACTGGTGCGCTCGATCACCGGCTTCGAACAGGCCCACATCACCCGCCCGGGCTACGCGATCGAGTACGACTATTTCGACCCGCGCGGCCTGAAGCCCACGCTGGAGACCCGCCAGGTCGCGGGCCTGTACTTCGCCGGCCAGATCAACGGCACCACCGGCTACGAGGAGGCCGCCGCGCAGGGGCTGGTGGCGGGCCTCAACGCCGCGCGTGCGGTGCGCGGACTCGACGGCTGGTCGCCGCGCCGCGACCAGGCCTATATCGGCGTGCTGATCGACGACCTGATCACCCACGGCACCACCGAGCCCTACCGGATGTTCACCAGCCGCGCCGAGTACCGGCTGCAGCTGCGCGAGGACAACGCCGACCTGCGCCTGACCCCGGTGGGCCGCGAATACGGGCTGGTGGACGACGCGCGCTGGTCGCGGTTCGAAGCCAAGCGCGCGGCGCTGGAGGGTGAAACCGCGCGGCTGCGCACGCTGTGGGCCTCGCCGAACAATGCCGCCGGGCGCGACGCGGTCGCCCACCTGGGCATCGAGCTGCGCCGCGAGACCAGTGCACTCGACCTGCTGCGCCGGCCCGAGCTCGACTACGCCGCGCTGGTCGCGGTGCCGGCGCTGGCGCCGCCGCAGCCGTTGCCGGCCGACGTCGCCGAGCAGGTGGAGATCGAAACCAAGTACGCCGGCTACCTCGAACGCCAGCGCGCCGAGATCGAACGCCAGCAGCGCCACGAGGACACGCCGGTGCCGGCCGGTTTCGACTACGCGCAGGTGCGTGGGCTGTCGGCGGAGGTGCGGCAGAAGCTGGAGACGGTGCGCCCGCTGTCGATCGGCCAGGCGCAGCGCATCCCCGGCATGACCCCGGCGGCGGTCTCGCTGTTGCTGGTGCATCTCGAGCGGGCACGCCGTGGTGGTGGCACCGCGCGCGACGCCTGCGCACAGGCGGCAGACATGCGGGCCTGAAGGCCGGTGCGGGAGTGGCTCGGCGGCGAGGTGCCCGCCCGAATATTGCGCGCGATTGCACTTCCAGCGCGGGAGGTGCTGGCGCGCAATGCGCATGGCTCGTGGAAGCGGCCTCGGCCGCGACCCACCACCTTCACGACGGCACCGTGGTGCCGTGCAGCCGTCGCTACCGCGAGGAGCTGAAGGCGGCGGGCGCCTGACCGGTCAGCGCGGCGGCGCCGGCCGCCACGACCACAACAGCAGCACCAGCCCGGTGATGATCAGCAGCGCCGCGCCCGACAGCAGGAACGGGTCGACCACCCATGGCGTGGCGAGCTTGAACTCGCCCGCACTGAGCCGCCGCCAGCCGCCGAAGTGCTGGGTGGCCGCGACCACTGCACCCAGCACGCCGAGCGCGCTGGCCAGCCAGCGCACCGGCCAGGCGCGCGGGTCCGGCCACAGCATCACCAGGCCGAGCAGGCCGATCACGCTGCGCTGCACGCGGCAGTACGGGCAGGTGTAGACCAGCCCGGTGAGGTCGAGCGTCCACGTCACGATGCTGATGACGATCGCGGCGAGCGCGATCCAGCGCAGGTGGCGGTGCAGTGTGGTCAGCGGAAGCATGGTGGATCTCCGTCGGGCCACGAATGATGGCACCGGGCCGTTGTCGTGGACGCCGCGCGCTCAGCGCCCGGAACGTGCGCGCAGCAGGGCTTCGGCCATCGCGTTGTTGGCGGGCGCGGCTGCCGGTTTCGGCGCGCCGGCGGCTCGTGCGCCACGCGCGCCGGGGCCGCGGCTGTCGCGGCTGCCGGCGTCGCGCCGCGGCTCGGCGCGCGCCTCACGCGGCGCCGGGGTGTCGTCGAGACGCCGGGTCAGCGCGATGCGCTTGCGCGCCACGTCGACCTCCAGCACCTTCACCTTGACGATGTCGCCGGCCTTGACCACCTCGCGCGGATCCTTGACGTAGCGGTCGGCCAGCGCGGAGATGTGGATCAGCCCGTCCTGGTGCACGCCGATATCGACGAAGGCACCGAAGGCGGCAACGTTCGAGACCACGCCCTCCAGGATCATGCCTTCGCGCAGGTCCTTGATGTCCTCGACGCCGTCGGCGAACTGCGCAGCCTGGAAGCCCGGGCGTGGGTCGCGGCCCGGTTTCTCGAGTTCGGCGAGGATGTCGCGCACGGTGGGCTCGCCGAAGCGCTCGTCGGTGAACTCGCGGGCCTTGAGCGTGCGCACGAACGCGGCATCGCCGACCAGCGCCCGGATCGGCTTGCCGGTGGCGGCGACGATGCGCTCGACCACCGGATACGCCTCCGGGTGCACCGCGGACGCGTCCAGGGGCTCGTCGCCATCGGCGATGCGCAGGAAGCCGGCGCACTGCTCGAAGGTCTTGTCGCCAAGCCGCGCCACCTTCAGCAGGTCCTTGCGGCGCTTGAACGGCCCGTTGGCATCGCGGTGGGCGACGATGTTCTCGGCCACCGTCGACGACAGCCCCGACACCCGTGCCAGCAGCGGCGCCGAGGCGGTGTTGACGTGCACCCCGACCGCGTTCACGCAGTCCTCGACGCGCGCATCGAGCGCGCGCGCCAGCTTGTACTGGTCGACGTCGTGCTGGTACTGGCCCACGCCGATCGCCTTGGGCTCGATCTTCACCAGTTCCGCCAGCGGGTCCTGCAGCCGGCGTGCGATCGACACCGCGCCCCGCAGCGAGACGTCGAGGCCGGGGAATTCCTTTGCCGCCAGTTCCGAGGCCGAGTACACCGACGCGCCGGCCTCGCTGACGACGATCTTCTGCATCTTCAGTTCCGGCGCCAGCTTCAGCACGTCGCCGGCAAGGCGGTCGGTCTCGCGCGAGGCGGTGCCGTTGCCGATCGCGATCAGCTGCACGCCATGCGCGGTGCAGAGCTTCTTCAGCGTGGCCAGCGACTGGTCCCACTGCCGGCGGGGCTCGTGCGGGTAGATGGTGTCGGTGGCGACCAGCTTGCCGGTGGCATCGACCACCGCGACCTTGACCCCGGTGCGCAGGCCCGGGTCGAGGCCCAGCACGGCCTTCGGGCCGGCAGGCGCGGCCAGCAGCAGGTCCTTGAGGTTGTCGCCGAACACCGCGATCGCCTCGGCCTCGGCCTTCTCGCGCGCCTGGTTGAACAGGTCGATCAGCAGGTGCAGGTGCAGCTTGGCGCGCCAGGTCAGCCGGCAGGCGTTGCGCAGCCAGGCATCGGCGGGGCGGCCGCGGTCGTGGATGCCGGCATGCAGGGCGATCCTCGATTCCGCCTGCGCATGGCCGGCCTCGGCATCGCTGCCGGGGTCGAGGTCGAGCTGCAGCACCTCCTCGCGGCGCCCGCGCAGCAGCGCCAGCATGCGGTGCGAGGGGATCTTCGCCAGCGCCTCGGCATGGTCGAAATAGTCGCGGAACTTCTCGCCGGCGGCCTCCTTGCCTTCGACGACGCGGGCGCGGATCACGCCGCAGTCCTCCAGCCAGCCGCGCAGGTCGCCAATGAGCGCCGCATCCTCGCTCCAGCGCTCCATCAGGATCGCGCGCGCGCCTTCCAGCGCGGCCTTCGCGTCGGCCACGCCGCGTTCGGCATCGACGAAGCCGGCGGCAAGCGTTTCGGGCACCTGCGAGGGATCGGCCAGCAGGCCATCGGCCAGCGGTTCCAGGCCGGCCTCGCGGGCGATCTGCGCGCGGGTGCGGCGCTTGGGCTTGTACGGCAGGTACAGGTCCTCGAGGCGCGCCTTGCTGTCGGCGCCCTCGATCTCGGCGCGCAGCCCGTCGCTGAGCTTGCCCTGCTCGTCGATGCTGGACAGGATCGCGGCGCGGCGGTCCTCGAGCTCGCGCAGATAGGTCAGGCGCACTTCCAGTGCGCGCAGCTGGGTGTCGTCCAGGCCTTCGGTGACCTCCTTGCGGTAGCGCGCGATGAACGGCACCGTCGCGCCCTCGTCGAGCAGGCCGACGGCGGCCTGCACCTGGGAGGGCCGGGCGCCGATTTCCCCGGCAATGGTCTGGGCGATCTTGCGCGCGAGCGCGGAGGAAGCGGACATCGGCTGGGCGGATCCGGCAGACAGGGGCAACCGCCCCGGGAGCGGGATTGTCGCCGTCGTGGCAGGTCGGCGGAACCCGTTGACAGGCGCCGCGCAGTGGCTGTCGGTCGAGCTCCTGCGGGAGCGTCGCGGCATGGCGTGGCGTATCCGGGCGGGCTGCGGAGCGGGCCGGGCCGCGTTGGCTTCGGGCAGGATGCGTATCCGCCTGGCGCCTGCAAGCACGCTCCCACGGCGCGGCTGCAGGCGCCGCTTCCTCGGTGCCTAGAACTCGCGTCCCGCGCTGTCGTCGCGCCGGCGCCGCCAGGGCAGCGGGATGTTGAACAGCATCAGCACCAGCCAGGCGATGCGCCCCGACAGGCTCTCGCGGTCGGGGACACGCAGCGGTCCGCCGTCGTCCGTGCCGTCGTCGAGTGCGAACGCGCCGGCCTCGATCGCCGCCAGCACCTCGCGCGCCCGCGTGGCCTGCGCCTCGGGCACCCGCAGCTTGGCGCCGCCGATCGCCAGCCGCCATTCCCAGTTGGCCAGCACGCTGTGGGCATCGTCGAGGCGTGCGTCGATGCCCTCCGCATGCAGCCGGCCCAGTGCGATCTGTGCTTCCAGCGGATCGGTGTAGCTGGCGAGGATGATGTCCATGCCGACAGCCTACGCCAGCCGGTGGCGCGGACCGGCGAAGGGCGAAGCATGCAGGACCCGCCGCGGCGGTCGTGCATCGTGCCGCCGACAACGCGTCCGTGCCGCATGTCGCCATCGTCCGAAGGCCGGGCAGGCGAAGCGCATCCGCGCCCGCGGTGCTGCCGGGTCGTGCCTCGCGATGCCAACCGGCGCCGTCCCGGATGCGGCCCTGGCCCTGTCCGGCGGAACGTGCAATGTGCGCATCCCGCCATGTCGGCGATACTGGCCGCGACACGTCGAACCGGTTGCCGCCATGCGCCTGCGTACCACCGCCCTGCTGCTGTCCTGTGCCCTGCTGGCCGCCTGCGGCGGCGAGACCCCACGCCTGCAGGCTGTCGACGCCGCGACGCTGGATGCACCGGTGCGCATCGAGCCCTGGCTGCTGCCGGCCGCGGCAGGCACCTCGGCACCGGATCTCGCGGTGGCCGCGGATGGCCGGGTGATGCTGTCGTGGATCGACTCGCAACCCGGGCGCCGGCACCTGTTCCGGTTCTCCAACTGGTGGCCGGGCGACGCGCGCTGGGATGTGGCGCCCAAGACCATCGCGCTGGGCAACCGCATGTTCGTCAACTGGGCCGATACCCCCCACATCCTCGCCACGCCCGATGGCGCGGTGTGGGCGCACTGGCTGCAGAAGAGTGGCGCGGAACCGTACGCCTACGACGTGGCGCTGGCGCGCTCGCGCGACGGCGGTGCCAGCTGGACGCCACCGGTGGTGGTGCACGATGACAACACCCGCACCGAGCACGGCTTCGTGTCGATGTGGCCGCAGGGTGATTCGCTGCTGGGCATCGCCTGGCTCGATGGCCGCGCCACCGCGGGTGCGGGCGACGCCCAGGCGCGCGATGCGCATGCCGGCCACGACGGCGGGCACGCCGCCTCCGCGCCGGGCGACGGGGCGATGTCGCTGCGCGCGGCGCTGTTCGATGGCGCGATGCAGCCGGTGCTCGAATCCACCCTCGATACCCGCGTCTGCGACTGCTGCCAGACCGACGTCGCGGTGACTTCGAAGGGCCCGCTGCTGGTCTACCGCGGACGCAGCCCCGACGAGATCCGCGACGTGCTGGTGACCCGGCTGGAAGGCAACGTGTGGACCGCGCCGCGGCGCGTGCATGCCGATGACTGGCACATGCCGGCCTGCCCGGTGAACGGCCCGGCGATCGCCGCCGACGGCGAGCACGTGGTGGTGGCCTGGTACACCGCGCCGGGCGACGTGCCGCAGGTGCGGCTTGCCCGCAGCTCCGACAGCGGTGACAGCTTCGGCGACCCGCTGGTGCTCGACGAGGGCGACGCGGTGCAGGGGCGGGTGGCGGTGGCGCTGGACACGCAGCAGGTCCACGTCGCCTGGCTGCGCGAGGAAACCGGCGTACAGACCCTGCTGCTGGCGCGCTACACGCCGGACCTGTCACGCGAACTGGAGCGCACGACGGTGGCCACGCTGCAGGGTAACGGCCGCGGCACCGGCTTCCCGAAGCTCGCGGTCAGCAATGGCATCGCCCACCTGGTGTGGACCGAGGTCGTCGACGGCAGGCCGCAGCTGCGCGGCGCGCGGCTGGGTGCGGGCGGCTGAGCGGAGCCGCCCCTCCCGAAAGCGCGACACCGGCATGTTCTGGAAAGGGCATGCCATCTGCAGCCAGGCACGCAACTGCGGCTGAGCGGAGCCGCCCCTCCCGAAAAGCGCGACACCGGCATGTTCTGGAAAGGGCATGCCATCTGCAGCCAGGCACGCAACTGTGGAATAGAACCCCCTGGACGCTGCCGGACAGCCTGCCCGCGACACGGTTGAATTGGTCGCCTTCCATGTGAGCGGCCCTGCCCGCGAGGGCTCCGGGTCCGGGTGAGCGCTGATCGCGAAGGCGCGCTCCCGCCAGGTGTCGTACACGTGCCCTGCCATCGCGTCGACACGCCGGTCGCCATGCTCATGCGCCTCTCCCGACACGGAGCGCGACGATGGACCTGGGCATGATCGGACTGGGCCGGATGGGTGCCGGCATGGCCTTGCGGCTGCGCCGCGGTGGCCACCGGGTGGTCGGCTACGACCCGGATGTGGATGCCGCGGCCGCGGCCGCGGTCGAGGGCATCGAGGCGGTGGAGTCGCTGGATGCCCTGGTCGCGGCGCTCGCGCCGCCACGCGCGCTATGGCTGATGGTGCCGGCCGGCGCCGCGGTGGAATCCACCCTCGAGGTGCTGCAGCCGCTGCTCGCGCCCGGTGACATCGTGATCGAGGGCGGCAACAGTCATTACGCCGACAGCCAGCGCCGCGCCGCGTGGCTGGCGGAGCATGACATCGGCTGGCTGGACGTCGGCACCAGCGGCGGCATCCGCGGCATCGATGCCGGCTACAGCATGACCATCGGCGGCGAGGCGGCACTGGTCGAACGCCTGCAGGCGCTGTTCGCCACGCTGGCGCCGTCGCAAGCGCGTGGCTGGGGCCGGGTCGGTCCGGCCGGTGCCGGCCACTACGCCAAGATGGTCCACAACGGCATCGAGTACGGGCTGATGCAGGCGTTCGCCGAGGGCTTCGCGATCCTCCACCACAAGGAGGAATTCGGCTTCGACCTCGCCGCGCTGGCCGATATCTGGCGCGAGGGCAGCGTGATCCGCAGCTGGCTGCTCGATCTCTCCGCGGAATCGCTGCGCGGCAACCCGTCGCTTGCCGGCATTGCGCCGCAGGTCGCCGATTCCGGTGAAGGGCGCTGGACGGTCGCCGAGGCAATCGCGCTGGACGTGCCTGCGCCGGTGATTACCCATGCGCTGATTGCGCGCCTGCGTTCGCGCGACGACGATGCCTTCGCCGACCGCCTGCTGGCCTCGCTGCGCGGTGCATTCGGTGGCCACGGCGTGCCGGAGCGCGGCGAGACCGATCCCTGAGCGGGCGCCGCGGTCAGCTCACTCCCATTCGAACATCACTCCCATTCGAACAGCCTGAAGTAGGTGACCGGCGGGTTGTCGCCTTCGCGGTTGTCGATGCTGCCGTCGCCGTCGCGGTCGTAGAGGTAGTACACCGGCCCGCGCGAGGGTTGCACGCGCACCGCGCGCAGCTGGCCGGCGATGCGGTATTCGGTGATGACGTCGCCATTGGCTTCGGTGCGGGTGGTTTCCATCGCGTCGGCGGGCAGCCCCTCGGGCCCGCTCGTGCCGGGCGTGCTGGCACAGGCCGCAAGCCCCAGGGCCAGCAGCAGGGACAGGGACGACAGGCCGGCGGTCGATCGGATGTTCATCGCGTGCTCCACGGGCGGATGGCCGTGAAGTATGCGCCGCGCGCCGGCATGGCCCCGTGAGCCGGCGGGCCTTCAGGGCCAGCCCCGGGCCGCACGGTAGAATCGCCCGATGCCTCGCCTGGTCCTCATCGACGGTTCGTCGTACCTCTACCGCGCCTTCCATGCGCTGCCGCCACTGACCAATGCCCAGGGCGAGCCGACCGGCGCGCTGTTCGGCGTGGTCAACATGCTGCGCGCCACGCTGAAGGAACAACCCGACTACATCGCCTTCGTCGTCGACGCGCCCGGAAGGACCTTCCGCGACGACCTCTACGCCGACTACAAGGCCAACCGGCCGCCGATGCCCGACGACCTGCGCGCGCAGCTGCAGCCGATGTGCGACATCGTCGAGGCGCTGGGCGTGCCGATCCTGCGCATCGACGGCGTGGAGGCCGACGACGTCATCGGTACGCTGGCGGTGGCCGCGGCGGCCGACGGCATCGACGTCACCATCTCCACCAGCGACAAGGATTTCGCCCAGCTGGTACGGCCCGGCATCGCCCTGGTCAACACCATGAGCGGCAGCCGCATCGACAGCGATGACGGCGTGGTCGCGAAATACGGCGTGCGCGCGGACCAGATCGTCGACCTGCTGGCGCTGATGGGCGACACGATCGACAACGTGCCCGGCGTCGACAAGTGCGGGCCGAAGACCGCGGCCAAGTGGCTGGGCGAATACGGCACGCTGGATGGGGTGATCGCCAATGCCGCCTCGATCAAGGGCAAGATCGGCGACAACCTGCGCGCCGCGCTCGACCGCCTGCCGCTCAACCGCGAACTGGTGAGCATCCGCACCGACGTCGAACTCGATCGCGGCCCGCGCGAACTGCCGCTGCGCGGGCGCGACGCCGACACCCTGCGCGTGCTCTACCAGCGCTACGGCTTCACCCAGGCGCTGCGCGACCTCGATGGCGGCGCAGCACCGGCGGCGGGTGATGGCCCGGTGAGCCTGCGTGCGACCGAAGCCGGCTTCGCCCGCAGTGGCGCCGCCGCGGCACCGGCCGCACCGGTGGATCCGGCGCTGACCGGGCCCGGCGAGTACGAGACCATCACCGACGAGGCCGGCCTGGCCGCGTGGATCTGCAGGCTGGAAGCGGCGGAGGAATTCGCCTTCGACGTCGAGACCGATTCGCTCGATGCGCTGCGCGCCAACCTGGTCGGCATCAGCCTGAGCGTGGAACCCGGCCGCGCCTGCTATATCCCGCTGGCGCACGACTACCCCGGTGCGCCGCCGCAGCTCGAGCGCGCGCATGTGCTCGACGCACTGCGTCCGCTGCTGGCCGACCCCGCACGCCGCAAGCTGGGCCACCACGGCAAGTACGACATCCACGTCATGCGCCGGCACGGCATCGACGTGGCCGGCTACGCCGACGACACCATGCTGGAGAGCTTCGTCCACAACGCCACCGCGAGCCGCCACGACATGGACTCGCTGGCGCGTCGCTACCTCGGCATCGGCACGGTCGCCTACGACGACGTCACCGGCAAGGGCGCCAAGCGCATCGCGTTCGCGCAGGTCGCCATCGACGACGCCACCCGCTACTCCGCAGAGGATGCCGACGTCACCCTGCGCCTGCACCGCGTGCTCGCCCCCCAGCTGGCCGCCGAGCCCGCGCTGGAACGCGTGTACCGCGAGATCGAGATCCCGCTGGTGCAGGTGCTGGCGCGCATCGAGGCCAACGGGGTGATGGTCGATGCCGACGAGCTCCGCCGGCAGAGTGCGGATCTCGGGCGGCGCATGCTGGCCGCGCAGCAGAAGGCCACCGAGCTTGCCGGGCGCAGCTTCAACCTCGATTCCACCAAGCAGCTGTGCGCGCTGCTCTACGACGAGCTGGCGCTGCCGACCCTGGTGAAGACGCCGAAGGGGCAACCCTCGGTCAACGAGGAGGCGCTGGAGGCGATCGCCGAGCTGCACGAACTGCCGCGGGTGATCCTGGAATACCGCGGGCTGGCGAAGCTGCGCGGCACCTACACCGACAAGCTGCCGGAGATGATCAATCCCGAGACCGGCCGCCTGCACACCAGCTACCACCAGGCCGGTGCCGCCACCGGGCGGCTGGCATCGAGCGATCCCAACCTGCAGAACATCCCGATCCGCACCGACGACGGCCGCCGCATCCGCACCGCCTTCGTGGCCCCGCCGGGGCGCCGGATCGTCGCCTGCGACTACTCGCAGATCGAACTCCGGATCATGGCCCACCTGTCGCAGGACCCGGGCCTGCTGCAGGCCTTCGCGTCGGGCGTCGACATCCACCGCGCGACCGCCGCGGAGGTGTTCGGCCGCCAGCTCGACGAGGTCACCTCGAACGAACGCCGCGCGGCCAAGGCGATCAACTTCGGCCTGATGTACGGCATGGGCGCCTTCGGCCTGGCGCGCAACCTCGGCGTCGGCCGTGGCGAGGCGCAGGACTACATCGCGCTGTACTTCTCGCGCTACCCGGGCGTGCGCGACTACATGGACCGCACCCGCCAGCAGGCGCACGAGCAGGGCTACGTGGAAACCGTGTTCGGCCGCCGGCTGTACCTGGAGAACATCAACGCCCGCAATGCCGGGCTGCGTGCCGGCGCCGAGCGCGCGGCGATCAACGCGCCGATGCAGGGCACCGCGGCCGACATCATCAAGCGCGCGATGCTGACCATCGATGCGTGGCTTGCCGATGCGATGCCGGACGCCAGGATGATCCTGCAGGTGCACGACGAACTGGTGTTCGAGGTGGCGGAAGGCGACGTCGACGCGCTCCTGGCGGGGGTCACCGGGCGGATGACCGCCGCGGCCTCGCTGGATGTGCCGCTGGTGGTGGATTGCGGCGTCGGCATGAACTGGGACGAGGCGCACTGAGAGTCGGCGCTGCGACTGGGCGCATGCGGAGCACCGTCCCCGCTTGGACCACCGCGACGGGCACCGGGGTTTCCGGGCGATGTCGAGCAGCCGCGGGTGGACCCCGGGGTGAACAGGCTCGCGGAGAGCGGATGCGTATCCTGCCTGCGATCCATGACGCGGCTTGCTATCCGGCAGCGTAAACCCAGCCTGAATTATTTGCGGATTCCAAGCGGAATCTTCACGAACCATCCATGTATGGAGTGGTCATATAGGCCGCGACGGATGCAACGTCCGTCGCAGATCTCTCCCTTCCCCTGGAGTGATCCCGGAACGCACCAGGCTTCTCCCCGAGCCCGCGTTCCCCGAGCCCCGCCGGCCCCCCCTGCCTGCGGGGCTTTTTATTGGTTCATCGCTGAATACCGGGGAAGACTGCGCGGATCTTCAGGAAGAAGTACTCCTGATCCCGGTAGCCGTAGGCCCGGCGCTTGATGACCTTGATAGTGTTGTTGATGCCTTCGACGATGCTGGTATTGAGCCGGTGGCGGCAGCGCGACAGGATCCCGTGCAGGTAGGCCTTGAGCTTCGTCGCGAAGTGGGCCAGTGCCGCGATGCCGCTGCCCTGGGCCTGTTCCAGCCAATGGTCCCAGGCCTTCCGGGCCCAGGATGGATGGCGGTAGAACCACAGCCGCTTGAGCTCATCGCGCATGAGGTAGGCGGTGAGCAGTGGCTGGTTGGCTTCCAGCAGCTCGTCCAGCTTTACTGTCTGATGCCGATCCAGGTTCTCGCGATTGCGCAGCAACAGCCAGCGGCTGGATTTGATCACCCGGCGTGCGGGTTTGTCGTGGCGCAGCTGGTTGGCCTGGTCGACCCGCACCCGGTCGATCACCTCGCGGCCGTACTTGGCCATCACATGGAAGAGGTCGTAGACGACCTCGGCATTGGGGCAATTGGCCTGGATCTCCAACTCATAGGCGGTC
>NZ_JAIWPS010000015.1:0-75498 GCF_021191595.1 Alterluteimonas muca
AAGCCCGCCAGAACAGGCCGGAAACGGCCGAAATCCGACCTGAAATCGATGAAAATCGCTGCCCGACACAATATTGATGCTCGTGTGGCGGCAAAAGCAGCATCAGGGCGTGTTATTCAGATGATCCCTAGGGGGCGAGCGTTATGCCATAACGCGCGCGGAGGGCCTCCAGCTCGCCCCGGTAAAGCAGCCCCAGCCAAGGTCGTAACGCGTTGGGCAGCCACCGCCCCTGCCACTCCCCCGCGAAGACGGTTCCGTGGGTCTGCGAGGTCCTCAACGGCGGCAGCTGCAGGAAGTCGACGACCTGCTCCACTGTCTGCTGCGGGAACTCGCGCAGATCGCGGCTACGCAGCAGCAGCACCTGGGATGGAGGGAATGCCGCGGTCAACACGTCCAACTGGGTGATATAGCGCCCCCGGGCCAGGTAACTATGGTGGCGCAGTGGCGAACCATGGCCGAAATCGTGTTCGTGTCCCTTGAGCCGCCAGCGCTCGGCCAGCAGCGCCAATGGCAACGGCAGCCATTCGTCGCCTCGACCCCGCTCCATGTAGTACTGCGAGATGGCCCGCTCCACCGGGTCGCGCAGCAGCACGATCCACCGCATGCCGGGGTTGTAGCGTGCGATCCTGCGCACGAATGCGGGGTGGAAGATGGAGATGGGGGTGGCATCGCCGTGCAGGATGCCCGAGTCCATGTCGAACCCGCCTGGAAACAATGGTTCGAAGCGCGCATCGATCGCATCCGCCGTCCATCGCTCATCGAAGTCAGGCGCGTCAAAGACGTGCGCTTCCTTGCAGGCTGGCAACCGCAATTGAGGGTGTCGTCCGAGATACTGGGCAAGCGCCGTGGTACCGCCCTTCTGCACCCCCCCGATCATGAAGCCGATCCTGGGCGCGCTCATGCAGGCGGCGTCTCGAGGGCAGCGGCAAGCTCCGCGATCGCATTGCTGTCGTACCACCGGGTCCACGACGGGTCGGCCTGTCGCAGCAGGGCCTCAGCGAGGCGGTTGACCGGCGTGGCGCGGTAGATGGATCGCGTGTTGCGTGGCGTCAGGTCCTCCCGCGCCGCGCCGGTCAATGCCATGGCCTGGCGCAGCGACGCTCCGCCGGTCGCAACGATGTCCTCGTAACGGAGAACACGGGTAGGCGGCAGATGCGCGCGAAACCGTGCGAAGAACCATTCCAGCACCATGACCTGGCGTGCGAGCCGCTCTGGCGTTTGATCGAGACGGAGACGCAGCGCAGCGTCGAAGTGTTCGCCCGCGGGCACCCGGCCCTGCGACACGGGCAGTTCCACGGTATTCCATGACGCCAGCACCGCCAGCGGATTGCGCACGATCGCAAAGCACTCCAGACGCGCCGCCAGGTCAGGCAGCAGCGCGGTGAACGCCGCATTGTGTTTGATGACCAGTGTGAAGCCCTGTGCCGGGCGGCCGACATGGATCGCACCATGTTCCACCACCAGGCGCCGCCGGCCGTCGGAGGCCGGTTCGTCGAACGGATTGTCGGGGACCGTTCCATCCCGGTGTTTGCTCAGGGCCTGGCCCGACGCCAGGAGTTGATGGCGGGTGTCGGAGTAGAACTGGTCCACCTGGCCGATGGCCTTCGCGGGACTGGGGTCCAGCGCGTGGATGTCCATCGGTTCGAAAAGGGCCACCGTGTCGTCGCAGGCATCGAGCAGATGGCACGCCAGCGTGGTGCCGCCACGCGGCACGCCGGTCACCGCGATATTGCGAGGGGTCATGCGTTGCTCCACAGCTCATCCACGGCGTCGAGTACCCGATGGAAGGCCTTGCGTTCGCGCTCCAGTCCGAACGCGGTGGCGGTCTGGCGGGCGGCCTGCTCCAGTCGGGTGCGCAGATCCGGATCGGCCAGAAGCGTGCGCGCGGCTGTCGCGTAGCTTGCAGCATCATCGGCCATCAGGGCATTGACGCCAGGCCGCAAATACGCCCGATTGCCAACGCAGTCGCCAACGACCACCGCGCATCCAAACGACATCGCCTCGAGGGCTGGCAGGTAGAAGCCTTCCGTATCGTGGGGAAGGGTGAGGACAACCTCCGCGCTTACCATGGCACCCAGGTATTTGGACCGCGGCAGCCTGCGATCGGACAGCAGCACATCGCAGTGCGGGGACAGCAGGTCGGCGATCCGGCGGCCGAGTGAGGGTCGCTTGATCGCATCAATGAAGACCCCCGACCTGTGAGCAGGCAGAGCCACCGGAGGAAGGTTGAGGGCTGCGTCGATGACCACGACGGGCCCGCGCACGCGCCCGGTGCGCTGGATCGCATGCGCGACCGGCTCACTGACGCAGATACGGATCGCGCGGCGGTCGAGGAACTGGAACAACGGCTCATCGGGATCCGCATGGCGCACGTGCTGGACCAGGTTGATCACCGGCTTGTCGTGGTGGTCGACCGGGTACTGCGACCAGTCCATGCCGCCGAGGAACAGCACATCGGCCGCCTCGGGATCGAAACTCGGGCTCAGGGCGTCAGGATCATCCCGCCATGGGTTGTCGTCCCAGCTGCTGGCGGGGTCCATGTGGACCTGGGCCCACCAGCCGGGGTGGCTGCGGACGTGATTGAAGTAATCGTGCACCTTGCCATGACCTCCGGTGTACCCGCCGAAGAATCGATGGAAGAGGACCCGTTGGGGCCGTGGCCGCGCCTCGGGATGCATCTCGCCCAGCGTCAGAGCACGTCGGCGAAGCCCCGCCGGAGCCGGTCGAAGCACAGCCGTCCGAGGCCCAGCAGCAACAGCGCCACCAGCCAGTAGGTGACGTAATCCCGGGTCGGTACGGGCCATTCGCCGCGCAGGACCGCATCCCGAATCGCCTGCACGGGCCAGCTGATGGGATTGAGGTCAACGACATGGGCCAATACCGGCGGCACCATTTCCCGCGGGAAAAACACGGTGGACGTGAACAGCGCAATCGTGACCACGGCGCCGGTGATCTGCGAAAGATCCCGCAGGTAGACCCCCAATGCCGCGAGGCAGAGACAGATGCCGTGCAGCATGACGAGGTAGGGCGCGAGGATGAAAGGTACCGCCAGCACGCTGGGATGCAGGCCGTTGCCCCAGATGGCATTGACGGCCACCAGGATCCCCAACCCGATGCCTGCGTGGAATGCCGCGCTTCCCAACGGCACGGCCACCAGGACCGGGAGGGGAAAGACGACCTTCCGGACGAAATTGCTGTGACGGATGAAGAGCCCGGCCGCCTGGCCCACCGACTCCGCCAACATCGCGTGGACGAGCAGGCCGGCGAACAGGTTGAGGGTGAACCCCAGATGGTCGTCTTCAGCGAGGCCGGGCCATCGCGCACGGAACACGACGCCGAACACGAACGCGTAGATCGTCAGCATCACGATGGGCAGCAGAACCGGCCACGCCCTTCCGAGCAATGAGCCGCGATATCGTGTCGCCAGGTCCTGGCCGACCAGTGTCCGCCAGAGATGAAAAGACGCGTTCAGCGATGCGCTCATGCTATCCAGTGCCGACGGCGGGAATCGCGCCGTCGACCGGCGCGCGCCCTCACGTAATGGCGTAGCATAGGCGGCTTTCGTCGTTGCGGCAATGAAATGAACCCCACGCTCGCTCAAGAGGAACTTCCGTCCCGACCAGAGCCTGCGATCGCTTCCGATACCGCCTTGCTGGTACGCGAGGTCAGCAAGACGTATCACCTGTGGAGCACGCCGGCGAGCCGCCTGTGGGTGCCGTTGCTGCTGAGGGTCGCGCACTCCATACCGTCGCGGCCAGTGTCCAACTGGTTCGCGAACCGCGCGCATGCGCGACTGCATCGCCACGAGGCGCTGCATTCGATCAGTTTCACGCTCAAGCGCGGTGAAGCGCTGGGAATCATCGGACATAACGGCAGCGGCAAAAGCACGCTGTTGCAGATCATCGCCGGCGTACTGCAACCCACTCGCGGGACCGTATCGGTGAACGGTCGGGTGGCTGCGCTGCTGGAGCTCGGGTCCGGTTTCAATCCGGAACTTACCGGCCGCGAAAACGTGCGGGTCAACGCCGCCATCCTTGGTCTCGATCCTGCGCAGATCCGCGAGCGGATGGATGACATCCTTGCGTTTGCAGACATCGGTAGTTTCGTCGACGAACCCGTCAAGTCATACAGTTCGGGCATGGCTTTGCGGCTCGCATTCGCCGTCCAGGTCCATACCGATCCCGATATCCTCATCGTCGACGAGGCACTTGCCGTCGGCGACGCGGCTTTCCAGGCCAAGGCCATGGCGCGGATCGACGAGATCCTTTCGCGTGGTACGACGCTTCTTTTCGTGGGGCATGACCTCAATGCCGTCAAGGCGTTCTGCCATCGCGCGATGCTTCTGGAGCGCGGTCGCATCATCCTGGAAGGATTGCCCGAGGAGGTTGTGACGGAGTACCTGCACCGCACGCATGCAGATGCGCTTGCGAAGCAGGATGCTGGACGCGCAAAGGTGTCCGCGCTGCAGGGTGGGTATGGCCTTGGTACCGCCTGCGTCGTTGGTGCCGAGGTGAATGGCACCGAGCATATCGGTGTCCAGTATGGCGAGGCGATCCGGGTGGGTCTCCGGGTGCAGCTTGGCCAGGACATCCGCCATCCCGGGGTGATCGTAGACATTCTCGACAACCGGGGCTTGCAGCTGTCTGGCAAACGCATCCGACTCGACCCGTATGACGGCATCGTCGAAGTCGGCCTCGAGTTCGCGGCCACCTTTCAGCAGGGCGTCTACCGGATCAGGACGCGCGTGATCGACGCGCCTTCGATCGAGCGGACCACGGTGCTTTCCAGGCAGGAGGGAATGCTCTCTTTCGAAGTCGTGGATGATCGGAGGGCGGACTTCACAGGCGTATTCCCGCTGCAGATGGACATCAGTGTGCGTCAGCTCTGATGGGCTCGGCGCGCAGACTGGATCAGGGGGTATAGATGGCGAATATTCTGGGTGATTCCGACGGCACCGGCACGAGCGCGACTGTGAGCGAAGGCGGCAGCAAGTTGCTGCTGGTGCTTGGCATGCATCGCAGCGGCACATCAGCCTTGACGGGTGTGCTGCAGAAGCTTGGTGCCGAACTCGGCGAGGAACTCCTGGCTCCCACGCCGGACAATCCAAAAGGGTACTTCGAGAATAGCCGGATCGTCGACGTGCACGAGTCGCTGCTGCATAGCCTTGCCCGCGGATGGCAGGATCCGCGGGCCCTGTCCGCGCAATGGCGAGAGACCGCGGAGGCGGACAAGGCATTCGATGGGCTGTCGGCGCTGGTGCGTTCGATGGCGAAGCAGGCGCGCTTCGTTGCCGTCAAGGATCCCCGGGCGAGCCGTTTCGTTCCCTTGTGGCTGGATGTGGCGCGTGCGCTTCGACTCGATGTTGGCGCAGTCTTGATGGTGCGGCATCCGAATGAGGTGGCCGCATCGTTGCGCAAGCGCGATGGCCTGTCGCGGTCCAGGGCGCATCTCCTCTGGATGGTGTACCTGCTGGAGGCGGAGCGGGGTAGCAGGGGAGTGGCACGTGCGTTTCTGTCATACGAACACTTGCTGTCCAGCTGGCGGCAGGCATTGGCCGGCTTGCGCGATGCGCTGGGCGACATTGTTCCCGACACGCCGGATACAGCCATCGGTGAGATCGACGGGTTCCTCGACGCGTCATTGCGACGCCAGAAGGTAGGGGAGCTGGACGAGGGTGTGTCTCCCTTCGAACCGCTGGCCCTGGAGTTGTTCGGGCTTGCACTGCGCGGGGCCGCCAACCCGGCCGACGATTTGTCCGCGGCCTTCGACAGTATCGCCCGCCGGCTGGAACCCCTGGCCGCGCATTACCATGAGGGTCCGCTGCCGCTGGAACAGGAGATCCAGCGACAGAGGGAGCATCAGGTCCAGGTGGATACGACGCTGCAGTTCGCGGCTGTGCGCGAACTCTGGCGACCATCGCTACCGGTGCTGGCACCAGGTGCGGCCCGACTCTACTTCCAGGTCGGAACCGAACCCTTCATCGAGGACCGGGCGGTGTCTGCGGAGCCGGTTTGCGATGGCAACCGCCGAGTCGTGGTCTTCGAAATTCCTGAAGGCCAGAAATTTGATACCTTGCGAATCGATCCCGACAGTCGGCCTGGCATTTACGCGCTGGAATCGCTCTTGATCTGCGGTCGCGCAGTCGAGCCGCTGCACTCGCGCATCAGCGGGCTCAACGAGTTTCCGTTTCCTTCGATCCGCGCAAGTGATGCATGTCGTATCGGGGCGATAGGCGACGACCCTCATTTCGTCGTGGATGTGCAGGACCAAACGCAGACGTTCGAGCCGGGCACGATGATCCGTGTCGAGGTCCGCTACCGTGTCGAGACGGTATTGTCCGAGGTCGGTGGACACATCGAAGACTATCGGGAGGCGTTGCAGGCTCACGGTCGCGAACTGGCCAACACGCAGCAGGGACTCGACGCTGCGCTGCAGGAGCTCGCAGGGATGCGCCAGGGTCTGGAGTCTGGACTCCGGGAGCTCGAGAGGCGCGAAGCGAGATTGCAGCCAGTTGTCGATGCGATCCCTGACGTAGTAGCGCGCCAGAAGCTGCTTGTTTCCCTGGTCGAGGCCACGACGCTAAAGGTGGACGAACTCAGGCGCTTGGACCTGGCACGCATGGAGCAACAGCAGGAAGTGCTATTGACATGGGTTCGTCGCCGTTCCTTCGGATACTGGTGGCGCAGACTCACGCGTCGCGGGCGTTCGGGTTAGGCCATCGTTCGCCCCGAACACCTCCCTGCACAACTCGCGGCGACGTAGACCGACGTCGCCATGCATTTGAATCCACCACCTTGACCGGGTGGTGCTCACGTCACACGGTCTCCGTCATTACCTGTCCGCCGAAGACTCATACCAGCCGAGGCTCTATGAAATTGCATTCTTCCTTGCTTCCACTTCATCAGGTGGAGCGCGTCACAACGGCGGGACAGGAGGCCTTCTGGCGGGCATCAGGAAACGACCCTGCGTTGGACGTTCCGTTGCCGGCCGGTGGCATGGATGGCGGCTGGTACCGTCTTGACCTCGAGATCGAGGTGCTCAGGGGTACTGTACATGCGCCGGTCCTGTACCCGGACTACCGACGCGGCTTCGTGACGGAAGACGACGCGCTGGCGCTTCCGCTGGGCAATGCCCGCAAAGGAATCCATCGTGTCCAATGGCTTGTGCGCTTCGTGGACACGCTGTCCGCGCTGCGATTCGATCCTTCTACGCTGCCTTCCGAGTTCCGGGTCACTGATTTCTCCCTTCGACGCCTCGGGAAGGTGGGTGCGGCAGCTTGCATGTTGCGTGCGCTATGGGGCACCCGAACGAGCGCCGGGCGCCTGCAGCTCATCACCGCGAGCGGGGCCGATCTGATGGCCGGTGGACCACGGCGGATGGCAGACAAGCTCTATCGTCTGTATTCGTCGCAGGGCTCGGTCGGCGGCTTTTCCGACTACGACGTCTGGCTCGAGTTCTACGACGATGTATCTGCCGATGGAATTGCGCTGACACTTGAGACGATGCCGCAGCTCTCGTCTTCGCCGGTCTTCTCTATCCTGGTGCCGACCTACAACACCGACCCGCGGTGGCTGAAAGCGTGTATTGACAGCGTGCTGGCGCAGACCTACCCGCACTGGGAGTTGTGTATCGCGGACGACGCGTCGACATCTCCTCATGTGTGGGAAATCGTCCAGTCGTACGTCGCGGCCGACGAGCGCATCAAGGCGGTAAGGCGCTCGCACAACGGGCACATCGCGGCTGCTTCGAACAGCGCGTTGGCCTTGGCTTCCGGGAAATATGTTGCGCTGCTCGACCACGACGACGCATTGCATCCGTTAGCACTGCAGTGGTGCGCGCTCGAGCTCGAAAAGAATTCACGCTGGCGGATGCTGTTTACCGATGAGGACAAGATTGATTCGGCAGGCAAGCGCAGCGACCCGTACTTCAAGTCGGACTGGAACCCGGACCTGTTCCTGTCACAGAATTGCGTCTGTCATTTGGGGGTGTACGAACGCGACCTCATGTTGGAGGTGGGTGGGTTCCGCGAAGGTTACGACGGCGCACAGGACTGGGATCTGACGCTGCGAGTTACCGAAAAACTCGGTGCGGATGAGATCGGGCATATCCCGAAGGTGCTCTACCACTGGCGCATGATCGAAGGCTCGACCGCGCTGGCTCCCGGTGAGAAGAGCTACGCCCACCTTGCGGCTATGCGCGCAATCCAGGATCACTTCGACCGTACCGGCACACCTGCGCGGGTGGTGGAGATGCCCGGATTCAGCGGCTACTACCGGATCAGTCATGCGATTCCGGAGCCCGCTCCGAAGGTGAGCCTGCTGATCCCCACGCGTGACCGGGTCGATCTCCTGCGGCAGTGCGTGGATTCCATCCTGAAGTTGACGACATATCGGAATTACGAGATCGTAATTCTGGACAACGGTTCTGTCGAAACCGAAACGCTCAAGTATTTCGATTCACTTGCAACGATGTCGAACGTGCGGGTGTTGCCGTACGACGCGCCATTCAACTATTCGAAGATCAATAATTTCGGTGTCGCACAGACCAGCGGTGAATTGATCGGTCTGCTCAACAACGATATCGAGGTGATCAGCGCGGACTGGTTGACGGAGATGGTGTCGCACGCGATTCGCCCCGCAATCGGTGTGGTCGGCGCCATGTTGTATTACCCAAATGACACGATCCAGCACGCTGGAGTCGTCCTGGGAATCGGCGGTGTGGCCGGGCATTCCTATGTGGGGATGCCACGCGATTATCCGGGCGACAAGCATCGGGCAGGACTTGTGCAGAACCTCAGCGCCGTTACTGCGGCTTGCGTCGTGTTACGCAGGGACGTGTTTGAGCAGGTCGGCGGCCTCGACGAGGATCTCGTCGTTGCATTCAACGATGTCGATTTCTGCATCCGCGTCAGGGAGGCGGGCTATCGCAACCTTTGGACACCCTTCGCGGAACTCTATCACCACGAATCCGCATCGCGCGGCTATGAGGATACGCCAGAGAAGATCGCCCGTTTCAAGCGGGAAGAGGCGCTTATGAAGGCGCGCTGGGGCCATTTGCTGAGCGCGGACCCTTATTACAACGTCAATTTCTCGCTGGTCAATGCGCCGTTCACCCTTGCCTATCCTCCACGGGGTTAAGTGATGCCCAGGCACAACCCGAGATGGGATGTGCCTGTTATCCGGCCGAATCCCTGATACCCCCGTCCTTCAGGGCATTGGGCATGGGCACAGGTCGCCGGCGGATGACGGGGTGCATTGGGGTCCGAGGCGTGTTCGCGATGTCGTAGCTGACGAAGGCAAGCAGAAACTGCAAGCCTGAAATGATTGCGATGGTCGCGATCATGATCGTGCCGACCGGCGTGCTGGTATCGGCAACGCTGGACTGGTACCAGTGGTATCCACCGAAGAGCACGCCGAACGTGAGTAGCAGCAGGCCTATCGCCAGTTCGATCGAAGCGACCGGCATGTCGCGGAGGAAGTAGCTGTATCCGATCCGTTTCAGTCCATTGCGCACGTGTTTGACGGCGAACTCCCCGATCACTTTCGAAATCTTCAGGTGACTCGTCTCATCCGCGTAGTGCGCGGTCATAGGAATGTCCTTGACCGTTGCGCGGAGGGTATTGAGGCGGAACAGGATGTCGGTCTCGAAGAAGTACCGCTGGCTGATCGAGTCGAATGGCAGATAGCTTGCGACACTCGCGTGTATCGCCGTATAGCCATTAGTGGGATCGAAAACGTCCCAGTAGCCTGATGAAGCCTTGGCCATGAACGAAAGGCCAAGGTTGCCAACCCGGCGAACCGGCGGCATCCGACGGATCTCGCCGAGCTCCCAGAAGCGGTTGCCCTTGGTGTAATCGGCGTTGCCGCTCAGGATCGGGGCGACGAATTCAGGTAACAGCGCCGGATCCATCTGCCCGTCGCCATCGATCTTGACGATGACGTCGCTGTCCGCGGCGATCGCTGCGGCATACCCCGTCATGACGGCGCCCCCAACGCCACGGTTCTGCGCATGCCTGATCACGTTCACGCGCGGATCCCGGCAGTGGGCCTCAATGAAATCGCCGCTCCCATCGGGACATCCGTCGTCAATACAGAAGATGCGGTTGACCTCGGGGCCGATGCGGTCGATTACGCCCAGCACGTGGCGGGTCACCCTGTAACAGGGAATCACCACGGCGACGGAGGGGGGGGGGGCGAACCCAGCTGGAGATGAATTGATCATGGTGATTCCCCCTTATCTAGCATCCCGAGATGGGTGCAGGTGCGGGATCCGTCGGGAAAAACCATGGTGGTATCCACGGCACCCGACGCTAATCCAACAACGCACAACTCGGTGTCAGCGCTCGGATCTTCGAGGAATCCTTCGACGATGAAGCCGGAGTGGGCAAGCGCCGTTGAAACGGCAGCGGCAACGTCTGGGCGAGGCACCCGTTTTACCAGCACGTCCTGCATCCCCGCGTTCGACCACAGGCCGATCATGGATTGCGCGCCGGGGGGCGTTCGGGACCAGCCAGCAAGGCGAAACCGGCCGTGCTGGTCAATGATCATGTCGTCTATGTGGCCATTGGCGAGATCGGCTGCGACATCGGGTCGCTCGCTCATGAGGGCGACCTGCTCCGGCTCAGGCTTGGGCGTCAAAGCGCGCTCCATCCGGCCCGCCATGACGCCGAAGGGCACGCCCACGGAATCCGCAGCCATCAGCACCGGTTCGCTTCCTTCGATTACTGAAACGTGGGCGTACCTATTGAAGATTTCATTGAACCTTGCGGGCTCCATGTCTCCGAAGTATCCGCGGAAGAAATCGAGCTGGGGGGCATAAAGCACGTGATTGATGCTTGAAATCCCGGCGCCGGCGATCAGCGCCCCATAGTGGCCGGGCGCCACGAGCGTGCCGCGTTCGTCCAGCACGGCTCCGCGCTCGAGCAGCGTCGAGCGCACTAGTTCCCGATCAAGGTTGAAGATGGGATGGGCGACCTGCACAGGATTGAACAGACCGAACATGGCCAGGTTCGCCCCCGCTGCTACCCAGCAAACCAGGACGGTGCGTGCGTTGGCGGAGTGCACGATTGCCATACCGCCGAGCACCACGACGACAGCTGCGAGTGGCACCAAGTCGAGTCGGGAAAAGGTCCCGCTGATGGATCCATCGCCGAGAAGATATTTCACGGCGACAGCTCCTGCGGCCGCGCCAGCTAGAAGCAGGGCGCGAACGGTGGAGACGCGTACCCCCGCGATAGCCAGATAGGCGGCGGCGAGAATGTTCACCAGGAGCCCGAAACCGACAAGAGCGCGGGCGGGTGGTACGAGGTACAGCCCGGAGACGCGCGCAATCAGCGGGTTGACGCTCAAGAACATCCATGCCGCGAACACCCCCAGCCCGACCAGGATCGCGAAGATGCTCCAGCGGTGATCCTGCATCCAGGCGCGGAATCGGCGGTGATCCGCAAGGCACACCGCGAACAGCGGCAGAAGGGTGGATAGGACCGCGATCTCACAAGCGTTGGAATTGGTGAAGCGTGGCAACGGCTCGTAACCATTGATCAGCGCAGTTGGGGCCAAGTGGCCGAGAAGACGCTCCAGGCCGACTCCTCCGCTGGCGGCGATGCGGCGCCCCGGATATACGGTCTGCTGCATCACATCGATCAGCTCGTGGAAGTATCCGATGAACAGCGCGAGAGCGATGCTGCCGGCAACCGTGGCGTCGAAGAGGGTCCCCACGCGGATTGCGTCACGCCTGAAGCCCAGGATGAGGAAACCGATCGCCAGGGCGATGGAATAGAGGAACGGCGGATACGCGCATGACAACAGCCAGACAAGGATGGCGTAGGCGGTCAAACCGATCCGCGCGAGACGGTTGCCTGAGTACATCCATGCGAGCGCTACCCATGGCGCAAGGGCGAACGCACCAGCGTTGGTCGTCCACCATGCCTGCACGTACTGGGAGAAGTAGAGGGCGACGGCAATTGGCACGGAGACCCAGACGGACAGTCCGAGCTTGCGTACGAACAGCGCCCACCCCACGATGAACGCAGCTGCGAGGAAGAAGAAATAGAAGGAGTAGCCATAGGCTGGCGGCGCGACGATAAAGCCCCAGTGATAGGGCTTGAACAACAATGCCCAGTCGCGCAAGGGTAGAGCCTGGAAGGTACGAAGACTTTCCTGGTACGGAGAGATCGAATTCGCTGTCGCGAAGTCGTTCTCCACCGCAATCTGCATGTACGGAGTCAACACCATCCATTCGTCGGAACGGATGCCGCGCGCAGAGCCGAGGATTGTCCCCGTCACCGGCTGTCCCAGCATCTCCAGTCCCGCAGCATAGGAAGACGGGCTGAGTGCAAATCCGACGTAGCACACGCATGCCAACGCGACGAGAAGGCACCAGCGCCAATCCCACCGCACGGCAGCTGAAAGATGCGACATCCGGCCAACGGGCTGTGGCAACCGCGCGAAGCTGCGCGATAATCGGTTATTCACGGGTTGGATCTCGTTGGGTGATGGGGCGGGGACGTCAGTCGCTTGTCCGGTGCCTGGGGGGCGGCATGAAGTCGGGAGTACGTTGCATGGCAAAAGAGGACGACACAATGACGATCACTACGGTTGCGATGATCCTCGTGACTCTGACCATGCTTGCGTGTGGACAGGTCCTTTTCAAACTTGCATCAGGGGCCATCTCGTTCACCCGCCCGGAGACGTTCCTGTCGTGGACGCTCTTGGTCGCGCTGGCCATTTATGGGCTCGCCACCGTGCTCTGGCTGGCTGTGCTCGCTCGCGTTCCCCTGTCACAAGCATTCCCGTTCTACGGACTTTCCTTCCTCCTGGTTCCGATGTTTGCCCGGCTGTTCCTAGGCGAAGCCATACCATCCAGGGTCTGGATTGGAGGCGCGGTGATAGGCATCGGAATCCTTATTGCTTCTTGGGAGCGGTGAGCGTGTTGCGCGTGACCTGGTAGACGTGCCTCGGAATTGATCGATCAGCGTCGACAGCCCCAAGCTTCGCCTGCTTGGCGTTATTGGAGATGCGCCACCAGCTCCGGCAGGACCTGGAACAGATCTCCCACCAGCCCGATATCCGCAACCTCGAAGATCGCCGCGTCCGGGTCCTTGTTGATCGCGACGATCGTGCCGGCGTCCTTGATGCCGGTCAGGTGCTGGATTGCGCCGCTGATGCCGATGGCGACGTAGAGTTCCGGTGCGATGATCTTGCCGGTCTGGCCGACCTGCATCTCGTTGGGGACGTAGCCCGCATCCACCGCCGCGCGGGAGGCGCCGACGGCGGCGCCGAGCTTGTCGGCGAAGTCGAACACGATCTTGAAGTTCTCTTCCGAGCCGACGCCGCGGCCGCCGGCCACCACGCGCTTGGCGCTCTGCAGGTCCGGGCGATCACTGCGACCGGCGGCGAGCTCGACGAAGCGCGTGTGCGACGGCAGCTCCGCTTCGACGGTGGTCGCCTCGACATTGGCGTTGCCATCCATTGCGGCTTCCTTCCAGGACGCGGTGCGCACGGTGGCGACCACCGGGCGGTCGGCCGGGGCCTCGACCGTCACGATGGCATTGCCGGCATAGATCGGCCGCTTGAACGTGTGGCTGCCTTCCACCGCCATCACGTCGGAGACCTGCGCGGTGCCGAGCAGGGCGGCGACAACCGGCATCAGGTCCTTGCCGAAGGTGGTGGAGGGGCCGAACACGTGCGAGTAGCCGGCCGCGAGCTTCGCCACCTGCGGGCCTAGCACCTGGGCGACCGGTGCGGCGTTGGCGGGGTTGCTGACCGCCAGTACCTTGCGCACACCGGCGATGCGCGCGGCTTCGGCGGCGACCGCGCCAGCGTCTTCGGCCAGCACGACGATGTCGATGGCCTCGGCCTGCATGGCCTGGGCGGCCGACACGCACTTGGCGGTGGCGCCGTTGAGCTTGCCGTTGAGGTGTTCGGCGACGATGAGGATGTTGGACATGCGATGTGCTCCTGGATCCGTCGTTCCCGCTGTGGCGGGAACCCGGTGTCTGGCGATGAGGGCGACGAAGGTCGCTGGATCCCCGCTTCCGCGGGGATGACGGGCGCTTACAGCAGCCCCTTGTCCTTCAGGACGGCGACCAGTTCCGCCGCGTCCTTGACCATCACCCCGCGGGTGCGTCCGGTCGGTGCGGCGTGGCTGGTGGTCCTGAGGAAATCACCGCTTTCCACGCCGAGGTCGGCGAACTGCAGCGTCTCCAGCGGCTTGCTCTTCGCCTTCATGATGTCGGGCAGCTTGATGAAGCGCGGCTCGTTGAGGCGCAGGTCGGTGGTGACCACCGCCGGCAGGTCCACTTCCAGCGTCTCAAGGCCGGCGTCGACCTCGCGGGTCACGGTGGCCTTGTCGCCATCGACGACCAGCTTGCTGGCGAACGTCGCCTGCGGGCGGCCCCACAGAGTGGCCAGCATCTGCCCGGTCTGGTTGGCGTCGTCGTCGATGGCCTGCTTGCCGAGGATCACCAGGTCCGGCTGTTCCTTTTCGACCAGCTTCAGCAGGGTGCGGGCGGCGGTCAGCGGCTGGATCGGCTGATCGCAGACCACGTGGATGGCGCGGTTGGCGCCCATCGCCAGGCCATTGCGCAGATGCGGCTGGGCGTCGGCCGGGGCGATGGTGGCCACGACCACCTCGGTCGCCTTGCCGGCATCGCGCAGGCGCAGCGCTTCTTCCAGCGCGATCTCGTCGAACGGATTGGGCGAGAGCTTCACGCCGTCGGTGACGACGCCGGAGCCGTCGGGCTTCACCTGGATGCGGACGTTGTAGTCCACCACGCGCTTGTAGGCGACGAGGATCTTCATCGGAGGTCTGGTTCCTTGGGATCGGGGGAGGCCCGGCCGACCGGGCGTGCAGCCTGTGGATTCTACCGGGGACGCCGGGCGGCGGCGACCGCCCCGGGTTGCCGCGGCAGTGAAACGGCTGACCGGGGCCGGTATCCTGTGCCACCCGCCATCGACGGCGGACTCCAGCCCCCCACCAGGAGAGTGTTCGTGGCCACATGGCTCGTGACCGGCGGCGCCGGCTTTATCGGCGGCAATTTCGTCCTCGAGGCGGTTCGTCTCGGACATCGCGTGATCAACCTCGACGCGCTGACCTATGCCGGCAACCTGCAGACACTGGCGTCGATCGAGAACGATTCGAACCATGTGTTCGTGCACGGCGACATCGGCGATCGGGAACTGGTCGACCGCCTGTTGGCCGAACACCAGCCCGACGCGGTGCTGAACTTCGCCGCCGAGAGCCATGTCGACCGGTCGATCGACGGGCCGGGCGCTTTCGTCCAGACCAACGTGGTCGGCACGCTTGCGCTGCTGGAATCCGTGCGCGACTACTGGAAGGCGCTGCCGGAGACGCGCCGTGACGCCTTCCGCTTCCTGCACGTGTCGACCGACGAGGTCTACGGCACGCTGGGCGAGACCGGAAAGTTCACCGAGACCACGCCATACGCGCCGAATTCGCCGTACTCGGCATCCAAGGCGGCCTCGGACCATCTGGTCCGCGCGTTCCACCACACCTATGGCCTGCCGGTGCTGACCACCAACTGTTCCAACAACTACGGGCCGTACCACTTCCCCGAGAAGCTTATTCCGCTGGTGATCGCCAAGGCGCTGGCCGGCGAACCGCTGCCGGTATACGGAGACGGCCAGCAGGTGCGCGACTGGCTGTTCGTGACCGACCACTGCGAGGCGATCCGCACGGTGCTTGAGAAGGGCCGGGTGGGCGAGACCTACAACGTCGGCGGCGATGCGGAGAAGCGCAACCTGGAAGTCGTCGAGACGATCTGCCGCCTGCTCGACGAGCGTCGCCCGCGCGATGACGGCCAGCCGCGAAGCAGCCAGATCACCTTCGTGGCCGACCGCCCGGGCCATGACCGCCGCTACGCGATCGATGCATCGAAGCTGCAGGGAGAACTCGGCTGGCGTCCAAAGCACAGCTTCGAGGAGGGAATCGCGACCACGGTCGACTGGTATCTCGAAAACCAGGCGTGGGTACAGCACATCCTGGATGGCAGCTACCGGCTCGAGCGCATGGGAGCCGCGGCATGACGGCGCGCAAGGGCATCATCCTGGCTGGCGGCTCCGGCACGCGGCTGTATCCGATCACCAAAGGCGTCAGCAAGCAGCTGCTGCCGGTGTATGACAAGCCGATGATCTATTACCCGCTCAGCGTGCTGATGCTGGCGGGGATCCGCGAGGTGCTGATCATCAACACGCCACACGAGCAGGTGCTGTTCCAGCAGCTGCTGGGCGACGGGTCGCAGTGGGGCATGGAAATCCAGTACGCCGTGCAGCCGAGTCCCGATGGCCTGGCGCAGGCCTATCTGATCGGCCGCGATTTCGTGGGTGGCAAGCCGAGCTGCCTGGTGCTGGGCGACAACATCTTCCATGGGCACGGGCTTACGGCGACGCTCAAGCGTGCCGATGCACGCACCGACGGTGCCACCGTGTTCGGCTACTGGGTCAACGACCCGGAGCGCTACGGCGTGGCGGAGTTCGATGCCGAGGGCAGGGTGATCGACATCGCGGAGAAGCCGGAGAATCCTCGCTCGCACTACGCGGTAACGGGCCTGTATTTCTACGACGGCAACGCCAGCGACTACGCCGCCGAACTGAAGCCGTCGCCGCGCGG
This sequence comes from Alterluteimonas muca, assembly GCF_021191595.1. Taxonomy (NCBI): domain Bacteria; kingdom Pseudomonadati; phylum Pseudomonadota; class Gammaproteobacteria; order Lysobacterales; family Lysobacteraceae; genus Alterluteimonas; species Alterluteimonas muca. The sequence continues at coordinate 16,630 of NZ_JAIWPS010000015.1, forward strand.
CGAATTGGAGATCACCGACCTCAATCGCCGCTACCTCGATGAAGGCGCGCTGTACCTCGAGCAGCTCGGCCGCGGTTACGCTTGGCTCGACACCGGCACCCACCAGTCGCTGCATGAGGCGTCCAACTTCATCCAGACCATGCAGGACCGGCAGGGTCTGCAGGTCTGTTGCCCGGAAGAAATCGCGCTGGGCAATGGCTGGATCGACGACGCGCAGCTGGAAGCGCTTGCCAAGCCCCTGGCCAAGAACGGTTACGGCCAATACCTGCTGTCGTTGATCCATCGTGGAGTCGTGCGTTGAAGATCATCGAAACAAAGTTGCCGGGTTGCGTGGTTCTCGAGCCCGCGGTCTTCGGTGATGCGCGCGGCTTCTTTTTCGAGACATGGAACGCAGAACGGTTCGGCCAGCACGGGCTGCCGACGACGTTCGTGCAGAGCAACGTGTCGTCGTCGTCGAAAGGCGTGCTGCGCGGGTTGCATTACCAATGGCCACGCCCGCAGGGGAAGCTCGTCAGCGTGCTGGAGGGTGAGGTGTTCGACGTGGCGGTGGATATCCGCCGTGGTTCGCCCACGTTCGGTGCATGGGAAGGCGTCCTGCTGAGTGCCGAAAACAAGCGGCAATTCTGGATTCCGGAAGGATTTGCTCACGGTTTCCTCGTGCTGTCCGACACCGCCCTCTTCAGCTATCTCTGCACCGAGGTCTACGTAAAGGAAGCCGATGCCGGCATCCGCTGGGATGACCCCGCGGTCGGCATCGACTGGCCTGTGGACGTCGCACCGCTGCTTTCGGAGAAAGATGCGAACGCGCCCTTGCTGGCGGACGTGGCCACGGAGCGGCTTCCGGTGTTCGCCGCATGACAGTTCTGGTCTTCGGCGCGAATGGCCAGGTCGGCACCGAGCTGTTGCGGGCCCTGCAGGTGTCCGGACCCGTGCTGGCGACCACGCGCAGTGGCGCGCTTGAGGATGGGCGTGAGTGCATCCGGGCGGACTTCAGCGAGCCCGATGCTGTGGTCGAGGTGCTCCACGACGTCAAGCCGCGCATCGTGGTCAACGCAGCCGCGTATACCGCGGTCGATCGTGCCGAAAACGAGCCGGAAGCTGCGCAGGTCGCCAACGCCACGACACCCGGCGCCATCGCGACCTGGTGTGCTGGGAACGACGTCCCGCTGGTTCACTACTCCACCGACTACGTCTTCGACGGCACGGGCACCCGGCCGTATCACCCCGGGGATGCCACCGCACCCCTAGGCGTCTACGGCGCCACCAAGCTGGCCGGCGAGAACGCGATCCGCTCAGCGGGCGGGCGCCACCTGATCTTCCGCACCGCCTGGGTCTACGCCGCGCACGGGCAGAATTTCCTGCGCACGATGCTGCGCGTGGGTGCGGAACGCGATGTGCTGCGCGTGGTGGCCGACCAGGTCGGCACGCCGACGCCGGCGGCGCTGATCGCGGATGTCACGGCCCGCGCGCTCGCCCATCCGGATGCAAGCGGAACCTGGCACCTCACCGCCGAGGGCGAGACCAGCTGGCACGGGTTTGCCGACGCGATTTTCGCCGGCGCGGTCGAACGTGGCCTGCTGCCGCGCGCACCACACGTCGAACCCATCACCACGGCGGACTACCCGACGCCTGCAAAGCGCCCGGCGTATTCGCGTCTGGACACCTCGACCCTGCAGCGCGATTTCGGTGTCGAACTGCCCCACTGGACGCAGGGACTTTCCCGCGTGCTCGACCAGCTGGCAGCCCGGCACGCGGATTGACCGAAGGTCCAAGGCCATCGGGTGGGCGCGCGGCTAGAATGGTGGCTTCCATCCCGCGTGAGTCCGCCCGATGAGTGAAGCGATTTCCACCGAGCGCCCGGCCCGCGCCGGCAAACTCTGGCCCGATGCGCCGTCCGCGCTGGCCGACATCGTTGCCGACAACCAGACCCTCGCGGTGGGCGGGTTCGGCCTGTGTGGCATTCCCGAGGCACTGATCACTGCGCTACGCGATTCCGGTGTCAAGGGCCTGACGGCGATTTCCAACAACGCGGGCGTCGACGGCTTCGGCCTCGGCCTGCTGCTGGAGACCCGGCAGATCCGCAGGATGATTTCGTCGTACGTGGGCGAGAACAAGGAATTCGAGCGCCAGTTCCTGTCCGGTGAGCTCGAGCTCGAGTTCAACCCGCAGGGCACGCTGGCCGAGCGCCTGCGTGCTGGCGGCGCCGGCATCCCGGCCTTCTTCACCGCCACCGGTTACGGCACGGTCGTTGCCGAGGGCAAGGAAACCCGCGAGTTCAACGGCAAGCACTACGTCCTCGAGACGGCGCTCACCGCCGACGTGGCGCTGGTGAAGGCGTGGAAGGCCGATACCGCCGGCAACCTCGTGTTCCGCAAGACCGCGCGCAACTTCAACCCCGCCTGCGCGATGGCCGGCAAGGTCTGCGTGGCCGAGGTCGAGGAAATCGTGGAGGTCGGCACGATCGATCCCGACCACGTGCATCTGCCGGGCATCTATGTCGATCGCATTGTCCATAACCCGACGCCGGAGAAGCGCATCGAGCAGCGCACTGTCCGCAGCAAGGAGTCGAACTGATGGCCTGGACCCGTGACCAGATGGCGAAGCGCGCCGCGCGCGAGCTGACGCACGGCGCGTACGTCAACCTCGGCATCGGCCTGCCGACCCTGGTGGCCAACCACATCCCGGATAGCGTCGACGTCTGGCTGCAGTCTGAGAACGGCCTGCTCGGCATCGGCCCGTTCCCGACCGAGGACGAAGTCGATGCCGACCTGATCAACGCCGGCAAGCAGACCGTCACCGCCCGCGAGGGCGCGAGCTACTTCGGCAGCCATGATTCGTTCGCGATGATCCGCGGCGGCCATATCGACCTCGCTATCCTCGGTGCGATGCAGGTCACCGCTACCGGCGACCTCGCCAACTGGATGGTGCCCGGCAAGATGGTCAAGGGCATGGGCGGCGCGATGGACCTGGTCGCCGGCGTCAAGCGCGTGGTCGTGCTGATGGAGCACGTCGCGAAGGACGGCAGCCACAAGATCCTGCCCGAGTGCACGCTGCCGCTGACTGGCGTGGGCGTAGTGAGCCGCATCATCACCGACCTCGCGGTGTTCGACGTGACGCCGGAGGGGCTGGTGCTGGTCGAGGCCGCGGAGGGAGTCACCGTGGACGAGCTGCGCGCGAAAACCGGCGTGCCGTTCGCCTGATTGACATGTCCGTCGGCTATCGTCGGCGCTTCGACCCATGCGTGCGCGACGGATGAAAGTGGCGATGTTCGGGACCGGCTACGTCGGTCTCGTGACCGGAACCTGCCTGGCGGAGATCGGCCATGACGTCACCTGCGTCGATGTCGACGCAGGGCGCATCGCTCGCCTAGAGCGTGGCGAAATCCCCATCTACGAGCCCGGGCTGGCGTCGCTGGTGCAGGCCAATGCGGGCGCCGGGCGACTGCGGTTCACCACCGATCCGGCCATGGCGCTCGAGGACGTGGCGATCGTGTTCATCGCGGTGGGGACGCCCCCGACGCAGGATGGCGGCGCCGACCTGACCCAGGTATTCGACGCCGCGCGAACCATCGGCACACACCTGAGTGGCGATGCGATCGTGGTCAACAAGTCCACCGTGCCGGTCGGTACCGCGGAGCAGGTGGCGTCCATCGTCGACGAGGTGCTGGCTCGTCGTGGCGTGGCGTTCGATGTCGATGTCGCATCCAACCCGGAGTTCCTCAAGGAAGGCGCGGCGGTCAAGGACTGCATGCATCCGGATCGCATCGTGATCGGTGCGTCGCGCGCGTCCACCATCCAGAGTCTGCGTCGGCTGTATGCCCCGTTCGTTCGCAACCACGACCGCTTCGTCGAGATGGATGCGCGCTCGGCGGAGCTGACGAAGTACGCCGCGAATGCGCTGCTGGCCACCAAGATCAGTTTCATGAACGAGATGTCGCGCATCGCCGAGCAGGTCGGCGCCGATATCGAACAGGTGCGTCTGGGCATCGGCCCGGACCCGCGCATCGGATGGCACTTCATCTACGCCGGCGCCGGCTACGGAGGCGCATGTTTCCCCAAGGATGTGCTCGCCCTGGCGCAGGCCGCACGCGACGCGCAGGTGCCTGCCGACCTGCTGGCCGCCGTGCATGCTGTCAACGATGCACAGAAGCGACACCTCTATGCGCTCATGGAGCGCCACTACGGCGGCACGCCGACCGGCAAGGTCATGGCCATCTGGGGCGCCGCTTTCAAGCCGAATACCGACGACATCCGCGGTGCTCCGGCACTTACGCTCATCGAACAGCTGTGGGCGGCAGGGGCGCGGGTCCGGGTATACGACCCGAAGGCGCTGAAGGAACTGCAGCGCTTCTACGGCACGCGAGACGACCTCACGTTGTGCGACAGCGCTGCGGCGGCGCTGGAGGACTGCGACGCCCTCGCAGTGCTGACGGAATGGCGCGAGTTCCGCAGTCCTGACTTGGCGCTGATGCGGGAGCGCATCCGCGACAGCGTCATGTTCGACGGACGCAACATCTATGACCCCGCGGAAATCGAGGACGCCGGTATCGCGTATTTCGGTGTCGGGCGGGGGCGCTCGCTGGTGCCCTAGCGACTCCGGGGGCGGCCGGCGAACCGGTACCCTGTGCTTTCCGGTTGGGGGGGCAGCCCGGCGCACTCCGCGGCGGCCATCACGCGAAAGCCTGCATCTTTCATGATCAGCAAAAAAACGCGCTCGATGGCATGTGCGAGCGTCCCATCGAGTTGCCCCTCCTCATCCTCGAACTCATCGACCTGTAGATGCGCATCGAGCAGCGGCCTGAGGCTGGCCAGCCGGAACCAGGCCATGCTGCCCGCGATGAACTGGTCGGCATCGGTGGCCGGCGCGGAAATTCCAGTCCGCCGGCAGAGGTAGAGACAGCGCCTTTCGTTTGCACTCCAGTGGTAGTGGAGCGGCTGCATATGACCTTCAGGGCCGACCACACCCAGGGCAGGATCTTCCGCAAATGCCGCCAGCACTGCGCGGAACCGGTCCGGCGCGGCGAGACGCTGCAGCAGTTCGTGGCGCCACGTATCGCCATCCTCCCGGTGTGTGGAACGCTTGGTGTGGAGCTTCAGGACAACGTCCACCCCCTCATCCAGCAAGCGGCCGGCGACCTGCAGGAAGGGCAGGATGTCGCGACCACGGTTCTCGACCTCGACGATCTCGGCATGCGTGTCCTGTTGCCGCAACACCGTTTCGACCGCCAGACGCCGCTCCGCTGGGACCGTGATCACGAGCCGGTACTCGTGCGCCGCATCTCCCAGGATCCCGAGGATCTCGGGGAGAACGTCCGGATACCACGCATGTACGACGATCGCGACATTCTCCGGGGGCGCGCGGCGCGCGGCGACCGTGCGGCGCGGGGTCGTGCCGGCGAATAACGCCTCCCGGGTCGCCTCGAGCCACGCATGCCCCAGCCGCAGGTCCGGTTCCAGCACGGCGCCTTCGGCCCATTCGTTCCATGCGTTGATGAACACGAGATCGGAGCCGCTGCGAGGTAGACGATTACGTAGAGTTGCCTCCAGCCAGTCGCGATAACCCCGCGGAGACGCATGCAGGTAGGTGCGTCCGCGACCCGGGCGGCGCGGCTCGTTGTCCCAGCCGCAGTTCACCGCTGGATGCATCGGGTAGGCGGGGATTCCGCGCTTCGCCCAGTCGCCCGCCAGTTCGCGCCAGTCCAGCACTTCCCCCTGGTAGTCCGGATTCAACAACCGCTGCTCGGCTGTCAGCGACGCTGGCGAGGAGAGATTGGGGGGGAACTCCACCGCCGCATCGAAGCCGATCGACCGCGGATCATCGCGCTCGAAGGAATGCACGCATGCGAGGTGGATCTCACCGACGCCGTTTTCCCGACACCACCCACGCCAACGCTCGGCCGTTGCGCGGGGATCGGGCAACAGACCGGTGCGATAGACCAGCAGCACGGGCCTGCCATCGACCCGCAGGTAGCGCGGGTCGCGAAGATACGCCGCGATGTGGGCAATGAATGCCAGATCGTCGTCCGGGCTGTGGGATTGCCCGATCAGGATGTCCTGCTCGCGCCCGTCCCAGCGGCGAGACCAGTTCTCGTTGGCCCAGCACAGGCAGATCGGGAAGTCGATCGAAGTGTCGCCGAGCCACTGCCGCAGCGGGGTGTCCAGCAACGTCTTGCCGCCGAACCAGTAGAAGTAGCTGCAGAACGCCGAAATACCGTACGCCCGTGCAAGTTCGGTCTGCGCGCGCAGCGTGTCCGGAAGGCGCAGGTCATAGAAGCCGAGGTCACCCGGCAGCCTTGGCTGCGCATGGCCTTCGAACTGCGGCAGTGCCCGGGTGACGTTGCGCCATTCGGTGAAGCCGGGGCCCCACCAGGCATCGTTCTCGGGGATCGGGTGGAACTGCGGCAGGTAGAACGCCACCAGGCGCGCGGGGAGCGGATCAGGCAACGGAGCGTCCGTACGCTCGCGATAACCGATCGCGCGACCGCCTGCGTGGCGGCGGGGGCGCTGTGGCGAATCGTCGCCGTGCCATTGCCCGGCCTCGGGTGGAGGAATGAGCGCAGGTGCGGCGTTCAAGACGCGCTGACGGACCCGGTCGCGCATGGCCTCGGGCATCGGCATTGCACGAAAGACCCAACGCAGCATCGCGAACGCGCCCCGGTGGGCACGGTCGCGGAGCGTCTGACTGCCTGTGCTCACAGATTCTGGTAATTCGGCCCCGAGCCACCCTCGGGCGTGACCCAGGTGATGATCTCGTACGGGTCCTTGATGTCGCAGGTCTTGCAGTGCACGCAGTTGGCGGCGTTGATCTGCAGGCGCTTGCCGTGTTCGGCCTGCGCGTCCTCGACGATCTCGTACACCGACGCCGGGCAGAACCGGGTGCAGGGGTTGTTGTATTCCTCGACGCAGCGGGTCACGCAGATCGAGGTGTCGTGCACGTGCAGGTGCACGGGCTGGTCCTCGTCGTGCTCGGTGGCGGCGAAGTACACGCCGGCGAGGCGGTCGCGTGGGGGGAGGTCGCGCTGCACGTAGTCGCGGTTCGGCTGCTCGTGTTCGCCGACCTTGTCGAGTGAACACCAGTCGGCGTTGACCTTCAGGGTCCACGGCGAATGCCCGCCGGTCACGGTTTCCCAGGCACCGTTGGCGAGGCCGAACCACATGCCCTTTTTGAAGCCGGGCTTGATGTTGCGGACCTTGCGCAGCTCGGCGACCGCATCGGATGCGCGCAGCCTGGCGTCGAAACCTTCAGGGGCGAGTGCGCTGGCGACCAGGTGTTCGGCGGCGAGCATGCCGCTGCGGATCGCCTGGTGGGTGCCCTTGATCTTGGGCACGTTGAGCAGTCCCGCGGTGTCGCCGATCAGCAGCGCGCCGGGCATCTCCACCTTCGGCAGCGACTGCCAGCCGCCGGTGACGATTGCGCGCGCGCCGGCCGAAAGGATGGTGCCGCCATCCAGCAGCGGTTTGATCATCGGGTGGTGCTTCCACTGCTGGAACGCCTCGTAGGGCGCGTAGTCCGGGTCCTGGTAGTCGAGGCCGCTGACATAGCCGATGGCGACCTGGTCGTTCTCCAGGTGGTACAGGAAGCTGCCGCCATAGGTGCTGGTATCGGCCGGCCAGCCGAGGGTGTGCACGATCTTCCCTGGCGTGGCGCGCCCGGCCGGCAGCTGCCAGAGTTCCTTGATGCCGATCGAGTACGCCTGCGGATCGCTGTCGCCATCGAGGTTGAAGCGGCGCACCAGGCGCTTGGTGAGGTGCCCGCGCGCACCCTCGGCCAGCACGGTCACCTTCGCGCGGATATCGATGCCCGGCGTATAGCCCGGCTTGTGCGAACCGTCCTTACTGATGCCCATGTCACCGATGCGCACGCCGAGCACGGTGCCGTCGTCGGCATGCAGGGTCTCGGCGGCGGCGAAGCCGGGGTAGATCTCGACCCCCAGTGCTTCGGCCTGCGGTGCCAGCCATGCGCACATCGCGCCGAGGCTGACGATGAAGTTGCCATGGTTGCGCATGCCCGGCGGCACGATCGGCGCTTTGCGGCCGCCATCCTTCGTCAGCAGCCAGAACTCGTCTTCGCCCGCGGGCACGCACACCGGCGGCGGGTTGTCCCGCCAGCCGGGCAGCAGCGCATCCAGCGGGCCGGGTTCGATCACCGCACCCGAGAGGATGTGTGCGCCGATGGTGCTGGACTTCTCGATCACGCAGACCGAGATCTCCGGGTTGAGCTGCTTCAGGCGGATCGCGAACGACAGGCCCGCCGGGCCGGCGCCCACGGTGACGACGTCGTACTCCATCACGTCGCGTTCGATGGCGTCGGCTGGCTGGTTCATGCTGGCTCGTACTCCCGGGTCACAGGATGCGATTGTCGCGTTTTCGCGGTGAACGCGGCAAATTGACGTTCCGCTGGCCCGTCCCCTTACGCCGATGCTGGAACCGCTCGACCTCCCCGGTGCCGATGTCCGCTTCGATCCGGCATGGTTGGCGGAGCCCGAGGCCGGCGCGCTGTTCGATGCCCTGCATGACGGACTGGCCTGGGAAACCCACAGGGTGCGGCTGTTCGGGCGCGAGATCGACAGCCCGCGGCGCAGCGTGTGGATCGGGGATGCGGAGGCGGTCTACCGCTATTCGGGAACCCGGTTCGTGCCGCGGCCATGGACACCGGAACTGCGCGCGCTGGCCTCCCGGCTCGAAGCCGTCAGCGGCGCGCGCTTCAACAGCGTGCTGGCGAACCTCTATCGTGACGGCCGCGATGGCATGGGCTGGCACAGCGATGACGAGCCGGAGCTGGGCCCACAGCCGGTGATCGCCTCGCTGAGCCTGGGTGCGCCGCGGCGCTTCGCGTTCAGGGCGCGCGCGGGAGATGCGCGGCTCGCACTGACGCTGCCGCACGGCAGCCTGCTGCTGATGGCGGGCGAGACGCAACGGGTGTACCGCCACGCGCTGCCGAAGACCGCGCGGCCGGTGGGCCCGCGGATCAACCTGACATTCCGGTGGGTGCAGGCGCGTGGGTGAGGGCGCCGGCGGGCGTGTGGTGCCTGCCCTCATCCGCCCTGTGGGCACCCTCTCCCGCAGGCGGGGGAAGGGAAGCGGGAAAGCCTGAGATCGGCAGATTGGGAAGGCGCGAAGGACGAAGGCTGGAAAGGCTCGCAATCCGGTGACACGCGCGGATGGAATCCTTCTCCCGCTCGCGGGAGAAGGTGGTGCGAAGCGCCGGATGAAGGGCGCCTTGCGCGCCGGCATTACAACCGGTCCAGCCAACCGTAACGGTCCGGGGTGCTGCCGTCGAACAGGCCGAAATAGAGCCCCTGCAGCTGCCGCGTCACCGGCCCGACCCGGCCATCGCCGACGGCACGCCCATCGACCGAGCGGATCGGGGTGATCTCCGCGGCCGTGCCGCACATGAAGAGTTCGTCGCACAGGTACAGGTATTCGCGCGGCAGGTCGCGCTCGACGATCTCCAGCCCGGCGTCGCGGGCCAGCGTGATCAGGGTGTGGCGGGTGATGCCGTTGAGCAGCGCGGCGCTGACCGGCGGCGTATGCAGCACGCCGTCGAAGACCAGGAACAGGTTCTCGCCGGCGCCTTCCGACAGCAGCCCGGTGGATGCCAGCGCGATACCCTCGCCAAAGCCCAGCCGGCGCGCCTCGCGCGCGACCAGCTGCCCGGAAAGATAGTTGCCGCCCGCCTTGGCACCGGCCGGAATGGTGTTGGGCGCGAAGCGCTGCCAGCTCGACACGCAGGCATCGATGCCGGTCTCCAGCACGCCTTCGCCGAGGTACGCGCCCCAGGGCCACGCACCGATGGCCATGTCGACGGGCGTTTCCGCCGACAGCCCGAAGCCGCCCAGCCCGCGGAAGGCCACCGGGCGGATGTATGCACTATCCAGGCGGTTGCGCCGCAGCACCTCGCGGGTCGCCTCGTTGAGCGTGTCGAGGTCGTAGGGAATGTCGATCTCGTGGATCTTCGCCGAGGCGTACAGGCGCCGGTTGTGGTCGGCGAGGCGGAAGATCGCGGTGCCGGCGGGCGTGCGGTAGGCGCGGATGCCCTCGAACACCGACGAGCCGTAATGCAGTGCGTGCGCCATCACGTGGGTGGTGGCCTCGGCCCACGGCTTGATGGTGCCGTTGTGCCAGATCCATTCGGGATACTGCATGGCGCGACCTCACCGGGGCGGGAGGCCATTCTGGCAGAGCTGCGGAACGGGTGTTCCCGGTGCAACCCGGGCGGCTACAGGCTCACCCACCAGCAGCCCATATGCCGGCGCAGGCCGAGCACGGTGCTGCGCGGGGTGATGCGGTCGCCCACGGTCTGTTCCAGCCGCAATGCCACCGGACGCCGCCGCGCCGCAGCTGCGGTCGCCAGCGGCTGGGTCGCCCGGGATGGAAACGTGGACCCGCTGTATTCGGCCGAGGGAGCGGATGCGGGCGCCGTGGCCTGCGCCTGCACCGGCACGATCCGCACCAGCGGCCGCTGCACGATCACCTCGAGGCGATCCATCACGTTGTGGCCGTTGCGATGCGATACGCCCGCGAAGTGGTAGACGCCGGCCAGCCGGTTGACGTCGCGGCTGTCGATGGCGGTGCTGACCTCGTGCATGAGGTCCTGCACGTTGCGGGGGCAGCCGCGATACGCACGCGGGGCCGGGCCGGGCGCGGCACCGCGCTGCGGCGTGGAGACGGCACCGACGTCGCTGCAGCGACGGTCGGTGTAGATGGTGGTGCCATCCGCACCGGTGCAACGGTTGATCGACTGCGCGTACGCCGGCGCCATGGCCGGAGCCCCCGTCAGGGTAGCGGCCAGAAGCGCAAGGAGGGCGGAGGGACGGCGCATCCGCCGGAAGCGTAACGCGGGGAGGGGAGTGCGGCCATGCGCCTGGCGACGTGAGCGCGTGGGGGGGGGGGCGGGGACACACCCCCTGGCGGGTACTCGATTCCCGCGTATGGACGGTGGCGAAGGGCGGGTCAGCCCAGGCGCGCAAGCACCGCCTGCGTCGGGCGCGCCAGGTTGAGCGCATAGAAGTGCAGCCCGGGCGCCCCGCCGTCGACCAGGCGCCGGCACAGGCGGGCGACCAGGTCGGCGCCGAACTCGCGGATGGCGTCGGCGTCGTCACCGTAGCCCTGCATGCGGCGGGTGATCCAGCGCGGGATCTCCGCACCGCAGGACTCCGAGAACCGCCGAAGCTGCGAGAAATTGGAAATCGGCATCACCCCGGGCACGATCGGCACGTCCACGCCCAGCCTGCGGGCATCGTCGACGAACTGGAAATAGGCGTCGGCGTTGTAGAAGTACTGGGTGATCGCGCCGTTGGCGCCGGCATCCACCTTGGCCTTGAAGTTGCGCAGGTCGAGGTGGGCATCGTCCGCCTGCGGGTGGGTTTCCGGGTAGCAGGCCACCTCGATATGGAAGTGGTCGCCGGTCTCGTCGCGGATGAAGGCCACCAGGTCGGCGGCGTAGCGCAGTTCGCCGGCATGACCCATGCCCGACGGCATGTCGCCGCGCAGGGCCACCAGCCGGCGGCATCCGATCGCGCGATAGAGCTTGAGCAGCTCGCGGATCTCCTCGCGCGTGCCGCCCACGCACGACAGGTGCGGCGCGGCCTCGAAGCCATGCTCCTGGCGCAGCCTGCGCACGGTTTCGGGGGTGTAGCTCAGCGTCGAGCCGCCGGCGCCGAAGGTGCACGACACGTACTCCGGCCCGTGCGCCTTCAGCCTGCGCGCGGTGCGGTCGAGCTGCTCGCGCTGTTCGTCGGTCTTGGGCGGGTAGAACTCGAAGCTGAGCGGGATCATCGCGGCGGCCGTGGTGGCGTCGCCGAAGTCTATCTCTTTATCGCGATAGAAGGGGGGCGTCCGCTCAGCCCGGACTGCCGACGTCATGGCGGCTACCGCCGCGGCACTGCGGCGAGTCAGGCACCGCGCCTTCGCGCGCGTCCCACTCTTCTGGCGTCCACGCGTGCAGGGCAAGTGCATGGATCTCCTGCATCAGTCCACCCAGCGCGGCGTAGACCTTCTGGTGACGCTGCACCGCACGCAGGCCGGCGAACGCGTCGCTGACGATGACGCCCTTGTAGTGCGTCTGCGTGCCGCGACTGTGCATGTGGCTTTCGTCGAGCAGCTCGAGGTGGCGGGGCTGAAGCACCTGCAGCGCGGTGCGCAGGCGGTCGATGGTCGCGGTCATGGCAATGGCGTGATGCGGGGGAAGCCGATGATGCCATGGCGTTCGCGGCGGCCTGTCCGTAGCGGCTAACCTCGGGGTTTTTCCGCCGAGCATCCACATGTCCATCGTCCTTACCCCGTTCGCCCGTGCACGGCTATTTCCCTCGCCGATGCGCGCCAACACCATCCAGGACTGCAGCCCCGGGGAATTCGAGCGCCGCCTCAACGACGAAGCGCCGGAACGCGTGCTGCCCGGCTATGCGCCGTTCTGCCAGCTGCATGTGCACGCGAACTGGACGTCCACCCGCTGCCTCACGGTGCCGATCACCGATGCCAACCGCCACCGGCTGCGCTCGGCCTACGAGGCGCGCACGCGCGAGGAACTGCCGGTGCTGGTGCGCTGGTTCGAGGGCGTGGAGGCGCCGGTCGCGCGCTGGCTCATCCCCATCCTCTACAGCCGCGAGCAGCTGGCCAGGGAAGGCGCGGCGATCGACGCCGACTGGGGCGTTGTCGGCTGCCTGTACACGATGGAGCCGGAGGAGATCCCGATGGCGCCGATCACGATGATGCGCAACGCGCTCGGCGTGGAGGAGGGCGGTTCGGGCATTGCGCTGGATCGCGACGCCTATCGCCGTGCAGTGGATTTCTGGGAGCGAAACGCCAACTGGCGTCCCTGAACGCGCCGCCTCCACGCAATCACGACATCCTCCACGCGCTGCGTTCACGGCTCCCGCGAGAAGGTCGGAAACCGCGCCGGATCCGTCCGGCGCTTCCGACCCCCACCGGAGACCTGTCCATGCTGGCCACCACCTACCGGCGCCCGCGCACGATGCGCATTGCCCACGTCGCCGAGCCCGAGATCGAGCATCCCAACGACGCGATCATCCGCGTCACCCGCAGCTGCATCTGCGGGTCCGACATCCACATCTACAACGGCCTGGTGCCCGATACACGGGTCGGCCAGATCATCGGCCACGAGTTCACCGGCGTGGTGGAAGAGGTCGGCCCGTCGGTGCAGAACCTGAAAGTCGGCGACCGCGTGCTGGTGCCATTCAACATCTTCTGCGGCAGCTGCTACTTCTGCCAGAAGGAGCTGTACGGCAACTGCCACAACGTCAACTCGCAAGCCAGCGCGATGGGCGGCTTCTACGGCTATACCCACACCGCCGGTGGCTACGACGGCGGCCAGGCGGAGTACGTGCGCGTGCCGTTCGCCGATGTCGGCCCGACGGTGATCCCCGACGACATCCACATCGAGGACGCGGTGCTGCTGACCGATGCCTTCCCCACCGGCTACCAGGCCGCGGAGATGGGCAGCATCCGCGAGGGCGACACCGTGGTCGTGTTCGGTGCCGGCCCGGTCGGCCTGTTCGCGGCCAAGAGCGCGTGGTTCTTCGGCGCCGGCCGGGTGATCGTGGTCGACTGCGAGGACTACCGCCTGGAGTTCGCCAAGAAGTTCGCCCACTGCGAGACGGTGAACTTCCGCGAGGTCGACGACATGGCCACGCATCTGAAGAAGATGACCGACTGGCTGGGCGCCGACGTGTGCATCGACGCGGTCGGTTGCGACGCCACCGGCAGCGCGTTCCACAGCGTCACCGGCAAGGTGATGATGCTGCAGGGCGGTTCGCCCATCGCCCTGCACTGGGCGATCAACAGCGCACGCAAGGGTGGGCGCATCTCGATCGTCGGCGTGTACGGGCCGACCTTCAACATGATTCCGATCGGCAATGCGATGAACAAGGGCCTGACCCTGCGCATGAACCAGGCCAGCGTGAAACGCCATCTGCCGCGGCTGATCGAGCACATCCGCGCCGGGCATATCTCCCCGCGCGAGATCATCACCCACCGCATTCCGCTCGAAGACGTGGCCGACGGCTACGACATCTTCGTCAACAAGCGCGACAACTGCATCAAGCCGGTGCTGATCCCGCCGTCCGCGCGCGGGGCGGCGTGATGGCCGGCAACGAACGGGAGACGACCATGGATAACGCAAGCAAGTTCGCCCACATCCCCGGCTGGGGTGCAGACCTGGCGCGCGAGAACCGTCCTGCGGTACCGATGGAGCGCACGCCGCCGCGGCTGGACGTGCCGTGGAGCGATCCGCCGCCACAGCAGCCCCGTACCGTCGAGGTGCTGAAGTCGGTCGAGCGCCCGGAGCACTCGCGCACCTTCGGCACCCGGCTGCCGCCGAAGGGTCTGAGCGGCGTGATCCGACGTGCCGCGTTCAAGCGCAGTGAGAACGACATCGGCCACTGGCTGATGCTGATGGCCGCCGACCGCGTCAACGTGGTCGAGGGACTTTGCGAGGACGTGCGGCACAACCCGGGCAAGGCGCTCGCCGTGGGCGCCGGCGCTGCGCTGGTCGCATGGTGGCTGTTGCGCGACGACTGAGGCTGTCTACGCGATGCCACCCCTGGACGTCCCGCCCGCGAAGGCGGGAGTCCATGGACGTAAACGCGGACCGGAAGGTAGCGTCCTCCTGCGCTCAAGCGGATGACCGGAGCAGGAACAACTGTTGGACTGGAACGAAAACGGGCGCCGCGAGGCGCCCGTTTCCGTATCCACCGTAGCGGGCAGATCAGTAGCGGTAGTGGTCCGGCTTGAACGGGCCTTCCACCGGCACGCCGATGTAGTCGGCCTGTTCCTTCGACAGCTTCGTCAGCTTCACGCCGATCTTCTCCAGGTGCAGGCGCGCGACTTCCTCGTCGAGGTGCTTGGGCAGCAGGTAGACCTTCTTCTCGTAGCTGTCCCTGTTGGCCCACAGGTCGATCTGGGCCAGCGTCTGGTTGGCGAACGAGTTCGACATCACGAAACTCGGGTGGCCGGTGGCGCAGCCGAGGTTCACCAGCCGGCCTTCGGCCAGCAGGAAGATGCTGTTGCCATTGGCGAAGGTGAACTTGTCCACCTGCGGCTTGATGTTGGTGCGCGTGGCGCCCGAGTTGTACAGCGCGTCGACCTGGATCTCGTTGTCGAAGTGGCCGATGTTGCAGACGATCGCCTGGTCCTTCATCGCCTGCATGTGCTCCAGGCGGATGATGTCCTTGTTGCCGGTGGTGGTGACATAGATGTCGCCGCGGCCGAGGGTGTCCTCGATCGTGGTGACCTCATAGCCTTCCATCGCCGCCTGCAGGGCGCAGATCGGGTCGATCTCGGTGACGATCACGCGGGCGCCGTAGGCGCGCAGCGAAGCCGCCGAGCCCTTGCCGACATCGCCGTAGCCGCAGACCACCGCCACCTTGCCGGCCAGCATCACGTCCATTGCGCGCTTCAGGCCATCGGCCAGCGACTCGCGGCAGCCGTAGAGGTTGTCGAACTTCGACTTGGTGACCGAGTCGTTGACGTTGATCGCCGGGATCAGCAGCTTCTGTTCCTGCGCCAGCTGGTACAGGCGGTGCACGCCGGTGGTGGTCTCCTCGGAGACGCCCTTCCACTCGGCGACGGTACGGGTCCAGAAGTCGGGACGCTCGCTGCGCACGCGCTTGAGCAGGTTCTTGATCACCTGTTCCTCGTGGCTGCCCGCCGGGGCGTTGACCCAGCTCTCGTCACCCTGCTCGAGCTCGTAGCCCTTGTGGATGAGCAGGGTCACGTCGCCGCCATCGTCGACGACCAGTTCCGGGCCGATCAGGCCGCCCTTGCCGTCGGGGAACGAGAGCGCCTCGAGCGTGCAGTCCCAGTATTCCTCCAGCGTCTCGCCCTTCCAGGCGAACACCGGGGTGCCGGTGGCGGCGATCGCCGCGGCGGCATGGTCCTGGGTCGAGAAGATGTTGCAGGAGGCCCAGCGCACGTCGGCGCCGATATCCTTCAGCGTCTCGATCAGCACCGCGGTCTGGATGGTCATGTGCAGCGAGCCGGTGACGCGAACGCCCTTGAGCGGCGCCTCGGCGGCATGCTTGCGGCGGATCGACATCAGGCCCGGCATCTCGTGCTCGGCGATGTCGATCTCCTTGCGGCCCCAGTCGGCCAGGGAGATGTCGGCGACCTTGTAGTCACCCTCGGTGGAGAACCGGCGCGCGTCCGGCTTGATCTGTGCGTTCATGGTGTGGCTCCGTCGTCAGGCATCGCATGCGATGCGCAATCGTCGGGCGCGGTTGTCGGGAAGCATGTGGCGAGCCTGGCCGGATGCGCCGCATCGTCGATGCGGCCTCGCGGAGCAACCCGCGGATCCGGTCGCAGCGCCCCTCGCCACGGCCCGGGCATTGTAAACGCGCAGCGCACCGCTGCAGTCGTGCCGTGTCGGGTGCCGTACGGCCTGCGGTCATTTGCAGCACGGAGTGCGCTCGCCGATCCGGGAGGCCGGCACGGCCCTGGAAATCTCCCAGTGCGCACCTGTCTCGGTTGAGCGGAGCCATGCGACGCGTAGTGGGCCGCCACGGTGCCCGATGTCCTGCTGTGGAATGCCGCGTCGCCCCCGCAGGCGGCCTTCCTCCGGCTTTCCCGGAGACAAGCCAGTCGAACATCCCCTCGAGCAGTGCGCCCGCAGATCTCGCTGTTGTCGCGTATCGAGCTGAAACCAGCCACGATCACCGCCGGAAGCAAAGCGCAGCACCTACCGGACGGTGCGGGAGACAGGAGCACCCAGTCCTTTGGCATGACCAACCTCACGGGCCAGCGCCATTGGCCACCGGCTATCCTCGACGGTCGCCATTCCGGGACCCGACATGACCTCTCGCCTGCATCGCCTCGCCGGCCCCCTGCTTCTCGTCGCACTGCTGGCGGTGCCGCCACATGCGCCTGCGCGCACACCGGCCGCCGACGCCGCGACTGCCTCCGATGCGGGTGGCTATCGCCTGCCACCGCCCGAGCTGCAGGTGCTGGTCGATGCACCGCGCGCACCGCGACTGTCGCTCTCACCACGCCGCGACCTTGCCGCCTACCTGCGCAGTCCGGCACTGCCGGGCATCGACGTGGTCGCCCAGCCGGAACTCAAGCTTGGCGGCCTGCGTATCCATCCGCGCACCTATGCCGCCAGCCGCTTCTCGTTCGTCGACGACCTCTGGCTGCAGACCGTCGAAGGTGGCGAGGAACGCCGCATCGCCGGCCTGCCGCAGCCGCTGTCGCTGGACACCATGAGCTGGTCGCCCGACCAGCGCCATATCGCCTTCACCCGGGTGGACGCGCGCGCCGGTCGCGTCGAGCTGTGGATCGTGGACGTCGCCGCCGCGCGCGCACGCCGCCTGATCGAGCAGCCGCTCAATACCGTGGTCGGCAGCGGCTTCGAGTGGCTGCCCGACAGCCAGGGCCTGCTGGTGCAGCTGCGCCCCGAGGGTCAGGGCGAGCCGCCGGCCGATGCCGGCATCCCCGCCGGTCCCAATATCCAGGAAACCGCCAGCGGCGGCGTGGTGCAGAGCCTGCGCACCTTCCAGGACCTGCTGCGCAATCCGCATGACGAGGCGGTGTTTGCACACTTTCTCACCACCCAGATCGCGCGTGTCGACCTGCGCGGTGGGGTGACGCCGGTCGGTGCGCCCGACCTGCATGTGGGCATGGCGGTTTCGCCCGATGGCCGGCACATCCTGCGCCAGCGCCTCGAGCGCCCGTTCTCCTACCTGGTGCCGTATTCGCGCTTCCCGCGGGTGATCGACGTGGTCGCGCTCGACGGCCGCGTGGTGCACACCGTGGCCAGGCTGCCGCTGGTGGAAGGCCTGCCGACCGGCAACGACGCCGTGGCCACCGGCGTGCGCCGCATCGCCTGGCGCGCGGATGCACCGGCCACCCTGGTGTGGGCGGAAGCACAGGATGGCGGCGATCCGTCTGTACAGACCGACGTGCGCGATCGCGTGTACATGCATGCCGCACCGTTCCGCGATGAGCCTCGGGTACTGGCCGAGCTGTCGATGCGCTATGCCGGTGCCGCGTGGGGCAATGGCGAACTGGCACTGCTCAACGAGTACTGGTGGCGCACCCGGCAGATCCGCGAATGGCGGCTGGCACCGGATGGCAATAGCGCGCCGCAGCTGATCCGCGAAGGCTCCTACGAGGACCGCTACGCCGATCCGGGCTCGCCGGTGATGGTGCCCGATGCCAACGGCTTCTCACGTCTGCTGGTCGGCGCCGATGGCAACAGCATCTACCGCATCGGCGAGGGCGCATCGCCCGA
Source organism: Alterluteimonas muca (assembly GCF_021191595.1). NCBI lineage: Bacteria > Pseudomonadati > Pseudomonadota > Gammaproteobacteria > Lysobacterales > Lysobacteraceae > Alterluteimonas > Alterluteimonas muca. Next base: position 34,873 of record NZ_JAIWPS010000015.1, read on the forward strand.
GGGCGACCGCCCGTTCCTGGACCGCCAGAGCCTTGCCGACGGCCGCAGCGAGCGCCTGTTCCACTCCAGCGCACCGTGGTACGAGATGCCGCGCGCGCTGCTCGACGACAACGCCACCCGCATCCTCACCACCCGCGAAGCGCCCACCGAACCGGCGAACTTCTTCGTGCGCACGCTGGCGAATGCCAGCGCGGAGCCGGTCGCGCTGACCGCGTTCGAGCATCCCACGCCGCAGCTGCGCGACGTGGTCAAGGAGCAGATCCGCTACCGCCGCAACGATGGCGTCGAACTCACCGGCACGCTGTACCTGCCGCCGGGCTACGACCCGCAGCGCGACGGCCCGCGGCCGCTCTTGATGTGGGCCTACCCGCAGGAATTCAAATCCGCCGACGCTGCAAGCCAGGTCACCGATTCGCCGTACCGCTTCAACACCGTCAGCTACTGGGGCCCACTGGCGTATCTGGCCACCGGCTACGTGGTGCTCGACGACCCGGCGATGCCGATCGTCGGCGAAGGCGATGCCGAGCCCAACGACACCTATGTCGAGCAGCTGGTCGCCAGCGCGCAGGCGGCGGTGGACGAGGTGGTGCGCCGTGGCGTGGCCGATCGCGACCGCATCGCCGTGGGCGGGCATTCCTATGGCGCGTTCATGACCGCCAACCTGCTGGCGCATTCGGACCTGTTCCGCGCCGGCATCGCGCGCAGCGGCGCCTACAACCGCTCGCTCACGCCGTTCGGCTTCCAGGCCGAGGAGCGCAACTACTGGCAGGCGCAGGACACCTACCAGCAGATGTCGCCGTTCAACCATGCGGAGAAGATCCGCGCGCCGATCCTGCTCATCCACGGCGAGGAGGACAACAACTCCGGCACCTTCCCGATGCAGAGCGAGCGCATGTACGCGGCCATCAAGGGCCTGGGCGGCACCACGCGGCTGGTGATGCTGCCGCGCGAGTCGCACGGCTACCGCGCACGTGAATCGATCCTGCACATGCTGCACGAGACCCACCAGTGGCTGGAGACGCACGTGCGCAACGCGCCACCGCGCGCGCAGAAGGCCGCCGCGCGCTGAGGGGGCAGCCACGCTCGGCGTTCGTGATCGCCGTGCGGGCGGCGCTCAGCAGCCGGAAAGCTGCTCGGCGATCGAGGTGCGTGAGCACGACGTGGAATTCGCGATGACATCCCGGGGCGGCCTCGATGCCGCCCCGGTTTCCTAGGGTCATCCCCAGCTGCCTCGCGGGACCCCGCGTCGGACACTTGCCACCATCCATTCCGATCGCCGGAGTTCCAAGATGGTGCACATGATCCACGACGGTGGGCGCGCCTATGTCCCACCGCCGCCGCCGCCGCCACCGGCGGAACGCACGCAGCCGGTACAGCACCGCGTGACCGGCAGCGACACCGTGCAGTCGCTGGCCGAGCAGTACGCAGTGAGCCCGGAGGCGATCCGCGCCGCCAATCCGCAGCTGGGGCAGGGCGGCAATATCGCCCGCGGCGATGTACTCGAGATCCCGCCGCCGCCGCAGAGCGTCACCGGCGACATCGACGCCGGTAGCGCCACCCACTCGACCACCGACGTCAAGGTCACCCTCAAGAACGACGACGGCTCCATCACATGGAAGCCGGACAGCCTGTCGGTGAAGCTCACCGACAAGCAGAAGACCGAACTCGACAACAGCCGCCCCGAAGGCAGCAACCGCCGCGACACCGCCGGTTTCTCGGTGAGCGTCTCCGAAGAGTCCTCGGTCACGGTCACCGAAAGCCACAGCAACACCCATTCCAGCTTCACCATCGCCACCCAGGCGCAGGTCGGCGTGTCCGGCGAGGTGAGCGCCGGTGGCGGCAAGGGCGGCCTGGACGTCAGCGGCGGCATTACCACCGGCATCGAGGCGAAATACAAGGTATCGCTGCCGGGCGAGGCCACCGTCGAGCAGGCCGCGCAGGTCAATCCCTTCGACCCGACGACCCTCCCGGTCGGCGGCAGCGTGACGTTGAACGGCAGCGATTACGTCAACACCTCGTTCGATGCCTCGTTCCGCTACATCGGCACGCAGACCAGGGTGAACAACGCCGAGGGCACCAGCTACGTCATGGAGCGGGTGGACGAGAACACGGTGCGCGTGACCGCCGGCCCCACCGAGACCATCAACGCCTTCAACGGTGTCGGCGTGTCGGTCGGCGACGTCAAGGTCATGGCCGGGCGCGAGGACCAGCTGCACGGTGCCACTCTGCAGACCGCGCAGTTCGACATCACCACGCCGGAAGGCCAGGCCGCGCTGCAGCACTTCAATGCCACCGGCCAGGTGCCACACGAGACCGCGGGCGTTTCCGACGTGGCCACGATCGAGCGCATCGACTTCTCCTCGCAGACGCAGCTGCGCGCGGAGTTCGGCAAGCATGTCGACCTCACCCTGGGCGGCCAGGCCAATACCGGCAGTTCGGTCAAGATCACCTACCCCGACGGCTCGTACTCGCTCACCACCGACCTGGGCTATGGCGGCAACGTGCCGCTGACCATCGAGCAGCGTTTCGATGCCGACGACCACGAGCTGCCGGGCGAGCGCAGCTACAGCTTCGAGGTGAACACGGATCGCCCGGCCTACGGCTGGTTCGACCGCTTCATGGGCGCCAACGAGGCCTCCGAGGAGGAGGCCATGGCAACCCTGCTCAACGTCGCCCTGACCGGCTCGGTGGACGGGAGCGGGCCGGTGGACGCGGGTGACACCGTCACCCTGACCTTCAGCGAGTCGCAGATGCAGGCGCTGATGGAGCAGACGCAATCGACCGTCGACGGCGTCGGGTACGGCGGCGCGCACCCGGATCTCGCCGTGATGCTGGGCAGCGACGGCTATTCGCCGACGCCGACCGACTTCGCCATCTCGCTGGCGCGCAACCTCAACAACGAACCCTACGGCTTCATCGAGAAGCTGTTCCGGATCGCGTCGGGTTCGGATGGCGACAATGCCAACCAGCAGCACGACCGCATCGATGTCGAGGTCAGCACGTCCTGATCCGCAGACCCTTGTGACGTGCGGGAAACGAAGAGGGCCGCTTGCGCGGCCCTCTTCATGTGCAACGGTCTGCCAGCTCAGAGCCCGGCGTCGGCCCGCAGCGCATCGGCGCGGTCGGTGCGCTCCCACGAGAACGCGGTCGCCGACACCGTGTTGCCGTCGGCATCCACGTAGGTGAACTCCTTCGGCTTGCGGCCGAAGTGGCCGTAGGCGGCGGTCGCCTGGTACATCGGGTGGATCAGGTCGAGCATCCTGATGATGCCGTACGGGCGCAGGTCGAAATGGGTGCGGATCAGCTTCTCGATCTGTGCATCCGGGATACGGCCGGTGCCGAAGGTGGTGACCGAGATCGAGGTCGGCTCGGCGACGCCGATCGCGTAGGACACCTGCACCTCGCACTTGTCGGCCAGACCCGCGGCGACCACGTTCTTGGCCACGTAGCGCGCGGCGTAGGCCGCCGAACGGTCCACCTTCGACGGATCCTTGCCGGAGAACGCGCCGCCGCCGTGGCGGGCCATGCCGCCGTAGGTGTCGACGATGATCTTGCGCCCGGTCAGGCCGCAATCGCCCACCGGTCCGCCGATCACGAAGATGCCGGTCGGATTGATATGCACCTTGTTCTTCGGCAGCGTGTCCATCCACTTCTTCGGCAGCACCGGCTTGAGGATGAACTCGCGCACCGCCTCGATCAGGTCCTTCTGCTTGATGCCCGGGTCGTGCTGGGTCGACAGCACCACGGCATCCAGCCCGGCGACCTGGTTGTTCTCGTCGTAGCGCAGCGTGACCTGGCTCTTGGCATCCGGGCGCAGCCACTTCAGCTTGCCGTTCTTGCGCACCTTGGCCTGCTGCTCCACCAGCCGGTGGCTGTAGTAGATCGGCGCCGGCATGTACTCGGGCGCCTCGTTGCAGGCATAGCCGAACATCAGGCCCTGGTCGCCCGCACCCTGTTCCTCCGGCTTCTTCGCCTTGCGGTCGGTGCCGTCCACGCCGGCGGCGATGTCGGGCGACTGCTTGCCGATCAGGTTGAGGATGCCGCAGGTGTGTCCGTCGAAGCCGACGTCGGAATTGGTGTAGCCGATGCCGTTGATGACCTTGCGGGTCAGCTCCTCGATGTCGACCCACGCGCTGGTGGTCACCTCGCCGGCGACGATCGCCACGCCGGTCTTCACCATGGTCTCGCAGGCCACGCGGGCACGCTTGTCCTGGGTGAGGATCGCGTCCAGCACGGCGTCGGAGATCTGGTCGGCGACCTTGTCCGGATGGCCTTCGGACACCGATTCGGAGGTGAACAGGTAGCTCGACATCGGCAATATCCTTGTATTCGGATGAAAAGATGGCCGCGGATGATACAGCTCCGCGCGCCCGCACGCATGTTCGCCGGTGCGGCGTTGCGCGTTGGTTAAACTGGCTGGCCGCTGCCGGAGAATCGCCATGATCCCCACCCCCGAAACGTCGCCGTTCGGCGACGACGACCTCGCCAGGCTCGAAGCACTGCTGTACGACCACGTTGGCGATGGCGACGGCATGCCGCTGGAGGCCGTGGACGGGCTTTTCTCGGCGCTGATCGTCGGCCCCGAGCCGGTGCTGCCCGACGAGGCGTTGCCGCAGGTGCTGGGCGACGGTGAAGCGGCGCCGGAACTGGTCGAACTGCTGCGCAAGCTGTGGGACCACATCACCTGGCGCGTGCGCCAGCCGTTGCCCGTGGATGACGATGCCGATGCCGCCTACGAGCTGATGCCGTTCGTCGGCCTGCCCGAGCTGGAGGACGGCGAAGACGACGACATCGACGCGATCCCGCGCGACTTCCCGGTGGGTGCGCTGTGGGCGGCCGGATTCCTGCAGGGGATGTCGCTGCGCGCCGACGCGTGGACGAAGTGGATGGACGCCGACGCCGACCTCGCGCTCGACATCCAGGACCTGATGCGGATGTCGGTGGCGACGCCGGAGCATGCTGCGGAAATGGAGCTCGACGCCGACGACCTGCTCGACTTCGACGACCGCTGGGGGCTGCTCGCCTCGGTGCCGGCGCTGCTGCAGGATCTCGACCTGATGCGCTTCGAGGCACAGCGCCCGCGCGAACCCATCCGCCGCGAAGCGCTGCCGGGCCGCAACGATCCCTGCCCCTGCGGCAGTGGCCAGAAATGGAAAAAGTGCTGCGGCAGCACGGTGCACTGACCGCGCATGGATTCGCTGACCCAGATCCTGCTTGGCGCCTCGGTGGCCGCGGCCGTGGTGCCGGCGCGGCACCGGCGCGCCGCCATGGGGGCAGGCGCGGTGCTCGGCACGCTGCCGGACCTCGACTCGCTGCCGCTGTGGCTGCTGACCGACGACCCGGTCGCGCAGATGACCCTGCACCGCGGCCTGTCGCACTCGCTGTTCGTGCTGCCACTGGTGGCATGGGCGCTGTGGGCATGGTTCCGCCGCCGTGGCGGACGCGTGGCCGAAGCGCCGCGGGCGTGGTTCTGGGCGATCCAGCTGGCGCTGGTGACCCACCCGCTGCTCGATGCGTTCACCGTCTACGGCACCCAGCTGCTGTGGCCGCTGCCGGCACCGCCGGTGATGTGGTCGAGCCTGTTCATCATCGATCCGGCCTATACGGTATGGCTGCTCGGTGGGGTGCTGGTGGCCTTGTGGGCCGGCGCGAAACCGGTGGCGCGCACCGCGCTGGTCGCCGGGCTGGTGCTGAGCAGCGGCTACATCGGCTGGTCGCTGGCGGCCAAGGCGATGGTCGAGCGCGAGGCGACGCGCACGCTGGCGACGATGGGGCTCGCCGATGCGCCGCGCTTCTCGGTGCCGATGCCACTCAACACGCTGCTGTGGCGGGTGGTGGTGATGACGCCCGACGGCTACCTGGAAGGCGAGCGTTCGGTCGTGGCCGATCGTGGACCGATCCATTTCCGCGCGCACGGGTCCGACATGCAGGCGCTCGCCGCGGCCGGCGACCTGCCGGCGGTGCAGCGGCTGCAATGGTTCAACCATGGCTTCATGCGCGCGCAGGTGCGTGACGGCACCCTGGTGCTCAGCGACCTGCGCATGGGCCTGGAGCCGGGCTACTTCTTCAACTTCGCCGTGGCCCGGCGCGCTGGCGATGGCAACTGGCAGGCACTGGCGCCGCCGCGACAGCTGCCCGGCGACGCCGGCCGGGGCGAACAGCTCGCCGGGCTGTGGCAGCGCATCTGGCAGCAGCCCGCGGCGGGCGTGCCGGCCGCCATGCAACCCGCGGCCGGCGCTCAGTAGACCGTCGCGCGTGCCTGCATGAAGGCGTAGAAGAACACCGCGTCCGGGTCGTTCTGCACCTGGGCGATCTCGCGGCGCATGCCCTCGACGACCTCCGCGGTGACGCAACCGGCGGCGATCAGCTGGTCGGCCGCCGACAGCAGCAGTTCCTCCCAGAAGGCGATCATGGTCTTGCGCAGCGCCGGCTCGCGGTTGTCGAAGTGGAAGGTCTTGACCTCGGTCGAGACGTCGCGGAAGCCACCGGCCAGCAGCAGGTTGCCGAGCTTGGCGCCGATGAACGGATCGCCGCCGCTGTCGTACTGGAAGTCGTTGAACGCCATCCAGTAGCGCCAGACGTTGGGCGAGTACGGGTCGAGCACGAACGACGCGTTCATGACCTCGGTGACGTAGACCGGCGCACCCGGCGCCAGCACCCGTCGCACTTCGCTGAGCACGCGCGCAGGCTTCGGCACGTGTTCGAGTACCCAGCACAGGTAGGCGGCATCGAAGCTGCGCGGCTCGAAGGGCAGGTCGGTGGCGTCGGCCTGGCGGAAGTCGTAGCGGCCATCGAGCCATGGCTGTTGCGCGAGTCGTGCGCGGGCGGCGTCGACCTGCGCCGTGCTGAGGTCGACCCCGGTCACGTGCAGGTCGGGGAAACGTCGCAGCAGGATCTCGGTCTGCGCGCCGACTCCGCTGCCGACCTCGAGCAGCCGTTTCGCGCCGGGATAATCGATGTTGCGGAAGATCGTCGACTCGGCGAGCCGCGCCTGGCGCACCAGGCGTGCCTGCTCGGTGGGCGAGAAGCCGTGCAGGTAGGGGAAGTCGACGCAGGCGGGAAGGTCGCTCATGGGCGTGGCGCGTTGAAGGGCAGGGCCCATTCTAGGAATCCCGGCGTCTGCGCGCTGCGGCGCGTTTGCAACAGCATGGTGCGTTGCCGGGCGCCGGGCCCCGCCTGGCAGTCACCGTGGGCCCACGAGGGGCTCAGGCCGCGTCCGCCCACTCCGGGGCGACGCCCGCGATCAGTGCGTCGAAATAGTCGCGGGTCAGCGCCAGCTGGGCCTGCGCGGTCTCGGCGCGGTTGACCACGGCGCGGAACGCCGCGCGCTGTTCGGCCGAATGCTCCGGGCGGTCCTTCGCATACCAGCCCAGGTGCTTGCGCGCGATGCGCACGCCGCTCTGCTCGCCATAGAAGGCGTGCAGGGCCTCGAGATGGCCGAGCAGCACGTCGCGGACCTCGGCCAGGGTCGGCGGTGGCAGGCGTTCGCCGGTCGCCAGGAAGTGCGCGATCTCGCGGAAGATCCACGGCCGGCCCTGCGCGGCGCGCCCCACCATCACCGCGTCGGCACCGGTATGGCGCAGCACCATGGCCGCCCTGTCGGGCGAATCGATATCACCGTTGGCGATGACCGGGATCGTCAGCTGCGCCTTGATCGCGGCGATGGTGTCGTACTCGGCCTGGCCGCTGTACTGCTGGTCGCGGGTACGGCCGTGGATGGTCAGCGCGGCGATGCCGGCGGCCTCGGCGATGCGTGCGATCACCGGCGCGTTGCGGTTGTCCGCGTCCCAGCCGGTGCGGATCTTCAGGGTGACGGGAACGTCCACCGCGCCGACCACGGCCTCGAGGATGCGGCCGACCAGCGCCTCGTCGCGCATCAGCGCCGAACCCGCCCAGGCGTTGCACACCTTCTTCGCCGGGCAGCCCATGTTGATGTCGATGATCTGCGCGCCGTGCCCCACATTGTGGCGCGCGGCCTCGGCCATCACCGCCGGTTCGGTGCCGGCGATCTGCACCGACACCGGGTCGGGCTCGCCGACGTGGTCCATGCGGTGCAGCGACTTGCGCGTGTTCCAGAAGCGCGGATCGCTGGTGGTCATCTCCGACACCGCGAGCCCGGCGCCCAGCCGCTTGCACAGCTGGCGGAACGGCTTGTCGGTGACCCCGGCCATCGGGGCCAGGATCACGCGGGGGTGGATGCGGTGCGGGCCGATCTGCATGGCGGCATTGTAGGCGCTGGCGCCTGCGGACCCGGCGGACGCGCGCGTCAGCCGTCGGCGCGCAGCAGTGGCATTGCCGACGCGGCGCCGGGGTGCTCGGTAGAGGCGGCCGCGTAGCGGCTGGCGAAGCGCAGCTGCGCGCTGAAGGCACGCTGCGGCTGCAGCGCGATGGCCGCGGCGAGTGCACCGTTGAAGGCGTCGCCCGCACCGGTGGTGTCGACGACCCGCGCCGGATGCGCCGGCAGCCGTGCGTGCGGCGCGATATCACCGAAGCGTGCCGGGTCGGCATGCGAGACGAAGCAACCGGCGCCGCCAAGGGTCACCACCACCGTGCCCTGCGGCAGCAGCGCGCGACACAGCGCGTGCAATGCGCCATCGTCGAGCGCCGCCACCGCGTCGTCGTCGATGCGGCCATGGCCGTGTGCCGCCAGCAGCGCGGCGAATTCACTCTCGTTGGGCGTCAGCAGGTCGCAGCAGGCCAGCAGTTCCGCGTCCACGACGGCATCCGCCGGCGCCGGATTGAGCATTGCCAGCGCGCCACCGCGGCGCGCCTGTGCGAGCGCGGCGGCGATCGCGTCGCGGGGTGATTCCAGCTGCGCCAGTACCACGGCCGCAGCCGCCAACGCCCCGGCATGGCCTTCGACAAACGCCGCATCCAGGGTGGCGTTCGCGCCCGGCCCGATCACGATCGAATTGCGGCCGGCGTCATCGGTGTAGATGCCGGCGGTGCCGGTGGGTGCATCGCTTGCGCGTGCCTGCAGGTCGATGCCGTCGGCAGCTGCGAGATCACGGGCGAGGGCACCACCGGCGTCATCACCGAGCGCGCAGACGAAGCGTACGTCCGCACCGGCGCGGCGCGCGGCGACCGCCTGGTTGAAGCCCTTGCCGCCGGGGCCGGTGGTGTAGGCACCGGCCAGCGTTTCGCCTGGCCGCGGCAGGCGCGTCGCGCGCCACACATGGTCGACATTGAACGAGCCGACGACGATGACGCCTGCGCGTGCCCCTGCCATGCCGGACTCAGGCGAAGGTGGTCAGCACGCCGGCGATCGTGGCGGTCATCATCGTGGCGATGGTGCCGCCCAGTACCGCGCGCAGGCCGAAGCGGGCAAGGTCCTGGCGACGGTCGGGCGCAAGCCCGCCGATGCCGCCGATCTGGATCGCGATCGAGCTGAAGTTGGCGAAGCCGCACAGCGCATAGGTGGCGATCAGCCGGCCCTGTTCACTCAGCACCACGCCTTCCACGCGCCCGTTGACGATGTCGGCCAGCTGCAGGTAGGCCACGAACTCGTTGATCACCACCTTCTGGCCGATCAGCGAGCCGACCACCCCGGCATCCGCCCACGGCACGCCGATCACCCAGGCGATCGGCGCCAGCACGAAGCCGAAGATGGTGGCGAGGTCGAGCGGGCGGCCCAGGGTTTCCTGCAGGCCGGTGATCTCGCCCAGCCAGGTCAGCGGCGCGTTGATCATCGCGATCAGCGCGATGAAGGCCAGCAGCATCGCGCCGATGTTGAGCGCCAGCCGCAGGCCGTCGCCGGCACCGGCCGCGGCGGCGTCGATGATGTTGCTGGTGGTCTTCTCCACTTCCATCTTCACCGTGCCGCGGGTCAGCGGCTCGCCGGTTTCCGGGATCAGGATCTTGGCGATCACCAGCGTCGCCGGCGCCGCCATGATCGACGCCGCCAGCAGGTGCTTGGCGTAGAACGCCTGCTCGACCGGGTCACCGCCGCCCAGCATGCCGACATAGGCCGCCAGCACGCCGCCGGCGATATGCGCCATGCCGCCGATCATCATCGTGATCAGTTCGGACTCGGTCATCCGCGAGATGTACGGGCGCACCGTCAGCGGCGCCTCGGTCTGGCCGATGAAGACGCTGGCGCAGACGCTGGTGGTCTCGGCGCCTGACACACGCATCACCTTGGTGATGGCGAGCGCCATCACCCGCACCACCGCCTGCATCACGCCGAGGTGGTAGAGCACCGCCATCAGCGAGGCGAAGAAGATGATCGTCGGCAGCACCTGGAAGGCAAAGATGAAGCCGTAGGTGTCGACATCCATCAAGTTGCCGAAGATGAAGCTCGAGCCGGCGTTGACGAAGCCCAGGATCTTCACGAAGCCGTGGCCGAGCCAGTCGAACACCTCGCGACCGCCCGGCACCAGCAGCACCAGCGCGGCAAACGCGATCTGCAGCGCGACGCCCGTGCCGACCAGCACCCAGTCGACGCGACGCTTGTTGTTGGAGAACAGCCAGACGATGCCAAGGAGCACCACCAGTCCGAACAGGCCGAAACCGACCCGTGCCAGTACTTCCATCGAGTGCCCCAGGGCGCCAGCAGACCGCGCAGGTTAGGGGAGGCGGGCGGTCGGGGCAATATCACGGATTCTTCACATTCTCGTGAAGGACATATTCATTCAGCAGTCGCGGGCCCACACCCGGTCGCCGCCATCGCGCTTGGCCTGCTTGAGGCGCCGGTCGGCGGTGCCGAGCAGGGCCGAGGTGTCGGCGCCGTCCTGTGGCCAGGCCGCCAGCCCGGCGCTGAAACGCAGGGTCACGCCGTCACGGCCGCGGCCGGGCTGGAACGCCTGTTCGGCCAGGGCGCGGCGATGCCCGTCCAGGCGCTCCCAGGCACTGCCGATCGGGCCGCGCAGCAGCAGCACGAATTCCTGCCCGCCGATGCGCGCGGCGTGCTCGCCGTCCTCGAGCAGGGCGGTCAGCCCCGCCGCGAAGTGGCGCAGCGCGCGGTCACCGGCCGGATGCCCGGCCGCTTCGTTGATGCGGCGGAAGCGGTCGAGGTCCAGCAGCGCCACGCTCAGGCTGCGGCCGCTGGCCCGTGCGTCGGCCGCATCGCGCGGCAGGTGCTGCAGCAGCCAGGCCCGGTTGGGCAGACCGGTGAGTGCATCGTGTCCGGCGGCGGTGATCAGCCGCTGGATGCGCCGCACCACCAGCGCGGTGATCGCGGTGATGATCGCCAGCAGCACCAACCGCTGGGCCAGCGTGCCCGGCGACACCACGCCGTAGGCATAGGACGCCGGCAGCGCGTCGCCGGGTGCCATCGCGGTGACCATCCACCACAGCAGCGCGTACTGGGCGATCGCCAGCGCGCCCGTGTACAGCGCCAGCCGCACGTCGTTGCGCAGCGCGGTCAGCACGATCGCCACCGCGTAGAAGCACCACACCACCATGCTGTTGAGGCCCGCGGCCGGATCGTCGCGCGCGAGCAGCAACAGCACCAGCGAGGTCACGCTGACATCGTGGGTCGCGGTGGCCAGCGGCAGCCAGCGCACCCGGCGTCGCGCAAGCGCCAGCCACAGCTGCGCGCTCGCGTTGATCACCACCGCCGCACCCAGCCCGATCGCCACTTCGCGGCCGTCGCCATCCAGCGCGGCCAGCAGCGGCAGCGACAGCACCAGCAGCGACAGCAGCGCACGCACGCGCGCGGTCAGCAGCTCGCCGTCCGCGCCGGTGTCGAGCAGCAGTGCGTCCGGGCGGGCGAACAGCCCCGGCGCCCGTCGTCGCCCGGCTTTCGATGCGTCGCCCATGGCCTCCCCGCGCGCTGCCCCGCGCCGAGCATAGCGCCGGGCCGGGGCCGCGGCTCGCTACACTGGAGCACCATCCCCGGAGCGCCCGCGATGCAGTACCGCCGACTCGGCCAGTCAGGCCTGCAGCTGTCCGCGCTGTCGTTCGGTGCCTGGGCCACCTTCGGCAGCCGCATCGGCCGCGGCGAGGCGCGCGAGCTGGTCGCCGCGGCGTGGGACCACGGCATCAACTTCTTCGACAACGCCGAAGGGTATGCCCATGGCGACGCCGAGCGGATCATGGGCGACGTCATTGCCGACCTGCGCCTGCCGCGCGATGGCTACTGCGTCTCCAGCAAGGTGTATTTCGGTTCCGCCGCCGATCCGCGCCCGACCCAGCGCGGGCTGTCGCGCAAGCACGTGCACGACGCCTGCCATGCCGCGCTGCGGCGGCTGCGCGTCGACTATCTCGATCTTTTCTTCTGCCACCGCCCGGACCCGGACACCCCCGTGGCCGAGACCGTGTGGGCGATGGATACGCTGATCCGCCAGGGCAAGGTGCTGTACTGGGGCACTTCGGAATGGCCGGCAGAGCGGGTGATGGAAGCCGCCGATCTCGCCCGCAGGCACCGGCTGCACCCGCCGACGATGGAGCAGCCCGAGTACAACCTGCTGCACCGCCGGCGCGTGGAGCTGGAATACGCGCCGCTCTACGGCGAACTGGGCCTCGGTGCCACGGTGTGGTCGCCGCTGGGCTCCGGGCTTCTGACCGGCAAGTACAACGATGGCATCGGTGACGACAGCCGCCTCGGCCAGCCCGGCTACGCGTGGCTGCGCGAACTGCTGCTGCAGGACCCGTCGCGGCTGGAGCGTGCGCGCGCCTTCACCGCGCTGGCGACGGAGCTGGGCGTTGCACCGGCGCCGCTGGCGATCGCCTGGTGCCTGCGCAACCCGCATGTGTCGACCGTGCTGACCGGTGCCAGCCGGGTGTCGCAGCTGCTGGAAAATCTGCAGGCGCTGGATCTGCTCGAGCGCCTCGAGCCGTCGGTGTGGCGGCGGATCGAGGCGGTGACGCAGGAGCGCTGACACCTGCGGGTCCGCCCCTGCTCGCCCGGGACGACGCCACCCCTTGACTGGTTAATGAGAATCATTACTGTTGCGGCGTCCCCGTCCCGAGGCAGCAGAATGTCGCTCGATCGCTCGCACGACCCTCTCCCCGCCGATCCGTCCGCAACCCGCCCGACCTCCTGCACCGCGACGCAGACAGCGCCGGCACAGGTGCTGGTCGACAGCGCGGGCCTGCTGGCCGGCCAGCGCGAGATCTGCATCCGCCATGGCAACGAGCTCTACCGGCTGCGCCATACCCGCAACGACAAGCTGATCCTGACCAAGTAGCCCTCAGGCCGCCTCCGGAGGAGCGGCCGGCGCCTTCGGTGGCGCGGGTGGCCGTGGCGGCGCCAGAGGTGCCGGCGGCGCCACCAGCCGCAGCGAGCGCTGCGCGGGGACCATCACCTGGGCAGTGCCGCTCCTGCGGTCGCGCAGGTAGGTGATCGTCACCCGTTCGCCTTCGTCGCGGCCGCGCAGGCGCTGCATCACGTCGCGCGGGGTGGCGACCGCCTGGCCATCCACTCGCTGGATCACGTCGCCGGCACGCAGGCCGTCGATATTGCCGGTCGACAACACCAGCACGCCGCGGTCGGTGCCGAAGTAGCGGCCGAGGTCGCCATCCAGCGCCGCGAGGTTGAGCCCGCTCCAGCGCATCGCCGACAGCAGCCGCGGGGTGCCGCAGGCCGTGCCTTCGCAGTTGGCGTCGAGCCCCGCCGCTGCCAGCGCACGTTCGACCTCTGCGCCGATCCCACTGGTGGCGATGCGCACCTGCTCGCCGATGCGCTGCATGTCCACGCCATCGATCCCTTCGCGTACGTTTTCAAGCGTGCGTGCCAGATCGGCGCCCGACAGCACCGCAACCCCGGTCCCCGGGCGCGGGGTGATGTCCACCGACGCGCGGCGCCCGCCGCGCTCGTAGTCCACCCGCACCGGTGTGCCGCCGGCCATCCCGCGCAACAATCCGCGTGCGTTGTCCAGTCGCAGCTCGCCGTCGCGGCCGAGGATCGAGGTGCCGCCAATGGCGACGATGCGGTCGCCGCTGCGCAGCCCGGCATCGTCGGCGGCGCTGCCGGGGGTGACCGCGGCGATGCGCACGCCCGCATCGGCATCGGCTGCCAGCACCACGCCCAGCACCGGCCGCGTGCGCCGGTGCACGACATCCGCGGCGCTGTCGGTGGACAGCTCCGCGACCCGCGCGGCGGCGCGTTGCAGGTCGGCACGCGCCTGCTCGAGGCTGCGGTTGTCGGTGCCCTGGGCACTGGCGGTACCGGTGGCCAGCGCAACGGCGAGCGCAAGCATGGCGAGGGCGGGGGGGCGGCGGATCATGGTGGTTCTCCAGCAGGCGGTTGGTTGGGAGGTCAGTCGATCTGGACCAGTGCGGTGTCGAAGCGCGAGCCCTGTGCGGCAAGCCACGAGCGTTCGCCTTCGAACTGCACCAGCGCGAGCAGGGTGTCCACGCGCGAGCGCCACAGTTCCTCGCGGGCGCGTGCATCTAGCGCCGGGTCGCGCAGACGGGCGTCGATCGCAGCCAAGCGCAACTCGAGTTCGCCGGACATCAGTGCCGCGCTGCCGCTCGCCACGCGGTCGTCGGCCAGCAGCGGCAGCAGCGCCTCGAGGCGGGCGGATTCGTCCTGCAACGCGGCGACCGCGCTGTCGTCCGCTGGCGCGGTGCCGACAGGTGCATCGGGTGCCAGCCAGCGCAGCGGCAGCGCGACCACCAGCAGCAGCGACGCCGCGAGCGCGGTCCACACCGGCCAGCGGCGCGGTCGTGATGGCTGCGGCAGCCGTGCGGCGATCGCGTCCCAGCCCTGCGCCGGCGGGCTGGCCAGCGGAAGGCGCGAAAACGCCTCCTGCCAGGTCGCGGGCGGGGGCGTGCGGGGGTCGGTCATGGCGACGCTCCGGTGAGGGTGGGATTGGGGGTATCGAGCAGTTCACGCAGGCGGCGGGTGCCGCGCGAGACCTGTGATTTGGAGAAGCTCGGCGTGCGTTCCATCAGCGTGCCGATCTCCTCATGGGTGAAGCCTTCGGCGTGGTACAGCCACAGCACGCTGCGGGTGATCACCGGAAGCCCGGCCAGCGCACGCTGCAGTGCCGCGGCGTCGGCAGCGGCGCTCGGTGGCGGGGTGTCGCCGGCGGGCTCGTGCTCGTCGACATCCAGATGCCCCTCGAAACGACGCCCGCGACGCAGGCGCATCAGTGCCTCGTTGACCGCGATCTGCCGCAGCCAGCCCCAGAACGGGCAGGCGCCGCGGAAGTCGCCGATGCGGTCGATCATCTTCAGCATGGTGTCCTGCAGCACATCCGCGGCGGTGTCGCGGTCGCCGCAGATGCGCAGCGCCAGCGTGAACGTGGGACGTTCGAACCAGCGATACAGCTGCTCGAACGCCGCCCGTTCGCCGGCTCGCGCGCGCTGCAGCAACGTGCCGGGCACCTCGATCGCGAAGCCGGACGCCGAGGTCGGCGCGGCCGGCGGCGGCCCGGGTGCGGGTGCGGGCGTGGCCTGCAGTGAGTGCATGGTCAGTGGCATCGAAGGGTTAGATGCGGCAGCTGGAGAAAGCGTCGCAACCGCGGACGCCGGGTCACACCCGACCCCTATACTCCGTCCCCGGGGAACAATCACAGCGAGGAGATACACATGGGAGCGACCGGTTTTCTCACCGCGGTCCTGTTGCTGGCCGGCATCATCGTGCTGTTCAAGACCGTGCGCATGGTGCCGCAGGGCTACGAGTGGACCGTCGAGCGCTTCGGCAAGTACACCCACACGCTCGATCCGGGCCTGCACTTCCTGGTCCCGGTGGTCTACGGCGTGGGCCGCAAGGTCAACATGATGGAGCAGGTGCTGGACGTGCCCAGCCAGGACGTCATCACCCGTGACAACGCGGTGGTGCGCGTGGACGGGGTGGTGTTCTTCCAGGTGCTCGATGCGGCCAAGGCCGCCTACGAGGTCGCCAACCTCGAGATCGCCACCATCGCGCTGGTGCAGACCAACATCCGTACCGTGATCGGCTCGATGGACCTGGACGAATCGCTGTCCAACCGCGAGACCATCAACGCGCAGCTGCTCAACGTGGTCGACCAGGCCACCAACCCGTGGGGCATCAAGGTCACCCGCATCGAGATCCGCGACATCCAGCCGCCGCGTGACCTGGTCGACTCGATGGCCCGGCAGATGAAGGCCGAGCGCGAGCGCCGCGCGGTGATCCTGGAGGCCGAGGGCCATCGGCAGTCGGAGATCCTGCGCGCCGAGGGCGACAAGCAGGCGGCGATCCTGCAGGCCGAAGGCCAGAAGGAATCCGCGTTCCGCGAAGCCGAGGCGCGTGAGCGCCTTGCCGAGGCGGAAGCCAAGGCCACGCAGATGGTGTCGGATGCCATCGCCAATGGCGACGTGCAGGCGATCAACTACTTCATCGCACAGAAGTACGTCGAGGCATTCCGCGAGCTCGCCACCGCGCCCAACCAGAAGTTCGTGCTGATGCCGATGGAAGCCAGTGGCGTGATCGGGTCGATCGGCGGCATTGCCGAGCTCGCGCGCGAAGCGCTCGGCAAGCAGCAGGCCGGTGCGGTGGCGCGCGGCGTGCAGACGCCGCGCGGGGGCTGAGCCCATGCGCTGGGAAGTGGTGGCATGGGCGGCGGTGGCGCTGCTGCTGTTCGCGGCGGAGACACTCGCGCCGGGTGCCTTCATGCTGTGGATGGGCTTCGCCGCGGCCGCGGTGTTCCTCGGCGTGCTGCTGGTGCCGGGCATCGACCTGCTGTGGCAGGTCGTGGCTTTCGTCGTCCTGTGCTTCGTGTCGATCCAGGTCTATCGCACCTGGTTCCGCGGCCGCGGGCGCGTCAGCGACCACCCCACGCTCAACCGCCGTGCGGCCCATCACCTCGGGCGCGTGGTGCCGGTGGAAACCGCGATCGTCGATGGGCGCGGACGCGTCAAGATCGGCGACGCCTTCTGGGTGGTTGCCGGGCCGGACCTGCCGGTCGGCACGCCGGTGCGGGTGACCGGCGCCGACGGGCTGGTGCTGCTGGTCGAGTACGCGGGCCCGGAACACACCGGGTAAACGACCACGGGCGTGCCCCGGGGGTAGACCAACGGCCCGGGGCACGGCCGCGACCGGTCTGGGATAATCGGGCTCTTTCGCAGCGAAGGCGTCCCCCCATGACCCGCAAGACCATCCTCAACGACAGCCATCGCGCCCTCGGTGCGCGCATGGTGGATTTCGGCGGCTGGGACATGCCGCTCAACTACGGTTCGCAGATCGAGGAGCACCACCAGGTGCGCCGCGATGCCGGCATGTTCGATGTCAGCCACATGACCGTGGTCGACCTGCGCGGCGAGCGCGTGCGCGACTTCCTGCGCCGCCTGCTGGCCAATTCGGTCGACAAGCTGAAGAAGAAGGGCAAGGCGATCTACAGCTGCATGCTCGACGACAACGGCGGCGTGATCGACGACCTCATCGTCTATTACATGGACGACGGCTGGTACCGGCTGGTGGTCAATGCCGGCACCCGCGACAAGGACCTGGCGTGGATCGGCCGCCATGCCGAAGCCTTCGGCGTCGAGGTGGCCGAACGCTCCGAACTTGCGATCATCGCCGTGCAGGGCCCGAACGCACGCGAGCGCGTGCTCGGTCTCGTCGATACCGCCGACCGCGATGCGCTGGCCGG
This sequence comes from Alterluteimonas muca, assembly GCF_021191595.1. NCBI lineage: Bacteria > Pseudomonadati > Pseudomonadota > Gammaproteobacteria > Lysobacterales > Lysobacteraceae > Alterluteimonas > Alterluteimonas muca. The sequence continues at coordinate 52,374 of NZ_JAIWPS010000015.1, forward strand.
ACTTGGCCGCTTCGCCGCGATCGACGTGCGCTCCGCGCAGGGCACCGCACTGTTCGTCGCGCGCACCGGGTACACCGGTGAGGACGGATTCGAGATCGTGCTGGAGCAGGGTGGCGCCGTCGCGCTGTGGGATGCATTGCTGGGCGCAGGAGTGAAGCCTGCCGGGCTGGGTGCGCGCGACACGCTGCGCCTGGAAGCCGGGCTGGCGCTGTACGGCCAGGACATGGACGAATCGGTCACCCCGTACGAGGTCGCACTCGGCTGGACGGTCTCGCTCGACGACGGCCGTGACTTCATCGGGCGCGAGCGCCTGGAGCGTCAGAAGGCCGATGGCGATGCGCGTCAGCTGATCGGTCTGGTCATGGACGAGAAGGGCGTGCTGCGCCATGGCCAGCGCGTGCTCAGCGATGCCGGTGACGGCGAGATCCTGTCCGGCACGTTCTCGCCGACCCTGGGCAAGGCGATCGCGTTCGCGCGCGTCCCCGCTGGAGACGCCGGCCAGGTGCGCGTGGATATCCGCGGCCGCGAGGTGCCGGTGCGCACGGTGAAGTTCCCGTTCGTGCGCGACGGCCAGCCGCAGCCGGGCATCCTCGACTGACGCGCGGCTCCTGCACACCCTGGCGTACGACGCGAACGGCCTGCGCGTCGCGCGCCTCCCCGGCTACACTTGGCCGCACTCACCACCCCCTGATTCGGAGCCCCGACATGAGCGAGATTCCCGGCGACCTGAAGTTCCTCAAATCCCACGAATGGGCCCGCGTCGAGGGCGACGGCAGGGTCACGGTCGGCATCTCCGACCATGCCCAGGGCCTGCTGGGTGACCTCGTCTATGTCGACCTTCCCAGCGTCGGCGATCGCGTCGAAGCCGGCACCGGTGCCGCCGTGGTCGAGTCGGTCAAGGCCGCCTCCGATGTCTATTCGCCGGTCACTGGCACCGTGGTCGCGGTGAACTCCGATCTGGCCGACAAGCCGGAGACGATCAACGAGGATGCGTTCGGCGAAGGCTGGATCTTCGCGGTGGAAATCGAGGACAGCGAACAGCTCAACGAACTGCTCGATCCCGACGACTACGCGTCGTTGCTCGATGACGCCGACTGATCGGCGAAAGCACTGGACGCTGCATCGAAACGCCGCCCACGAGGCGGCGTTTTCGTTGCCGCGTTCGACGTGCGTGCGGGCATGCATGACCGCGCAAGCGCGGTTTCTGTTCGCGCAGTTCCGCGCAAAGGTGTCGCTGCAGCGCGCAAGATGCATCCTTTCGCTGAGTTGTTCCGCAATGGCATGACCGGCTGCACGACGACGTTGCCGTTGCCGATCGCCGGCATGACGCGCGATGGGCGATGTACGCATGCAATGCGGCGTGCATCCGAAAAGCACTTGAAAACAGCATCGGCCGACAACGTGTCGCGCTCGACGTGCGCTGCGCGCACGCATGTCGGGGACCCGCCGCGCCGGCAGCGTGATGCCCGATGTCGAGAACGCGTGCAGACGTGCGCGGGCACATGCAACGACAGGTGTTGACAGTTAAAAAAAGCGTGATTAGGTTTCGCCGAAACCACGCAACCGCAGGGACGAGTGATCAAGGCCGGGACGACATCGCACGCGACAACGCAACCTTCCGCCCAGAAATTCCAGAAGGTGGAACCGGTCCTCGTCTCCCATGCAAAAACAGCACCCCGTTTCGGACACGCCCGCGCCATCCAGGCACGGGCGTTTTCCTGCGGGTGCGTCGGACATCGAATCGGCAGTGCGTGCCGGCCGGGTCGCGACGCAGGTATCCGTTCCGATGCGCGTCGCGCGTCGGCGGTTGGTCGCGGGTCCGATCCCCGCGGCGTTCGCGAACTGGGCACGTAGTACCCGAAGTTCCATTGACGAGGAGAGCCATCCCATGGCCACGAAGAAAGCCACCAAGAAATCGGCAACCAAGAAGACTGCCAAGAAAGCCGCGGCCACCAAGCGCGTGAGCAAGGTTGCCAAGAAGGCAACCGCCCGCAAGGCGGCGGCGAAGAAGACCACCGCGCGCAAGGCTGCAGCCAAGAAGACCACCGCACGCAAGGCCGCAACCAAGAAGACCACGGCCCGCAAGTCGGCAGCCAAGAAGACCACCGCGCGCAAGGCGGCAGCGAAGAAGTCGACGGCCCGCAAGGCCGCGACCGGCCGCAAGTCGACCGCGAAAAAGGCGGCGACCCGCAAGACCGCGAAGAAGGCCGTCGCCAAGCGTCCGGCAGCGAAGAAGGCAACCGCACGCAAGTCGACGGCGAAGAAGGCCGCGACCCGCAAGACGCCTGCGAAGAAGACCGCGCGCAAGGCAACCGCCAAGAAGGCGGCGCCGCGCAAGGCCGTTGCCAAGAAGATGCCGCGTCGTGCGGCCAAGAAGCCTGCGCCGGTTGCCATCCCGGCAGCACCGGCTCCGCTGATGTAAGCCGCACCCAGAAGGCGGCGTCATCCCGGACCCCTTCCGCTGCCCAGGCGGAGGGGGTTCTTGTTTATGCGGGTCAGTGCGGCCGGGCGTGTGCGCTGGACGCTGCCGCACCTGGTGCGGTGCTGTCGCCGGCGCGGTCGGCGTAGAGCAGGTCGTCGATATCGACATCCAGCCAGCGGTGGTGCTGCAGGCCGAGCGCGCGGTCGAGGATGGTGGGCATCAGGCCGGACGGCAAGCTGCTCTCGCTGTTCCACAGCACCACCATGCCGAAGTCGCTCTCCGGCACCATCGCCATCACGCCGCGGTAGCCCTGCACCGCACCGCCATGGAAGACCACGCGATGGCCGGCGTAATCGTAGACGCGCCAGCCGAGCCCGTAGCCGGCGGCATTGAGGCGTTCGCTGCGCCACGATCCCGCGCGGCTGCGCATTTCGCCGGGCGTGCCGACGATCGGCGAATGCAGCGTTGCCAGCAGCGGTGCAGGCAGCACGTCCGGGCGATGGCCGGTATGCGCGATGAGCCACTGCGCCATGTCGCTGATGCTGGCGTTGACGCCTGCGGCGGGCGCCACCCGGTAGTAGGTGGGCTTGGGCATCAGCGATGTCCAGCCGCGGTTGGCGCGCACGTGCGGCTTGGCCCAGCGCGGGCTTGCCTGGATGCCGTCGAGGCCATAGCTGGCATCGTTCATGCCGAGCGGCTTGAACAGGCGCCGTGATACCGCTTCGCTGAAGAACTGCCCGGAGGTCGCGAACACCACGTCGCCGACCAGGCTGAAGGCGACGTTCTGGTAGCCGTAACAGTCGCCCGGCGCGCAGGCCATGTTGGCCGACGACAGCCGCTGCACGAGGGTGGTGTAGTCGGTGCCGGCCTCGATGTCGCGGTCGTAGGTATGGCGCGGCAGGCCGACGCGGTGGCTCAGCACGTCGGCAACGGTGACCTGCTGGGCCGCATTGGGGTCGGCCAAGCGCAGGCCCGGCATGTAGTCGACCACCTTGCTGTCCCAGCGCAGCGCGCCTTCGGACACGAGCACGCCGGCAATGGTGCCGGCGAACGACTTCGACAGCGATGCCAGCCGGAACACGGTGTGTGCATCCACCGGCTCGGCGGCGCGCACGTCGGTGATGCCGTAACCGCGCGCGCTGAGCACGCGGCCGTTGTGGACGATGGCCATGGCCAGTCCGGGCACGCGCTGGTCGGCCACCAGTGCCTGCGCCATCGCCTCGAATTCACGCACATTGAAGGACGCTGGCAGCGGCTTCGCATCCACCGGCGGTGGCCGCTGTTCGGGACGGCCGTCGGTCGGACGCGGGAATACCGGCATCGGTTCCGCAGCGGACGGAAGGACCTGCGCGTGCTGCGGGAGATCCTGTGCGGTGGTGCCGAGGGCCAGCGGCATCAGCATGCCGACCAGCCCAAGTTGCCATGCGCGTCCCCACCGACGGCGAAGCACCTTGTCTTTCATCGGGTCTGTCCCCTGCGTATGCTTGCTTGCGGGCCGATCATAACGCCTGATTCCTGTCTTGCATGAATAAGGGGAGCTTTGATGGGTAGCATGCTGATCCTGCTGGTAATTGTCGGCCTGGCAGTGGTTGTCGCGGTGTGGGGTGTGGGCATCTACAACAGCCTTGTCACCGCCCGCAACGCATTCAAGAACGCCTTCGCCCAGATCGACGTGCAGCTGCAGCGTCGCTTCGACCTGATCCCCAACCTCGTCGAGACCGCGAAGGGTTACCTCTCGCACGAGCGGCAGACGCTCGAAGCCGTGGTGGCCGCGCGCGGTGCGGCGATCAACGGCCTGCAGGCGGCGGCGGCCAATCCGGGCGACCCGGCGGCGATGGCCGAACTCGCGCAGACCCAGGGCGCGCTCAATGGGGCGCTCGGGCGGCTGCTGGCGGTGGTGGAGGCCTACCCGGACCTCAAGGCCAGCCAGAACATGATGCAGCTCACCGAGGAGCTGACCAGCACGGAGAACCGCGTCGCCTTCGCACGCCAGGCCTACAACGATGCGGCGATGGCCTACAACAACAGGCGCGAGGTGTTCCCGTCGAGCATCGTCGCCGGCATGTTCCGCTTCGAGCCGGCCGCACTGCTGGAGATCGCCGCCGACCGCGCCGAGGTGCGCGAGGCGCCCAAGGTGCAGTTCTGACCCGCGGGCGCTGACGCGGCGATCCGATGAACTTCTTCGAGCGGCAGGCCCAGGCGCGACGCAACACCACCCGGCTGGTCGTACTGTTCGCACTGGCGGTGCTGTGCATCGTGGTGCTGGTGGACGTGGCCGTGCTGCTGTTCTTCGGCGGCAGTGTAGGCACCCTGGTGGGTGCCAGCATCGTCACCGTGATGATCATCGGCCTGGGCTCGCTGTACCGCATGGCGAGCCTGCGTGCAGGCGGCGAACGCGTGGCCACCCAGCTCGGCGGCGTGGCGGTGCCGGAGGACACCACCGATCCGCAGCTGCGCCGCCTGCGCAACGTGGTCGAGGAAATGGCGATCGCCTCCGGGGTGCCGGTACCGGCCCTGTTCGTGCTCGAGCACGAACAGGGCATCAACGCGTTCGCGGCCGGCTACGCGCCGACCGACGCCGCGGTGGCGGTGACCCGCGGCGCCCTTGAACGCCTCAACCGCGACGAGTTGCAGGGCGTGATCGCCCATGAGTTCAGCCATGTGCTCAATGGCGACATGCGCATCAACATCCGGCTCATGGGCGTGTTGTTCGGCATCCTGATGCTTGGCCTGATCGGGCGCAGGATCCTCATCCACGGTGCCGCCTCGCGCAGCCGCGATGGTGCGTTCGTGCTGGTGATGGCGCTGATCTGCCTGGTCATCGGCTACGCCGGCGTGTTCTTCGGGCGCATGATCAAGGCCGGCGTGAGCCGGTCGCGCGAAGTCCTCGCCGATGCGTCCGCCGTGCAATTCACCCGCCAGACGCAGGGACTGGCCGGTGCGCTGAAGAAGATCGGCGGCGTGCAGGAAGGCTCGAAGCTGCAGGAGCGCGCCGATGCCGAGGAGATCAGCCACATGCTGTTCGGTGATGGCGTGGGCTTCGCCGGTCTGTTCGCCACCCATCCTCCGCTGATCAGGCGCATCCAGGCACTGGAGCCCGGCTTCAGCGGCGAACAGCTGGCCGGCCTGCAGGCGCGCTGGCTGCGCTCACCACCCAACGGTCTCGAGGAGGACGTGCAGCTCGGCCTGGCCGCACGCGATGACGGCCCGCTGCCATCTGCCGCGGCCCGGATCGCGGTGACGCCGCCGATGATCGCGGCCCACGTGGCCGAGCCCGCGGACGACGACTGGACACGTGCCGGCGCCATCGTGGCGGCGATCCCCGCTGCCCTGCAGCAGGCCGCGCGACGGCGCGACGAGGTGATGGCGGTGCTGTTCGCGCTGCTGCTGGATGGCGACGAGGCCATCCGCGGGCGCCAGCACGCCGAGATCGCCGCGCGCATGGGCATGCCTGTGGCCGACCTGGCCACCCATCTGCGCGACGGCATGCAGGAACTGCATCCGATGCAGCGGCTGCCGCTGGCGCAGCTGGCCTTCCCGGTGCTGCGCATGCGCCCGCGTCCGGAACTCGCGGTATTCCTCGACGTGGTCGAGGCGATGGTGCACGCCGATCGCCGGGTCTCGCTGTTCGAATACTGCCTCGGGCGGCTGCTGCAGGTGCAGGTCACCGAATCGCTCGACCCGGGCCGCCATGCGCGCTTCGGGCGCCAGCGCGCCGTCAATGTCAGGCAGGAGTTCGCCACCCTGCTGGCGGTGGTGGCGCAGGCCGGGCATCCCGATGACGCCGACGGCGCACGCCGCGCGTATCTCGCCGGCCTGCAGCGCGTGCTTCCGCGCGACCACATGCCCTATGTGCCGCCGGACGACCCGGTGCAGGCACTGGATGCGGTGTGGGATCCCCTCGACCGGCTGGAGCCGGTGGCCAAGCAGATGCTGGTGGAGGCGATCACCGACGCCATCGTGCACGACGGCCGCATCTCGGTGCAGGAGGCCGAGCTGCTGCGCACGGTCTGCGCGGTGCTGCATTGCCCGCTGCCGCCGGTGCTGGATCACTAGCAATCGCCGGGATCACAGCCGCGTGCAGGTGCCGCGTAGGCGCATGTTTCGCAGGCTGCGCCGATTGTTCTGTTCGGCGCGCATGGACGCGCGGCCTACGGCTCCCAGTCCGGCAGCTTCTTCGCCACCGGCGTGTTCTTCAGCGATACATACGCCGGCAGGCCATCGCGGTAGGGTGGCCACGCTTCGCCGCGCACCAGCGGTTGCAGGTAACGGCGCGCGGCCGCGGTGATGCCGTAGCCGTCGCGACGCAGGAATGCCGCCGGCATCTTCTTCTCGCGATTGGCCACCCGCGCCAGCGGTGCCGGCTCGATGGTCCAGCGATACGGGCTCGCGGACACGCGGCGCACCGCCGGCATTGTCGCGTTGCGGCCTTCGAGTGCATAACGCACCGCGGCGCGGCCCACCGCGATGGCCTGGTCGAGGTCGGTCTTCGAGGCGATATGCCGCGCCGAACGCTGCAGGTAGTCGGGCACCGCCCAGTGCACCTTGAGCCCGAGGGCGTCCTGCACCCGGCCCGCGAGGTAGGGCGCGACGCCGCCGAGCTGGGCATGGCCGAACGCATCGCTGCCGCCGCCGGACTCCGCAACGAACCTGCCGTCGGCGGTGCGGATGCCTTCGCTTGCAACCACCACGCACCAGCCGACGCGATCGACCACCGCCTGCACGCGGGCGAGGAAGTCGGTCTCGTCATAGGCGCGCTCGGGAAACAGGATCAGGTGCGGTGCGTCGTCCGGGCCTTCGCCGGCGAGCCCGGCGGCGGCCGCCAGCCAGCCGGCGTGGCGGCCCATCGCCTCGTAGACGAACACGCGCGTGGACGAGCCCGCCATCGAAGCCACGTCCAGCGCCGCCTCGCGCACCGAGACCGCGGTGTACTTCGCCGCCGAACCGAAGCCGGGCGAGCAGTCGGTGACCGCGAGATCGTTGTCGATGGTCTTGGGGACGCCGATGCAGGTCAGCGGGTAGTCCGAGGCTTCCGCCAGCTGGGACACCTTGAGCGCGGTGTCGGCGGAATCGTTGCCGCCGTTGTAGAGGAACCAGCGCACGTCGTGCGCGCGGAACACGTCGAGCAGGCGCTGGTATTTCGCGCGGTCCTCGTCGAGCGACTTCAACTTGAAACGGCACGAGCCGAACGCGCCGCCCGGCGTGTGTGCCAGGGCGCGGATGTCGGCGATGCGCTCGCGACCGGTATCGACGAGGTCCTCGCGCAGTGCCCCGAGGATGCCTTCGCGCGCGGCAAGCACCCGGATGCGGCGTGCACGCGCTTCGGTGATGACCCCGGATGCGGTGGCATTGATGACGGCGGTGACGCCGCCGGACTGGGCGTAGAGCAGGTTTCCTGTGGCCATCGTGGTGGTTCGCGGCAGTGGAAAGGGGAGGGCGGCCGTGTCGGATTTCTCTCGTGGCGGCCGGGGTGGATACGGTACAGTGCGCCCTGTCTATGCGCGGCGGATGGTCCAGACGAGCCTGGCTGCGGCGAATTCCCGTTTGTAAGGAGTGGAGTCTTCGATGCGACTGGTTCTTTTGGGTGCGCCCGGTTCGGGCAAGGGCACGCAGGCGGCACGGCTGAAGGAATACCTGCAGGTCCCGCACATCTCCACCGGCGACCTGCTGCGCGCGGAAGTCGCGGCGCAGTCGCCGCTGGGGCTGCAGGCGAAGGAAGTGATGGCGCGCGGCGACCTGGTCTCCGACGACATCCTGCTCGGCATGCTGCGTGACCGCTTCTCGCGCGACGACACCCGCGCCGGTTTCATCCTCGACGGCTACCCGCGCAACCTCGCCCAGGCCGCCGCGCTCGGCGAACTGCTGGCCGACCTCGGCCAGTCCTTCGATGCCGCGGTCCAGCTCGAGGTCGACAACGAGCTGCTGGTCGAGCGCCTCGCCGGGCGTGCGCAGGCCGAAGGCCGCGCCGACGACAACCCCGAATCGGTGCGCAAGCGTCTGCAGGTCTACGACCAGCAGACCGCGCCGGTGATCGAGTACTACCGCCAGCAGGGCCAACTGACCGTCATCGACGGCGTCGGCAGCCTTGACGAGGTGTTCAACCGCATCCTCGGCGCGATCCAGGTCGACAAGCCGGTCGGCTGAGCATCCTGCAGGCGGTGCGCCGCTGCTGGCACTGGATAGGCGGTACCGCGCCGCTCGGCGTGTTGCCCGGCGGGGTGACGCCTGTGCTTGCCGCCTGGCTGTTCGCACTACTGGTGACTGCCGGGGTGGATGCCGCGGCGCCGATCCCATCCCCTCTGACACGTTCCGCGCTGCTGCTCGCCGCGGAACTGGCGCTGGGCTGGGCAATCCTCGCGCTGGTCGGGCGCACCCCACTGCGCATGCAGGTGCTGCTGGCGCTGGGTCTGCTGGCGGCATTGCGCAATGCGGTGCTGGCGCCGGTGTCGCTGCTGCTGGTGGCCGATGCCGGCGGCCTTGCCCCCGCAGCGGTACTCACGGTCGCGGTGGCGGTGGGGCTTGCGACCGTTGCAGTGATGGCAGTGCTGGTGCGTCGCTATCTCGATCTCTGGCAGCAGGCTCTTGGCCGCTCGCGCCGCATGGCCGGCGCGGTGCTGCTGGTGACGGCGGTGCTGCTGCTGGGCCTGGAGGCAATACCGCACTGAAGCCGCGCGCCATCGGTGCCACCATCGATGGTCTCGGCTAGAGTGCGCGCTCGTTCCATGGAATTGCACGACTTGAAGATCCATATCCTCGGCATCGCCGGCACCTTCATGGGCGGCGTCGCCGCGCTCGCGCGCGAGGCCGGCGTCGAGGTCGAAGGCAGCGACCAGGCGGTCTATCCGCCGATGTCCACCCAGCTCGAGCGCCTCGGCATCGGTCTGCACCAGGGCTACCAGCCCGCACACATTGCCGGCGACGCCGACCTCGTGGTGATCGGCAACGCGCTGTCGCGCGGCAATGCCGCGGTGGAGGCGGTGCTCGATGCCGGCCGAGCCTATTCCTCCGGTGCGCAGTGGCTGGCCGAGCACGTGCTGCCCGGCCGCACCACGCTGGCGGTCGCCGGCACCCACGGCAAGACCACCACCTCGACCATCCTTGCCTGGCTGCTGCAGACGGCCGGGCGCGACTGCGGCTTCCTGATCGGCGGCGTGGCCGAGGACTTCGGTGTCTCCGCGCGGCTGGGTAGCGATCCGCTGTTCGTGGTCGAGGCCGACGAGTACGACACCGCGTTCTTCGACAAGCGCAGCAAGTTCGTGCACTACCGGCCGCGGGTGGCGATCCTCAACAACCTCGAGTACGACCACGCCGACATCTTCCCGGACCTCGCCTCGATCCAGCGCCAGTTCCACCATCTGGTGCGCACGGTTCCCGGCGGCGGGCGGCTGGTGGTCAACGGCGAGGACCCGCACCTGGCCGAGGTGCTGGCGATGGGCTGCTGGACCCCGGTCGACCGTTTCGGCATCGACGGCGAGTTCGAATGGAACGCGCGGCTGATCGAGGCCGATGGCCGCGCGTTCGAGGTCGTGCACCGTGGCCGGTCGCTGGGCGAAGTGCGCTGGCCGCTGCTCGGCCGCCACAACGTGATGAACGCGCTGGCCGCGATCGCCGCCTGCCATGCCGCGGGCGTCGATCCGCAACCGCTGCTGCCGGCCCTCGCGCAGTTCCGCAGCGTGAAGCGGCGCATGGAGCAGGTCGGCGAGATCGACGGCATCCGCGTCTACGACGACTTCGCCCACCATCCCACCGCGATCGCGACCACGCTTGCCGGCCTGCGTGCCAGCGTCGGCGATGCGCGCATCGTGGTGGCCATGGAGCCGCGCAGCAATTCCATGCGCCTGGGCGCGCACGCCGACGGCCTGGCGCCGTCGCTCGATGCCGCCGATGCCGTGGTGTTCCTGCATCGCCCTGAACTGGCCTGGGATGCGGGCCGGGTGGTGCAGAGCGTGCGCGGGCAGGCGTTCGCGGTGCCCGATGCCGACACGCTGATGGCGACCCTCGGTGCACTGGTCGAGCCCGGTGACCATGTGGTCTTCATGTCGAACGGCGGTTTCGACGGCGCGCCGCAGCGCTTCGTCGCGATGCTGCAGGCACGCCGGGCCGCACCGCCGGGTTGATCGCGGGTACGCCGGCAGGGCGATGATCGAGAGGCCGGATCGCGTGGGTGCGCGCATGGCGGCTATGAGCACCGGCCGATCCCGCCTACGATGCGATCGATGAACCCGTCCGATGGCTCCGCGCCGCTGCCGCTGTTCCCGCTGTCGAGCGTGCTGCTGCCCGGCGCGGCCACCACGCTGCGCATCTTCGAGCCACGCTACCTCGACCTGGTGCGCGACTGCGGCCGCAACGGCAGCGGCTTCGGCGTCTGCCTGATCCTGGAGGGCAGCGAAAGTGGGGCACCCGCGTTGCCCGCCGCGGTCGGCACGCTGGCCACGATCGAGGATTTCGACCGCGACGCCGATGGCCTGCTGGTGCTGCGCGTGCGCGGTGGCCGGCGGTTCCGCGTGCGCCAGGTTCGGGTGCGCGACAACGGTCTGCTGGTTGCCGACGTCGTGTGGCTGGCCGATGACGTGCCCGCACGGACGCGCCCCGAACACATGCTGCTGGCCGAGCTGCTGCGGCGCATGCTCGAGCGCGCGGTCGGTGAGGGCGTGGTGCGCATCCCGGAACACCACTTCGCGGATGCGGCGTGGGTGGGCTGGCGGCTGGCGGAACTGCTGCCGCTGGGCGAACACGAGCGCCAGGCGCTGCTGCAGGAGGACGATGTTCACGCCCGCCTGCAGCGGCTGCTCGAACAGGTTGCCTGAGCGCGCCTATTCGACGCTGGCGGTTCCGGACGGCTCGCGCGTGCGCACGCGCAGTACCGCCACGCCGGATTGTGGATGCACGGCCTCGGCGGTCTCCAGTCCCGCAAGGTCGGCGCGCAGGGCCAGCCAGGCATCGTGTGCATCGGTCTGCGGCTGCCACAGCCCGAACAGGCCGAACAGCGGGCGCGTGTAATCCAGCGTCTGCACCGTGCCCACCCATAGCGGCTCGCCGCTTTCCAGCAATGCCGGCGCGTGCCACAGCCGCAGCACCTGTTCGTGTCCACCGTCGGTCGGGCGCCGCATCAGCAGCACTTCCGCCTCGGTATCGAGAGCGGCAGGCAGCACCGCCTGCTCCGATGCCGGGGTGTCGTCGTCGAGCAGGCCGAGCACGGCCACCCAGTCGGCCTGTGGCTGGACCACCCAGCCCCGCTGTTCAAGGTGCGCGCGCAGCGGCGGCAGCGGCCCCGCCACCTGCAGGTCGAGCGGCCAGCGCAGGTCGGCGCTGCGTTCGTTGCGGCGCGAGGGCAGGGTCTTCCATGCGGTGTCCCACCAGCCAGCCTCGGTGATGACCCGGGTCGGTGGCGGCGGCACGAAATCGGCCAGCAGGCGGTCGACCGCGCGTGGCGCATGCCAGGCGGCGGCCACGGCGAAGGTGATGTAGAACACCAGCGACAGCGGCCGCATCCAGAACGAGCGCGCCACGTGCCGGCGGTAGGCCAGCCCCAGCACCAGCAGCCACGCCACCCCGAGCAGCACGCCGCCGACCACGTCGCTGAGCCAGTGCGCGCCGAGGTAGATGCGCGCGAAGCCGAGCAGCGAGACCGTCACGCCGGTCACCAGATAGGGCCACACACGGTTGCGGCCGGGCAGCTCGCGGGCGATCAGCACCGCGAAGAAGCCGAAGGTGATGGTGGTCATGGTCACCGTCATCGACGGGAAGCCGAAGCCGCTGTGCGCCGTGGGCGGCCGCGGGACGTCGATCACCGCCTCCAGGCCCGCGGTCAGCACCAGCCCGAAGGCCAGCGCGGCCAGCCAGTGCGCAGCGGCCAGGAAGCGCCGCCGCCACACCAGCCAGAGAAGCGCCAGGCCCGCGGCCGGTACCAGCACCACCGCATCGCCGATCGAGGCGAGGCCCGCCATCAGACGGTCCGCCAGCGGATTGCGCAGCGCGATCATCGTCTCGTAGACGCTGAGGTCGACCATCAGCGGTTCGCCGCGCATCAGCACCGTGGTCAGCAGCGCGAACCAGGCCCAGGCGATCGCCAGCAGGCAGACGGCCAGGATCGCCAGCGAGGCCGACTCCGGCCGCCGCGGGTCGATCAGCGCACCGGCATAGCGGCCGAACACCGGGTGTGCACGCGACCAGGCAAGCCCCCGCGCCAGCAGCTTGTTGGCGTGGGCGTCGAACCAGCGGTAGGTGTAGACCACCAGCGCCCAGGCCAGCGCCAGCACCACCGCAAGCGCACCCAGCACGAGCGCGAGCCGGTCGGCGACCGCGGCCACCGCATCGTAGGAGGCGCCGAAGATCCAGCCCGGAGCGAGGAACAGCGCCGCCCACGAGATGCACGCCACCAGACTGACCGGCAGGTAGCGGCGCAGCGGCATCTTCGCGATGCCGGCGATTGCCGGCACGAACGGCCGGATCGCGCCGACGTAGCGCGCGATCAGGATGCTCTTGAGTTCATTGCGCCGGAACAGCACCTCGCCGCGGTCGAGCAGCTGCGGGTAGCGGTGGAACGGCCACACCTGGCGCAGGCTGCCGCCCCAGCGGCGTCCGACCCAGTAGCTGACGCCGTCGCCGGCGAACGCGCCCAGCGCCGCGCAGGCCACCGCGTACGGCCCCGAGATCTCCCCGAGCCCGATCAGCACGCCGATCGCGAACAGCAGCGGCAGCGCCGGCACCACCGCGCCGAGGATGATCACCGAATCGGCGAACGCGATCAGGAAGATGACGAGCCCGGCCGCCAGCGGATGGTCGCCGATCCAGGCGACGGTGTTCTCGAAGAATTCGGGCAGCATCGCCGCATTATGACAGCGGCATCGAGGGCATCCGTGGCGGCGGCGACGCCCCGGCCAGCTTCGCGACAGGCTCGTGCGCCCACGTACACTGCAGCGATGACACGTCCCGATGCCACGGAACGCCGTGCACTCAAGGCCGACAGCTTCGGCCGCATCTCGCTGATGGAAGACGCCCACGGCCACCGCTTCGTGCGCCGCGATCTCGCCCATGTGCCGCTATGGCTGCGGCTGCCGGCGTGGTGGCTGGCGCGGCGCGAGGCGCGCGCGCTGCAGGCCATCGACGGCATGCCCGATACGCCGCGGCTGCTCGACTGGACCGGCCGCCGCCTGGACCGCAGCTTCATGGCCGGAAATGCCATGTACCAGCGCCCGCCGCGCGGCGACGTGGCCTACTTCCACCAGGCGCGCCGCCTGCTGCAGCAGCTGCACCGGCGCGGCGTGGCGCACAACGACCTCGCCAAGGAGGCGAACTGGCTGGTGCTCGAGGATGGCCGCCCGGCACTGATCGATTTCCAGCTCGCCACCCGTGGCGATCCGCGCGCGCCGTGGATGCGCCTGCTGTTCCGCGAGGACCTGCGCCATCTCCTCAAGCACAAGCGCATGTACTGCCGCGAGGCGCTTACGCCGGTCGAGAAGCGGTTGCTGAAGCGGCGCTCGTGGCTGCGCAACCTCTGGTTCCGCACCGGCAAGCCGGTCTACCGGGTGGTCACGCGCCGGATCCTGCGCTGGGAAGACAACGAGGGGCAGGGGCCGAAACCGTGAACCGCGCTCATTCGATGCCCAGCACCTGCTGGCCGGCGAATTCGCGGCTGCTGTCGAAGTCGTAGGCCACCTTCAGGTGGCCGAGCGTCTCGCAGGCATGGCAGGTGCGCAGCGGTGTCGCATAGATGAAGCGCACGCCGCCCTCGGGCAGCGCCTGGCGTTCGACGAACTCCGCCGGCGCGAATGCGCGCGCATCGGGATGCGAGGTGCGGAAGGCCTCGATGGACGGCACCGACAGTGCGGATTCCGCCAGGCTGTCGACATCGGTCGGGCGACCGCGGCTGTCCACCAGCCAGGTGCCGTGATTGGTATTGGCGCGGAAGGGGTATCCGATGGTGGCGACGCCCACGCCGTCGCGCTCCTCCCAGGCTGACACATGGCCCGCTTCGCCGCGCCCGCGCAGGCGCTCGCTCACGGCGATTGCCGCAGCCGACGCATCGCCTGCGCGCATCGCGTCGGCCAGGCAGGCGTCCACTGCGCCGGTCCCGGTGCGGCAGTGCTCCAGGGGCCCGTTCCAGACCGCTTCGGGACCCGGCACGCGCGACGGCGGCGGATCCTGCGCGGCGTCGTCGAGCGGCGGCAGGATCGCGTTGGAGGCGTCGGTTGCCGGCGTCTGCATTGCCGGGCCGGGCCCGGCCTGCCGGCAGCCTGCAAGCAACAGGCCCGCGATACAGCCCGCAAGCAGGGTGGCTCGCATGGGATGATCCCTCCAGCGGCGCCGGAACGGCGACGCACCGAGTCTAGGCAGCCGGCGGCACCGCGGCGTGAGGAGGTTCCATGGCGTCACTTGCGGGCAAGACCCTGTTCATTACCGGCGCATCGCGTGGTATCGGCCTGGCGATCGCCGAGCGCGCGGCCCGCGACGGCGCCAACGTCGCGATCGTCGCGAAGTCCGACGTACCCAACCCGCGCCTGCCGGGCACCATCCACACCGCGGCGCAGGCCGTGACCGCCGCGGGTGGGCAGGCGCTGGCACTGCGCTGTGACATCCGCGAGGAAGACCAGGTGCGCGCCGCGGTGGCGGCAACGGTCGATGCCTTCGGCGGCATCGACATCCTCGTCAACAATGCCAGCGCGATCTGGCTGCGCGGCACGCTGGAGACGCCGATGAAGCGCTTCGACCTGATGCAGCAGGTCAACGCGCGCGGCAGCTTCCTGTGCGCGCAGGCCTGCCTGCCGCATCTGCTCGAGGCGCCGAACCCGCACATCCTCACACTGGCGCCGCCGCCGTCGCTGGACCCGAAATGGTGGGGCCCGCACACCGGCTACACGCTGGCCAAGATGGGCATGAGCTTCGTGACCCTGGGGCTTGCCGCGGAGTTCGGGCCGCGCGGGGTGGCGGTCAACGCACTGTGGCCCCGCACCATCATCGCGACCGATGCGCTCAACATGATTCCCGGTGTCGACACTGCCGGTGCGCGCACGCCGGCGATCATGGCCGACGCCGCGCACGCGGTGCTGACGCGCCCGGCGCCGGGCTTCAGCGGCCGGTTCCTGATCGACGAGGAGGTGTTGCGCGAGGCCGGAATCGGGAATTTCGACGCCTACGCGGTGGATCCCTCCAGGCCGCTGTATCCGGACCTGTTCCTGAACTGAGCCTCAGGGGCCAGTCGTCGATTCCGCCCCGGCCACGGACAACTGCTGGCCGCAGCGCCGGCAGTGCAGCGCGTCATCGGCGTGCCCGTGGAGCCCGCAGGCCACACATGCACGGGGCGGGGTGTCGCCGCCCCCACCGCCCGATTCACGCAGGCTGGTGACCAGTTCGGCGGTGTAGATGCCGGTGGGCACCGCGATGATGCTGTAGCCGGTGAGCACCAGCAGCGAGGTGATGAAGCGCCCGCCGACGGTCTGCGGGACGATGTCGCCAAAGCCGACGGTCGCCACGGTGACGATCGCCCAGTACATGCTGAGCGGGATGCTCTCGAACCCGTGCTCGGGTCCTTCGACGACGTACATCAGCGCCCCCGCCACGACCACGATCGTCAGCACGCTGAAGATGAAGACGAAGAGCTTGCGCCGGCTGCGCCACAGGGCGCGCACCAGCACCGTGCTTTCCTCCATGTAGCGCGTGAGCTTGAGGATGCGGAACAGGCGCAGGATGCGCAGGATGCGCACCACCAGCAGGCTCTGGCTGCCGGGCATCAGCAACGACAGGTAGGTCGGCAGGATCGACAGCAGGTCGATCACGCCCCACACGCTGACCGCATACCGGAGCGGATGTTTCACCACCAGCAATCGCAACACATACTCGGCGGTGAAGATCAGGGTGAACGCCCACTCCAGCCCGTACAGCAGCCGGCCGTGGGCGAGGTTGATCGAGGCCACGCTGTCGAGCATCACCGCCAGCACGCTGGCGAGGATGGCGACCATGAGCATCAGGTCGAAATTCCTCGAAGGTGGCGTGTCGTGCCGGTAGATCACGTCGAACAGTGCGCGCCGCCAGCCGTGTTCGCGGGCAGGTGCCAGCAGCGGCCGATCATCACTGTCGGCGCGTTCGTGGGGCCGCGACGTGCGCGTCACGCGTGCAGCGCCTGCGCGAGGTCGTCGATGAGGTCCTGGGCATGTTCGAGTCCCACCGACAGCCGCAGCAGCCCGGCCGGGCTGACGCTGTCGGCGCCTTCGATCGATGCGCGATGTTCGACCAGCGACTCGGTCGAACCCAGCGAGGTGGCGTTGGTGAACAGCTCCAGGCGCCGTGCGGTGGCCAGCGCCGCCTCGCGCCCGCCGTGCAGCTCGAACGACAGCATGCCGCCGTAGCCGCGCATCTGCCGCGTGGCCACCACATGGCCCGGATGCGCCTCGAGGCCCGGGTAATGCACCGCCGCCACCCGCGGATGCGCGGCCAGGAACGCGGCCACCGCGGCCGCGTTCGCGCCGTGTCGCTCCAGCCGTACCGGCAACGTGCGCAGGCCGCGCAGCGTCATCCACGCCGAGAACGGCGATGCACTGCTGCCGAACATCCGGCGCACGTCGTAGCAGGCCGCAGCCAGGTCGTCGTCGGCGGCGAAGGTGAGCGCGCCACCCATCGCATCACCATGCCCGTTGAGGTACTTGGTGGTCGAGTGCAGCACGATGTCGGCACCGAGCGCGAGCGGATGCTGCAGCGGCGGCGGCGCGAAGGTGCCGTCGACGAGCAACGGCGCGCCCGCCTCACGTGCCAGTGCCGCGAGCATGGCGATGTCGCAGACCTTCAGCCGCGGATTGGACGGTGTTTCCACCCACAACAGCGCGGTCGGCGCCGACAGCGCGGCGCGCACCGCGTCGGGATCGGTGGCATCGACCACGGTATGGCGCAGCCCGTGCGGTGTCAGGAAGCGAGCGATCAGCGCCCGGTAGCCGAAATAGGTGTCGTCGGCGATGACGAGGTGGCTGCCCGGCGGCAGCGCCTGCAGCACCGCGGCGCCGGCGGCCATGCCGGTGGCGAAGAACAGCGCGCGCGCGCCCCCATCCAGCCGCGCCAGCACGCGTTCCAGCTGCTGCTGGTTGGGGTTGTCGTGACGCTGGTAGAGAAAGCCCAGCGGCGTCTGCGCATCGGCGCTGTGCTCGAACGTGGTCGACAGCTGCAGGGCTGCGGTCAGCGCGCCGTTGGCCGGGTCGGGCGAGACCCCGGCGTGCGCGGCGATGGTGTCGGGGTGGGCTGGGCGTGGGGCGTCGGGGGCGTCGGAATCGGGGCTGGACATGCGGTGTCGGCGGCGAGGGCGGATAATGGCGGCGGCCCGAACGACGGGTCGTGCCGGACGACACTCTGCCATGAACCACACCGCTGCTCCTGCGGCTTCGCTCACCGCACTCGCCGGGCGTTACTGGCTGCCCGTGTACCGGCCGCGCGACCTCGTGCTCGCACGTGGCGAGGGTTCGCGGCTCTGGGACAGCGAGGGCCGCGACTATGTCGACCTCGCCGCCGGCATCGCGGTGTGCAGCCTCGGTCACTGCGACCCCGACCTCACCGCCGCACTGGTGGAGCAGGCCGGCCGGCTCTGGCACACCAGCAACGCGTTCTACAGCGAGCCACCGCTGCGGCTCGCCGAGGAACTGGTCACCGCCTCGCGCTTCGCCCGCCGCGTGTTCCTGTGCAACTCCGGTGCCGAAGCCAACGAGGCGGCGATCAAGCTGGTGCGCAAGTGGGCATCGGGCGAAGGCCGCAGCCCGCAGCAGCGGGTGATCGTGACCTGCCGTGGCAGCTTCCACGGCCGCACCCTGGCGGCGGTCACCGCCACCGCACAACCGAAGTACCAGGCCGGCTACGAGCCGCTGCCGCAGGGCTTCCGCTACGTCGACTTCAACGACCTCACCGGGCTGGAAGTGGCGATGGCCGCCGGCGACGTTGCCGCGGTCATGCTCGAGCCGGTGCAGGGCGAGGGCGGGGTGACGCCGGTGGCGCCGGGTTACCTGCGCGCGGTGCGGGAACTGTGCGATCGCCACGGCGCGCTGCTGGTGCTCGACGAGATCCAGTGCGGCATGGGCCGGACCGGCACGCTATTCGCGCACTGGCAGGACGACGTGGTGCCCGACATCGTCACCCTCGCCAAGGCGCTGGGCGGCGGTTTTCCGGTGGGCGCGATGCTCGCGGGCCCGAAGGTGGCCGACGTCATGCAGTTCGGCGCGCACGGCAGCACTTTCGGCGGCAATCCGCTGGCCAGCGCGGTGGCGCGCGTGGCGCTGCGCAAGCTGTCGTCGCCCGAAGTCGCGGCCAATGTCACCCGCCAGTCGCGCGAGCTGCGCGATGGCCTGCAGGCGATCGATGCCGAGCTCCGGGTGTTTTCCGAGGTGCGGGGCCGCGGCCTGATGCTGGGCGCACAGTTGCGCGATCCCTACGCCGGCCGCGCGGGCGAGATCCTCGACGCCTGTGCAGGCGAAGGGCTGATGGTGCTCCAGGCCGGTCCGGATGTGTTGCGCTTCGTGCCGGCGCTGACGATCACCGATGCCGATGTGGCCGAAGGGCTGCAGCGCCTGGCCCGCGCGCTGCGCAGCGTTATCGCCGCTGCGCCTGCCGGCCGCTGAGGAGGCCGGAACCCACCACACCGTTGACCGGTGTGGTGGGCGTCGTCGTTCAACCCGCGCCGACCACCGCGAACGCCTCGCGCGCAGCGGCAAGCGTGGCGTCCAGCGTCTCCCGGTCGTGTGCCGACGACACGAACCCCGCCTCGAACGCCGACGGTGCCAGGAACACGCCGCGCTCGAGCATCGCGTGGAAGAACCGCGAGAACGCCGCGGTGTCGCAGGCCACCGCCTGCGCATAGGTGTCGACCTTGGGCGCGTCGGTGAAGAACATGCCGAACATCGCGCCCACCCGGCTGGTGGTGAAGGGAACGCCGGCATCGCGCGCGGCCCCTTCCAGTCCGTCGCACAGCGCATTGGCATGCGCCTCGAGGCGGTCGTGGAAGCCCGGCTCCTGGATCACCCCGAGCAGCGCCAGCCCGGCGGCCATCGCCACCGGATTGCCCGACAGCGTGCCGGCCTGGTAGACGGGGCCCGCCGGCGAGATCTGCGACATCAGGTCGCGGCGGCCGCCATACGCACCCACCGGCATGCCCGCGCCGATGATCTTGCCGAAGGTGGTGAGGTCGGGCGTCACGCCATAGCGCGCCTGCGCGCCGCCCAGGGCCACGCGGAAGCCGGTCATCACCTCGTCGAAGATCAGCACGGTGCCGTGGCGCGTGCACAGCTCGCGCAGGTGCTGCAGGAAGCCGTCGCGCGGCACCAGGCAGTTCGCATTGCCGGCGACCGGCTCGATGATCAGGCCGGCGATCTCGTCACCGGCCTCGGCGAAGAGCGCCGTCGCGGCGTCGAAGTCGTTGTAGGGCAGGGTGAGCGTGAGGTCTGCCAGCGCCTTCGGAACGCCCGGGGAATTCGGCACGCCGAAGGTCAGCGCGCCGCTGCCGGCCTTGACCAGGAACGAGTCGCCGTGGCCGTGGTAGTTGCCTTCGAACTTCACGATGCGGCTGCGGCCGGTGGCCCCGCGTGCCAGGCGGATCGCCGACAGCGTGGCCTCGGTGCCGGAGTTGACCATGCGCACCATCTCGCACGATGGCACCAGCCGGGTCAGCGTTTCGGCCATCGTCACCTCGGCGGCGCACGGTGCGCCGAATGACAGCCCGTTGCCGAGTGCCTGTTTCACCGCCTGGCGCACTGCCGGATGGTTGTGGCCGGCGATCATCGGACCCCACGAGCCGACGTAGTCGATGTAGCGGTTGCCGTCGACGTCGTACAGGTACGCGCCGTCTGCACGCTCGACGAAAAACGGCGTGCCGCCGACCGAGCCGAACGCGCGCACCGGCGAGTTCACTCCGCCCGGCAACAGCTGGCTGGCGCGCTGGAACAACTCCTGGGAACGTGCGTGCTGCATGTCGGAACTCCGGTAAGGCGTCGCATGACGCCGGAAAAGTCGATCAGGAAGGGGGGTGGGCGCGGTCGAACACGGCGCGATAGGCGCACGCCGCGGCTACCGGGTCGGGCGCGTCGAAGACGCTGCCGACCACCGCGATGAGATCCGCTCCGGCATCGAGTAGCGGACCGGCATTGTCCGGGGTGATGCCGCCGATGGCCACCCGTGGCACGCCCAGCGCCGCCGCCTGGCGGAGCAGATCAGGGTGGGCGCGACGTGCGCCGGGCTTGGTCGCACTCGGGTGGAAGGCACCGAAGGCCACATGGTCGGCACCGGCCTCAACCGCACGTCGCGCACGCGCGATGTCGTCATAGCAGGACGCGCCAACCAGCGCGGCCGGCCCCAGCAGAGCGCGCGCCTGCGCCAGATCCCCGTCGTCTTCGCCCAGATGCACGCCATCGGCGCCGATCCGTGCCGCGAGCGCCGCATCATCGTTGATCAGCAGCCGCACCCCGTGCACGCGTGCAAGCGCCAGCAGAGCGGCGGCCTGCTCGATGCGCAACGCGGCATCGGCCTGCTTGTTGCGGTACTGCAGCCAGCTCGCATGGGGCAGCACCGCCTCGACACGCGACAGCAGCCGCGCGGTATCGGGGTCGTCGGGAGTGATCAGGTACAGGCCACGCGGGCGCTGTGGGAAGGTTGCAGGCACGGAACTCGCTCGGGTGCTGTGGGAGAATGCCGGAATGCCCGACGCGACCATTATCCGATGACCGACAGCACCGCCGCCTCCACCCTGCGTACCTGGATGTGCGTGGTGTGCGGGTTCATCTACGACGAGGCGCTTGGCATGCCGGACGAGGGCATCGCGCCGGGAACGCGCTGGGAGGACGTGCCCGAGGACTGGACCTGCCCGGACTGCGGCGTGACCAAGGACGATTTCGAGATGATGCCGCTCTGAGCCGGCCCGCGGCGGGCCGGTCGCGCGTGGCGCACGGTCAATGCAGCCGCGAACGTTCGCCGCTGGCCACGATCAGCAGTTCACGCACGCGCGCCGCGTCCCCGGCCCCCGGTCGCGCCTGCAGGTAGCGCGTCAGGTCGTCGCGCGCGCCACGCAGGTGGCGCATGCGGAAATAGCACAGCCCGCGATCACGCAGGGCGTCGGCGTTGTCGGGCAGCAGGTGCAGCACCCGGTCGATGCAGCGCAGCGCCCGCTCCCAGTCCCCGGACTTGACGTAGACCGCGTACAGATTGCGCAGCATCCGCACCAGGATCGCGCGGTTGGATGCGGGATGCAGGATCTGCTGCAGCACCTGGTCATCCAGCCCGGTGCCATCCAGGTGTGCAAGCGCGCGTTCGCGCAGCTCGTCCACATCGAGCGGGCGGCCGCGGTTGAACGGGTCCATCACCAGCACGCCACCATCCACCGGCAGCCGCACCAGAAAATGGCCGGGGAACGACACGCCATCCAGGGGCAGCCCGAGTCGCCGGGCGACCTCCATCTGCACCAGTCCCAGCGAGAGGGGGATGCCGAGGCGCCGCTCGCAGACCTCGTTGAGGTAGCTGTTGCGTGGATCGTCGTAGGTCTCGTGGTTGCCGGTGTAGCCCTGTTCCTCGAACAGGTAGCGGTTGATGACCATCATCTTCAGCGGCCAGTGCGACGCGGCATCCACGCGCGGGCGCAGCGCGGCCGCATGCGCCGCGATCAACTCCCCGTAGACCGCAGGATCGAGGTCCGGGTACTCGTCACGGGCGATCAGCAGCGCACTGGAGAACAGCGGGATCGCATCATCATCCAGCGCGGCGAGGCCGGCCCAGTTCGGCAGCGGGGTCCGCTCATGCATGCTGCGAGCCTGCGCTGCGGCGTGGAGCGTTGCAAGACACCGCCGGCCGGGCGTTCAGCGCGGAATATCGATGCCTGGGCCCACCTGCAGTTGCGCGCCATCCTGCAATTGCAGCCGGGCCGCCTCCCCCGCATTGAGTTCCAGCACGAAGCGCGCCGGCGCTGCGCTGGGGTAGGGTGGACAGCGGTCGCCCGCAGTACACGGCGGCACATCCCGCTGCTGCGATACCAGGCGCAGACCGCTGTCGAAGTAGAGGATGTCCAGCGGGATGCGGGTGTTCTTCATCCAGTAGGCCTGCGGGCGCTCCTCCTCATGGATGAAGAGCATGCCGTGATCGCGCGGCATCGAGTCGCGGAACATCAGCCCACGGGCGCGGCTGGCGTCGTCGTCGGCGACCTCGACGATGTAGCGCTCGCCGCCCAGCTCCACCCATCGCCCGCCCGCAGTCGCACAGGCGGTCGCCAGCAGTACGAGGCAGGCCAATGCGATGCGGAGCAGGGGGCGAAAGGTCATGGCAGGCGTCATCCGGTTGCGGGAGCTGA
Source organism: Alterluteimonas muca (assembly GCF_021191595.1). Lineage (NCBI taxonomy): Bacteria > Pseudomonadati > Pseudomonadota > Gammaproteobacteria > Lysobacterales > Lysobacteraceae > Alterluteimonas > Alterluteimonas muca. Next base: position 75,092 of record NZ_JAIWPS010000015.1, read on the forward strand.
ACATCGGCGACCAGCCGCACCCCGTCAAGCACTCCGGGGCTTCCACTTCTGTCCGTAGATCGGCACAATGCGCGCCCGCTTCGGCAGACCACCGTTGCAGCGGTTCGACCCGGTCGTCACGAGGGGTTGACGCGGAAGATGATCGCGCTAGAATGCGCGGCCCGATTCGAGCCAAGCGCACGGATGGGGGCGAAAAAAAAGTTTCACAGGGTGTTGACAGAAACACGATCCGCGCTAAGATGGGCGGCTCACCTCGACGGAAACGTCGCGGTACGGAAACAAGGGGTTCGCGGCGCTGAGGCCGGAGCCTGAAGATCTTTGACAGTGTACGCAGGAGACTTGTGCGGACGTCTGGCGGCTGGATGACCATCCAACAACGCAGACGTTCGAAAGAGCACAGAGTCGAT
>NZ_JAIWPS010000016.1:0-33749 GCF_021191595.1 Alterluteimonas muca
AAGCCCGCCAGAACAGGCCGGAAACGGCCGAAATCCGACCTGAAATCGATGAAAATCGCTGCCCGACACAATATTGATGCTCGTGTGGCGGCAAAAGCAGCATCAGGGCGTGTTATTCAGATGATCCCTAGCTGTGCCACTGCAGATCGAGTTCGAGGCTCCCCAGTTGGCGACTTTCAAACCGCCGCGCCAGTTCCGGCCCGGCCTCGCGGATCGCGTCGTAGCTGCCGCGCGAGCGGGTGTCGGCGCGCAACAGCCAGCCGGTCTCGGTACGGCTGAGCAGCAGGTCGGTGCCCGGCAACGATGCATCCGACATCCGCAGCAGCACCTGGCCATCGCCCGCGTTGGCGGCGGTACCGCCACCCACCGCGAGCTGGCGCACGTGGCGTTCGAGCAGGTCGGCGAATGTGCCCGCGCTCGATGCCGGCGCCGCGGCTGGCGGCGGTGCGGCGCCTTCGCGCAACGCCGACTGTGCCTGCATCATCGCCATGATCTCGGATGCCTCCAGCGTCTGCCGGCCGCTGTCGCCGGCCTCGTCGCTGCGCGCCTGCACGGCCTCCACGCGCGCGGTGTCCTGGCCGGCTTCGCGGGCAGCGGCCTGGGCTTCGGCCTTGAGGGTGGCGCGCTGTTCGCGGGGCAATTCCGACGCGCCTTCCTGCCGCGCCTGGGCGAATTCCCGGCGTGCATCCTGGCCGGCGTGACCCGCCTGTCGCAGCACCTCGCGGAAGCGGTCGACATTCTCGCGCGGCGGTGGCGCGCGCTCGGCATCCTGCGACTTCAGGCTGTCCTGCAGCCGCGCGTTGGCGGCGTTCTCGGCGGACTGGCTGCGTTCCACGCTCATGGCGACCTCACGATGTTCCCGGGGTGACGTAGCGCGCCATGAACAGATCGGCGGCGGCGTCCTCCTCCTGGCGGGCCTCCAGCGCGAACTGCTCGTCGCGCCACAGGTGCTTGCGTTTCTCCAGGGCGTCCTCGCGTGCACGGGCACGGAAGTAGGCCTGCTTCGCTTCCTCCAGCGCGCGCTCGGCATCGCGCAGACGCCCCTGCGCGGCCTGCAGGCGCTGCTGCGCGGCGACGATGTGCTGGGCAAGCAGTTCGATATGCGCCTCGCGCGCCTCCAGCACCACCGGCCAGGCCATGCCGGGTGTCGGTGGATCGAGCAGGCGCGCGCGCTGCGAGCGGCGATCGTCCTCGATGGCGGTGATCTCGTCGCCGATGCGACGGCATTCCTCGCGGCAGGCGGCCACCGCGCGCTGCCGATCGAGCACCACCATGCGCGCGGCCTCGGTGCGGTGCGCGCGCAGCCTGAGCAGCGTCTGCAGCGGATAGCGCCTCATCCGAACAGCTTCCTGAGCGCCTGCGCCGACTGCTCGAACGGCACCAGCTCCGCCGACGACTGCTGCAGCAGGTTGCGGATCGGGCCGATCTTCTCGATCGCGATGTCGGCTTCGGGATCACTGCCGCGCTTGTATTCGCCCAGTTGCAGCAGCAGTTCGATGTCGTGGTACTTGGCAAGGTACTTGCGCAGCTGGCCGGCGGCGCGCAGGTGTGGCTGGTCGACCACCCGCGGCATGGTGCGGCTGAGGCTGGTCAGCACGTCGATGGCCGGGTAGTGGTATGCGGCGGCCAGCTTTCGCGACAGCACGATGTGGCCATCGAGGATCGAGCGCACTTCCTCGACGATCGGGTCGCCGCCGTCCTCGTCCTCGGCAAGCACCGTGTAGAACGCGGTGATCGACCCCCGGTCGTTGTTGCCGGCACGCTCGAACAGCCGCGGCAGCGCGCTGAACACCGAGGGCGGAAAGCCGCGCCGCGCCGGCGGCTCGCCGATGGCGAGGCCGACATCGCGAAGCGCGCGCGCGAAGCGGGTGACGGAGTCGACCAGCAGCAGCACGCGCTTGCCCTGGTCGCGGAAGTGTTCGGCGATCGCGGTGCCCGCCCACGCCGCACGGCTGCGCTCGAGCGCGGGCCGGTCGGAGGTGGCGACCACGATCACCGAACGGCGCATGCCCGCCTCGCCGAGGTTGTCGTGGATGAACTCGCTGACCTCGCGGCCGCGCTCGCCGACCAGCACGATCACGTTGACGTCGGCATCGCCACCGCGCGCGAGCATGCCCAGCAGCGTGCTCTTGCCGCCGCCGGCCACCGCGAAGATGCCGATGCGCTGGCCTTCGCCGGCGGTCATCACGGTGTCGATCGCACGCACGCCGGTGGAGAACGGGCGCTCGATCAGGTTGCGGGTGAGCGGATTGGGTGAGGCGGCGTAGATCGGCGCCTCGACGGTCGGGCCGGTGACCGGGCCCCTGCCATCGATCGGTTCGCCATGCGCATCGAGCACGCGCCCCAGCAGGCCCGGGCCGGCGCGCAACGCCGCCTGCCGACCGCTGGCGTAGACCTCGGTGGTCGCGGCGATGCCGTCGAGCGCACCCAGCGGCGTCAGCAGGGTGTGCTGGCGCGACACCCCGACGACTTCCGCGGCAAGCGAGAAGGAAGGATCTCCTTCGCCCGGCGGGTTGCGCAGGTGACACAGTTCGCCGATCGCGGCCTTGAGGCCGGTGGCGCGGATCAGGGTGCCGTAGGCGTCGGCCACCTTGCCGACGCGCTGCACGTTCTTGACCGACGACAGCGCACTCAGCAGCGGGTCGTTGCCGGCCGCGGCGAGCGCCGCCTCGAGCGGATCGACGCGACTCATGCGCCGGCCTCCCGCGCGGTGGCGCCGGCCAGCGCGGTACGGATCGCCTCGATCTGCTGGGCGACACCGGCGCGCACTTCGCCGGCTTCCGAGACCACCACGCAGCTCAGCGGGTCCAGGCTCTCGTCGTCGACCAGCTCGATCACGCCCACCGCCGGATGCGCCTGGCGCACCGCGCCCAGGCCCGCGGCCACGCTCTCGCGCACGCTGGGATGCACGCGGATCAGCAGGAACTGCTCGGCCTGCGCGGCCTCGACCGCCTGCATCACCAGCGGCGGCACCACGCGGGCGGCGTCGAAGCCGGGGGCGATGCGCGCCACGATCGCGCAGGCCAGTTCGCTGATGCGCCCTGCCGCGTCGCCGAGCACCCGGGCGCGCTGTTCGTTGAGGCTGGCGAGCTTCTCGGTCATCTGCTGCTGCGCGCGCGCCAGGCCCTCGGCGAAGCCCGCGGCCTGGCCCTGTTCTCGCGCGCGTTCGATATCGGCGGTGGCCTCCGCGTACAGCGCGTTGACCTGGTCGAGCAGCCGGTCGATCTCCTCCAGCCGTGCCCAGGCCTGCGCCGGCACCACCCGGGCCCCCACGGCGCGCGCGAACACACGCTGGTCGTGAACGGCGATGGCGGGCTGGGGCGTGGGGGTAGTCATCGTGGCAACGGTCTCAGGCCCTCGCGGCGCGGGTCTCGTGATGGGTACACAGCAGCAGCACCGGCCGCTCGGGCAGATACGTGGGCGTGGCGGGCTCGCGCGGGTGCAGCAGGGCCACCCATTCGCCCAGCGCGGGGTCTCGATGTGCGGCCCAGGCACGCAGTTCCTGACGCCCCTGGCGTGCGAACAGGTCCAGCACGGGGGTGTCGTCGTCGCCCTGGCCGCCCGCCAGCGCCTGCTCCATGCCGGTGGCGAGCTCCCGCACCGCGGCCGCCGGCAACCGCGCATCCCAGACCGACGGGTCGAGCGCCAGCAGGTAGCTGTTGCCGAGTGCACGCTTGAGCCGGCGCACCGGCTCGCGACGCACCTCGCCACGGATTGCCGGCGCATGCGCCAGGACTCCCAGATCGCGCGTCAGGCGCGCGATGCGCGCCTTCGGCCAGCGCATGGCGAGGGTGGCGGGGTCATGGCCGGGGCGTGGCGCCAGCAGTGCGTCGACCAGGCCATCGGTGATCAGCCCGCGCGCCAGCAGCCGGCGCCCGAGCCGGCTGCCACGGGCGCGACGCAGCAGGTCGGCGGGCAGCGGTTCGCCTCCATCGCGGAACCAGTCCGGTTCCACTTCCGCCAGTAGCGCCTGCAGCGTCACCGCGGTCGCCTCAGCCGTTCCAGACCCGCGGCGGCGGCTCGGCCTTGCGGGCCAGGCGCTGGCGCAGGCGGCTGCCGAAGGCGAACAGCCCACCCAGCAAAGCCACCACCAGCACCGCGATGGCGATCGCCACCGGGTTCAGCGAAGACATCGCGATCGGGTTCTGGCTGGGCGCCGGGGTGCCGAGCGGGCCGGCAAAGGTCTGGAACTTCACCGTGACCTTGTTGATGTCGCTCATGCCCGGCACGCCGTCCTTGATGACCATCTTCATCTCGGTCTCGTAGTCGCGCACGTTGGCACCGGGCTGGCCGAAGATCACCACCGAGGCGGACGCATCGGTGGCGGTGCCGCCGAGCGGATCGCGCTCGGGCAGGTTGATGTGGACGTGCGCCTCGGCCACGCCCGGATAGCGCGACAGCGTGCGCGAGAGCTCCTGCTGCAGGCCGTGCTGCAGCATCGAGCGCTCGGTCTGCGCGGAGGTCGAGAACCCGTCCTTGCGGAAGATGTCGCCCAGCGCCTGGTAACGCTGGCCGGGCAACCCGCGTGCGTGCAGCACCTGCATCGCCTGCGGGAAATCGGACTGGTCGACGCGTACCTCCCAGCCGGTCTTGCTGGCGGAAATGCGCTTCTCGGCACCGATGCCGGTGGACAGCAGCGCGGCCAGCACCTCGTTGGCCTGGCGCTCGTCCAGGTCGGCGTACAGCGTGGTGCGCGTGCATGCCGCGAGCAGCAGGCACATCAGTAACGCCAGCAGGGGTTTCCATCGCTTCATGACTGCCTCCCGCCGATCAGGACTGCTGGCGGAACAGTTGCTGCACGCCATCCGAAGTCCGGTTGGCCACGTTGGAGGTGAGCTGCGACTGGAACAGGAACTCATGGCACTTCATCGTCATCTCGAGCATCTGCCCGGGCGTGAGGTCCTGGGTGCTTCCGCTCATCGCCTGCGACAGCGCCTCGATGTTCTTGGCGCCGCTGTTGAGGTTCTCGAAGGCGGAAATCATCATCCGCGTGCCTTCGGAGGGTGCCGCCTCGGCGGCGTTCTGCACCGCCTGCGGTTCGGCAACGGCAGGCGTGCCGCCGGTGCTGCCGGTGCGCTGCAGCGCCTGCGCGAATTCGCCGACATTGATGGCGCCCGCCTGCTGCGGGGCCATCGCGGCTCCGCCGCCGGCGGCGTGTGTGGCGACGTCCATCGCCGCGACCTGGATGGCTTCGATCATTGGTGACTCCCGGACCCGTGGTCCTTCAGCCGTGCATCTGCTTGCGGGTGTCCCGGTGCATCGTGGCGCGGCCGCCGCGGTGGCGGTGGCGCCCGATGCCCCGGCGACCGCGGTTACTGGCGCTTGCCCAGCGTCTCGAGCGCCTGGCCCACGCTGTTCTGCGAAGTGGCGGCGTTGTTGGACATGAACTGCATCTTCAGGCTGGCGGCGGTCAGCTGCACCATGTTCGACGGCTGGTCACCGCCGGCGGAGATCTGGTCCGACATCTGGGTGATGCGCGAGGCCTGGCCGTCGAGGGTGTTGCCCCACGCGCGCGACATCGCCTCGTACCAGCTCGAGCTGCTGCCGGCGGAGGCGCCGCCGCGGGTCGGCCCGTTCTGCATGGCGGCGGTGCCGATGAAGTTGTTCAACTGCGAAGTGTCGATCATGGTCATGTCGTGCTCCTTCCTGTGGGTGCCGAAGACGGCGACTGCTGCGGTTGGACTGCGGGACTCTACTGGAGTCGATGGCGATGAATGCGTGACCTCGGGTACGCCCGAGGGGTCGCGGGAAACCTCCTGACCGGCGTGCTGCTCACTGGCGCGCTCCGGCGGCACGAACCCGCGGGTCGGCAGTCAGCGGCCGGGCGGCCGGGGTGGCCGAGGCGACTTCGGCGGCATCGCCCTCGGCGGGCGTCTCCACCGGTGCCGGGGGCGGGCGCGGGGTCAGCCGCTGCAGGTTGCCTTCGCTGTCGACCACCTGCGCGTGTTCGCCGACCGCGACCAGCTGGCCCCAGCCGGGCAGCTTCGCGCCGACTTCGTAACGGGTGCCGTCCAGCGCGATGACGTGGGCGTTCTCGCCGCGCACGATGGCCACGATATGCACCGGATCCTGCTCGTGGACGGGGGTGTCCGTGGCCGACGGCGCCGGCGTGGCGAGGTTGATCGGCACCACCCGGTTCACCCCGGTCTCGACCACCGCGCGAGATTGCGCGAACTGGCGGAAGGCCTCCTCGTCGGTGAAATAGCCGCTGACTTCGACGTCGTCGTTGCCCAGGTAGCGCACGCGCTCGATGCGGAAACCGCCGCCGCGCAGGATCTCCGACACCGAATAGGCGAGGTCCTCGCCGCTGCGCAGGTCGACCCGCGCCGGCAGGCCTTCGGTTTCCACCTGCTGGCGCAGCGCATCGCGCGTGGTGCGGTCGCCGATGGTGCCGCTGAGCACCCAGCTGTCGCCGTGGCCGCGTTCGATGCGCGCATTGGCGACATGGTGTTCGGCAGCCAGCGCACGCAGCCGGGTCTCGATGTCGACCGGCTGTTCCTTGGCGGGCACGACGGCCACGAAGATCGCCAGCAGCGCCAGCGACAGCACCGAGACCGCGGCGATCATCGGCAACCGGCGGGTGATCGCCTGGCCCGGCCGCGGCGACGGCGAGTCGAACTCGACGCCCTCCGGCGCCAGCGCCATCCACGCCGGGTCGTCGATATCGCCGAAGGCCAGTGCTGCCTCGCCGAGGCCGACACGCTGCACCGACGGCAGTTCCTCCGGATCACCCGGATGCAGCAGGCGGCCTTCGAGCTTCAGTGGCGCGTCGAGCGCGCGCAGCTGCACGGCGCCGTCGATCACGCTGATCAGCGCGTGGCGGATCGCCACGCCGCGGTCGGCGAGCACGATGTCGCAGTCGTCGCCGCTGCCGACGAGGATCATCTCGCGCTCGGCGAGCTCGCGGCTGGCCCCGGCGTGCAGGCCGGCCACGATCCGCAGCACCTTGCCCGTGGCGGTGGGCGCCTGGTCGGTCGTGGTGGCGTCGGTCATGGTGGGTGCGCTCCGTATCGCGTCAGGCGTCAGGCGTTGATCTGCCCGGCCTGGACGATGCGCAGGTCGGGCGCAAGCTCCTGGTAGGACAGCACCGGGAGTTCGAAGAAGTCGATTTCCATCAGCTTGCGCAGGTGCCGGCGCACATCCAGCGAACACAGCAGCACCGGCTGCACGCCCGGTGCCTGCCGCGCCAGGTGCGCACGCACCTCGTTGCCCAACCGTGCAGCCAGCTCCGGCGAGATCGCCAGCTGGCTGGCGCCACCGGCCACGCGCACCGACTGCCGCAGCTTGTCCTCGAGTTCGGGATGGATCAGCAGTACATGCAGGGTGCGGTCGGCATCGGCGTAACGGTCGGCGATCTCGCGCTTGAGCGCCACGCGCACGTATTCGGTCAGCAGCACCACGTCCTTCTCGCGGCCACCGACATCGGTGATCGCCTCGAACGCATCGCGCAGGTTGCGGATCGGCACGCCTTCCTCGGCCAGCCTGCGCAGCACCTCGGCCACGCGCTGCGGCGCGACCACGCGCAGCATTTCCTTGACCAGGTCCGGATAGTCCCGCTGCATGCGCCCGAACAGGTTGGACGTTTCCTGGATCCCGAGGAAGCCACCGAGGCGGCGCTGCAGCGCGGCGCGGGCGTGCTCGGCGATGACGTCGAGCGGGTCGCGCGCATCCTCGCCGGGGTCGCTGGTCCAGGTGCCCGACAGCGCCGGGAAGAACCCCGCCAGCCGTGCCGATGCATCGGCACCGGGCGCCGCAGGCCTGAGCCGGGCATCGAGCTGCACGCGCCCCGACGCCAGCCGCGCGCCGTAGGCGGACAGGCGGTACTCGCCTTCGCCCAGCGCATGGTTGATGCGGAGTTTCGGCGACGGCACCGGCACGCCGTATTCGTCGCGCTGCTGCTGGGCGATGTCGGCGATGCGGCTGCGCAGCGCCTCCTGCCCGTAGCGCTCGGCCAGCGACGGCGCGATCTCCAGCGCCAGCTGCGGCGGCGGTGCCAGCTCCTCGCTCTGCTCCTCGCGCGCCTGGCTGGCCACGACTTCCTCGTCGGTCACGCGGAACAGCCGGCGGAGGTGCTCGAAGTCATGCCGGTAGCGCCACGCGCTGATCCCCAGCAGGATCGCCCCCAGCACCAGGAACACCGGCCACGGGAAGCCCGGCACCAGCATCATCAGCAGCGCCAGGCAGCCGGTGATCAGCAGCACGCGCGGCTGCCCGTTGATCTGGCGGGTGATGGCGTCGCCGAGGTGGCGGTCCTCCACCTCGCCGGTGGTGCGTGTGACCACGAGGCCCGCGGCGATGGTGCCGAGGATCGCCGGGATCTGCGAGACCAGGCCGTCGCCGATGGTGAGGATCGAGTACACCCGCGTCGCTTCGCCCAGCGGCATGCCACGCTGCAGGACGCCGATGGCCAGACCGCCGAGTAGGTTGATCAGGATGATGACGATGCCGGCGATGGCGTCGCCCTTGACGAACTTCATCGCACCGTCGAGCGAACCATGCAGCTGGCTCTCGGTTTCCAGCAGGCGGCGCTTGCGACGCGCCTCGTCCTTGTCGATGAGGCCTGCGCGCAGGTCGGAATCGATCGACAGCTGCTTGCCGGGCATCGCATCCAGGGTGAAGCGCGCCGCGACTTCGGCGACGCGCTCGGCGCCCTTGGCGATGACGATGAACTGCACCACCGTGATGATGAGGAACACCACCAGCCCGACCACGAGGTTGCCGCCGGCCACCAGGTTGCCGAAGGTCTCGACGATGTGGCCGCCCTCGGCATTGAGCAGGATCGAACGGGTGATCGCGATCGAGATCGCCAGCCGGAACAGCGTGGTCAGCAGCAGCACGCTGGGAAAGCTCGAGAACGCCACCGGCGTGGGGATATAGATGCCCAGCAGCAGCAGGCCGAAGCCGATCGAGATATTCACCGCCACCAGGCTGTCGATCAGCCACAGCGGCAGCGGCAGGATCATCACCGTGATGATCGTGACCGCGGCGAACGCCAGCAGGATGTCGCTGTAGCTGAAGGCGCGGCGGGAGACGTTGCCCGCCGGCGCCGCCAGCAGGTTGGCGATCAGCGCACGCATGCGCCGACCCCGGCACGATCCACGGGCCCGGCGCCCATGCCCTGGGCATGCCGCCTGGAATCCGCCTCATGTCCCGCCCCTGTCCGCTTGCCGACTTCCGGCTGCTGCACGACCCCTGCCCTCATGCGTCACTTTGTGCCCGGCCACGATATCCCGGGCGGGTGACCGTAAGGTAAAAATTCTGTTGCAGGGCGACAGGCGGCGGAAGTCCGTCACGTTACGTGACCGCGTTCACGTTATCGGGCGGTAGGCCCTTGCGGCCGACGCATGAGGTCGAGGAAGGTCCGCTTCCCGGGGGTGGCCTCGACCACCGGTGCGCCCTCCACCGGGGCGATGTCGGCGGCATCGAGTTCGGTGATCAGCGTCACCGAATGCCCGCTCACCCCCACCGCCAGCACCCGCCCGGCACGCGAGCGCACCAGGACGACGCGCTCACGCGGCCCCACCGGCAGGATCTGCACCACCGACAGCGGCGCGTCCTGGCCGGTCAGGCCGAATTTCCGGCGGATATGCCGTAACGCCACCAGAAGGGCAACGATGATAAAAGCGAGCGGCAGCAGGATCGCAAGCAGCTCGCCCCAGAAGGTCGGCGCCGCGGTCAGCTCCGCAGGGGTCGCCGCCGCAGCACCGGTCACGGCAACGAGGCTGGCAGCGGCGAGACGGGCGGGGGAACGGAACGAAGTGCGCATGGGAGGTCGGGCTTGAAGCGGAGCGGGGGGGAGGCGGCAATCGCGCAGCGCAGGGTAACCCAGGCCGGTGGCGGCACCCGCCATCGCAGGGCGCGCGCGCAATGACACCGGCACGGCGGGTCGCAGCGGCGGCCGACATGGCCCACGGGACGCGGCTGGACGACGTGCTGGCCGCGGTGCCGTTCGCCTGTGCCGCCTATGCACGCGACGACGGCCGCCTCCTCGCCGCCAACACCGCATTCCGCACCGAATTCGGCCGCCTCGACGGCCACGACCGACGCGACCGGCTGCTCGAGGCGCTGCACGGCAGTGGTGTCGACATCGACCCGGGCAGCGAGGTCCGCGCGCCGCACAACGACCGCTGGTATGCGCTGTACTGGCGCGAGGCGGCGACGCAGCCGCCGGCGCTGCTGCTCACCGCGGTGGATATTTCCGAGCGGATCGAGATCCTCGATTCGCACAAGAGCCGGCAGGACAAGCTGCTGTTCACCTCGCGGCTGATGTCGGTGGGCGAGATGGCGGCCACGCTCGCCCACGAGCTCAACCAGCCGCTGGCGGCGATCGTGAACTACCTCAACGGCAGCCTGCGCCTGGTCGGCCAGGCCGGCGGACCGGTGCAGGTGGAACGTGCGCTGCTGGCCGCGCGCACCCAGGCCGAACATGCCAGCGCGGTGATCGCCCGGGTGCGTGAGTTCGTGCGTGCCCGCGAGCCGCGCCGCGATGCCCAGGACGTGGCGCTGATCGTGCAGACGGTGGTGGAACTGCTGCGCCTGGAGGCCGAACGCCAGCAGCTGCGCATCGACATCGCCCTGCAGCCGGGCATGCCGGCGGCGTATGCCGACCGGGTGATGGTCGAGCAGGTGCTGCTGAACCTGGTCAAGAACGCGATCGAGGCGATGCGCGAGGTGCCGGCCGCGCGCCGCGACCTGCGCGTCGAGGGCCGCGTCGACCTCGACGGCGCGGTGGAGCTGCGCGTGCTCGACCGTGGCAAGGGCCTGTCGCCGGCGGAAAGCGAGCAACTGTTCTCGCCGTTCTTCACTACCAAGAGCGACGGCCTCGGCATCGGCCTGGCGATCTGTCGCTCGATCATCGAGTACCACGAGGGGCGGCTGTTCTTCGAACCGCGCCAGGATGGCGGCAGCGTGTTCGGCTTCACCCTGCCGCCCGCCGAAGGGAGACCGTGATGCCCAGCGACGTGCGCGTCCACCTGGTGGACGACAACACCCCGTTCCGCGACTCCACCGCCTGGCTGCTGGAAACCGCCGGTTTCGAGGTGCATGCCTATCCATCCGGCCCGGCGTTCCTGGCGGAATGGCCGTCGCGGCGCCGCGGCGACGGCGCGGAGTGCGTGGTGTCCGACATCCGCATGCCGGAGATGAGCGGGCTGCAGTTGCAGGATGCGCTGCGCCGGCAGGGCTGCAACGTGCCGCTGGTGTTCGTCACCGCGCATGGCGACGTGCCGCTGGCGGTGGAGGCCATGCGCAAGGGCGCGTCGAACTTCCTCGAGAAGCCCTTCAGCGACGACGCCCTGCTCGATTCGATCCGCAACGCGGTGGCCAATGCGCGCGCGCGCGGCGACGGCGCGGTCGACAGCGAGGTGCTGGCGAAACTCAGCCCGCGCGAGCGCCAGGTGCTCGATCTCGTGGTGGCCAGCAAGCCGAACAAGGTGATTGCCGACATCCTCGGCATCAGCATCAAGACCGTCGAACTGCATCGCGCCAACATGATGGCGAAGCTGGGCGTGCGGTCGCTCCCCGAACTGATGAAGGTGGCTCTTGGACATGGCTGACGGCAACCGTACCGCGGCAGGTCCCCTGCGCGGGCGCATCCCGGCGATCGAGGCCTCGCAGTTGCAGCCGCTGCGCGAGTTCTTCCAGCACCACCAGCACTGGCTGCTGCCCGACAACGGCACGCTGCGCTTCGCGCCCGGGCACCCGGCGGCCGCCGACGAGGTGTTCGAGCTCGACGCCGACGGCAGCCGGCTGGGCCTGCGGCTGCAGGCGCCGCCGCCCGCCGGCGACATGCCGCACTGGAGCGACTACCGCGGCCGCGCACGCGTGCTGGCCTGGAGCCTCGCGCACGAACGCTGGCTGATGCGGCTGAGCGAGGCGTTCGGGGTGGCGCTCACCCCGCTGCTCGACGGCCCGCCGCCGGATGCCCCGCCGGAGGTATGGCTGGACTTCCTGGTCGAGGATGACGACCCCGAGGCGAAGACCCCCGGCGCTGCCCTGCTGCAGGGCAGCCTGCGGGCGCCGGCGCAGTGGCTGCCGCGCCTGCTCGCACAGGCGGCGCCGCCCTACGCGGATGAACCGCCTACCCCGCTCGGCCGCTGGCGCGAACTGCCGGTGCGGCTGCGCCTGCTGCTGGACGTGCCGCCGCTGCCGGCCGACGACTGGTCCGCGCTGCGCCCCGGCGACGTGCTGGTGATCGGCCCGCGCGCCGCCGCCCTGCAACTGCAGGCGCGCGGCGCCGGCCGTGCCTGGCCGCTGGCGGCCACGGCCCAGGGCTGGCGCGTCGAGGGCGCCGCCCAACCCCTGCCATCACCCCTTTCCCGCGTCGAGGAGACCGGACCCATGAGCGAACACGAGACTGCCGCCACCGCGGCCCCCGAGGATCCCGATGCAGGCATGCGCCCGCTGCCGGTGCGGCTGAGCTTCGAGGTCGGCGCCCTCGACCTGCGGGTCGGCGAGCTGGCCGAACTCCAGCCGGGCTACGTGTTCGCGCTGCCGGCGCATCTGGAAGGCGCGAACGTGGTGCTGCGTGCCAACGGCGAGGCGGTCGGCCAGGGCGAACTGGTCGCCGTCGGCGACACCCTCGGTGTCCGCCTGATCGCCTGGACCTGAGCCCGCGCCGCGATGGATTTCAACAACTACTCCCCCGCGCTGGTCCTGCTGATCGTGGTGTCGCTGGCGCTGGCGCCGTTCGTCGCGGTGATGGTGACTTCGTTCACCAAGATCGTGGTGGTGCTGAGCCTGCTGCGCAACGCACTCGGGCTGCAGCAGGTGCCGCCGAACGTGGTCATCAACGGGCTGGCGATCGTGCTGTCGATCTACGTGATGTACCCGGTGATCCTCGACACCAACGCGGCGATCAGCGCGCGCCTGGCCGGGCAACCGATGCCGGCGGCGGTGCAGGCGGACATCGACGCGCGCGCCGAGGCCGAACGCGCACGCCGTGCCGCACGCCAGCCCGGCGCCGCGACCGCGCAGCCGGGAGCGCAGCCTGCGCCCACGACCGGCGAACCGATGGCCGCAAGCCCCGCTGCCGCAGACGCCCTGCAGGCGGAAACCGATGCCCGCAGCGCAGGCGCAGCTCCGCAGGCCGCACCGACGCCCGAGCGCGGCGCGCTGTTCGGCAGCGTGACCGGCGACATCATCGGCGCGCCCGACCCGAACATGGCCGGCGTGCCCACCGACGGCGCATGGGTCAGCGCCACGCCGCCGCCCGCGCCCGCACCGCTGGTGCCGGAAGGCAGCGACCTGTCACGCATTCTTGGCATGGTCGAGGCGGGCAAGGAACCGCTGCGTACCTTCCTGATCCGCCATTCCAACGACGCCGAGCGCGCGTTCTTCCTGCGCAGTGCACAGCGCCTGCTGCCGCCCGAGCGGCGCGGCGACGTCAGCGTCGACCACTTCCTGGTGGTGATCCCGGCATTCACCGTGAGCGAGCTCACCGCCGCGTTCCAGATCGGCTTCCTGATCTTCCTGCCGTTCCTGGTGATCGACCTGGTGGTGGCCAACATCCTGCTGGCGCTGGGCATGATGATGATGTCGCCCACCACGGTGTCGCTGCCGTTCAAGCTGCTGCTGTTCGTGCTGGTCGACGGCTGGGCCAAGCTGGTGCACGGCCTGGTCCTGACCTACGCCGGATGAGGACGCAGCCATGAACGAGGCGCTGGAACTCACCCGCCAGGCCCTGGTGCTGGTGCTGGTGCTGTCGGGGCCGCCGATCGCCGCGGCGGCGATCGTCGGCCTGGTGGTGGCGTTCCTGCAGGCGGCCACCCAGCTGCAGGAGCAGACCTTCGCCTACGCGCTGAAGTTCGTCGCCATCGTGCTGGCGCTGTTCGTCACCGGCGCGCTGATCGGTGGTTCGCTGTTCGCCTACGCCGACTACATCTTCTCCGCATTCCCGGGCCTGTCGAGGCGCGGATGATGCCGTTCGCAACCCTCGGCGACGCGATGCTCGCGCTGGGGCTGACCCTGCCGCGCATCATCGGGGCGTTCGTGATGCTGCCGCTGATCACGCAATCGAACATGCCGCCGATGGTGCGCAACAGCTTCCTGGTGAGCCTTGCGATCGTGGCGCTGCCGGTGGCGATGACCGCCTCGCCCGGCGCGGTCGCGGCCACGCTGCAGTGGCCGATGATGGTGTTGAAGGAACTGTTCGTCGGCGTTGCGATCGGCTTCTGCTTCGGCATCGTGTTCTGGGCGATCTCGGCCGCAGGCAGCGTGATCGACAGCCAGGTCGGCATGTCGATGGCGCAGATCTTCGATCCGATCCAGGGCCACCAGACCACCCTGCACGGCGAGTTCCTGTCGGAGTTCGCGGCCTGGGTGTTCATGGCCAGCGGCGCGTTCCTGATCTTCCTCGACCTGCTGATGTCGAGCTACGCGATCTGGCCGCCGACTTCGTTCTTCCCGAATCTTGCGGCGACCGGCGTCAACCTGTTCGTCGGCCACTTCAGCTTCTTCATGACCACGGTGCTGGTCCTGGCGGCACCGGCGATCGTGATCCTGCTGGTGATCGACATGTCGTTCGGCCTGGTCAACCGCTACGCGCCGCAGTTGAACGTGTTCGCGCTCACGCTGCCGATCAAGGCATGGCTGGCCACCGGCATCATCCTGATGATGCTTGGGGTGTTCATCGAGGTGCTGGTTGGCCGGCTGGGCGACAGCCGGGCGCTGGTGGAAGTGCTCAACCGGATCTTTGCCTAGGCCGGGCGCCCCGCGACGTCACGATCAAACTGAAACACGCAACAGTTGATTGGTCGGTTTGGCGCGAATCCGGTGCCGCCGCAAGTCGGCGCCCGGTACCGCCTTGGCGCGACGGCACCGGGCCCGCGCTGGACGCAACGCGGAAGACGAACGCAAAGCCAGCGCAGGCGGCCGCCAACGGGCGCGTGCCTACCCGCTTTCCGTTCCGATCGCGAAATCACCTGCAGGCGCCTGCCGGGTGTTTCGCCGACCAGGGCGATATCGGGCGCCGACTCGGCGGAATACCCGGCAGGCGCCCACACGCGTCTCCTGCTTCGACCCGGATGCGCTGCGCTTATCGCTGGCCCGCCTTCCCTTCCAATCGCGAAAATCATCTGCAGGCTTTTGCTTCGGCTTCAGCCCCGCGACCGACGGCTCAGCCGTGCCCGTCGCGGCGCACGGTCTCGGCCCAGTGCAGCACTTCGGCCACCGCCTCGAAGAACTCGTTGCCGATGTAATCGTCGAGCTCCGCCTTCTCGTGCAGGCCACGCGCCAGCGGCACGTTCTGCAGGATCGGCACGCCGGCCTCCTCGGCCACGCGCTTGATCTCCTCCGCGAACGCGCCCTCGCCCTTGGCGACGACGACCGGCAGGTCGGTCACGCCGTGTTCGTACTGCAGGGCGACGGCGATGTGGGTGGGGTTGGTCACGACGACATTCGCACTGCGCACGGCCCCCAGCATGTTCTGCTGCGCCCACTCCTGGTGCAACTGCCGGCGCCGCTGCTTGACGTAGGGATCGCCCTCGTTCTCCTTGACCTCCTGCTTGATGTCGCGCCGGCTCATCCTGAGCTTCTTGATGTAGGAGAACTTCTGGTACCAGACATCGAGCGCGGAGACGAAGAAGAACACCGCGATCGTCCAGATCAGGATCCATTTGATCGCATGCCAGATCGCCGCGCCGATCGCCTGCGGCGGGCTGTAGGGCAGGCGCAGCAGCTCCGGCAGCATGCGCGTCAGCACCAGGTAGCCGATGCCCAGCAGCGCCGCGCTCTTGAGCACCGATTTGACCAGCTCGACCAGGTTGTCCATCGAGAACATCTTCTTGATGCCCTCGACCGGGTTCATCTTGTCCATCTTGGGAACAAGCTTCTTCATCGAGGCCACCGGCCCGGCCTGCAGGAACTCGATCAGCAACCCCAGCACGAACGCCATGCCGAACAGCGGCAGCAGGATCCACAGCAGCGTGTCGACCGCCAGCATCGCCATCCGCGGCAGGTTGTCGGCGAACGGCTGGCCCACCGCCTGCAGGCTCTGGTCGAACAGCAGCACCACGCGACCGCCGATGAAATCCAGCAGCATCCAGGCCGCGCACAGCCAGCCCATCACCAGCACGGTGGAGGTGAGCTCCTTGCTCTTGGCGACGTTGCCTTCCTTGCGGGCGTCGCGCAGCTTCTTCGGAGTCGGCTGTTCGGTCTTGTCGGCGCCCTGGTCCTTGTCGGCCATTGCGTGCTCCTGCCCGGTCGCCGCGCAGGCTAGCATGCGTCCGCGCACGCGCATCGCATGCCGCCGGGCTGAACCGCGCCCCCGCCGCGGCCGTCGACCTAGGGTCGACCCGGGGTGACAGTGCGAAGACCGTCTCGTTACATTCTGGCCGTCGCCATGCGTCCCGCACCGGCGACCATCCCCACACCGCAGAGGTCATCCGTCGCACCATGAGCAGCATCGGTTCCGATCCGCACCTGGGCCTTGCCGGCCTCGACCGGCTTGCCGGGCAGGTCGCGTTCGACGATCTGCGCCAGCAGCCCGGCCACGCCGCGCCGCTGGACCATGTAGCGGGCCTGGAGCCGGCAACCGCGCCCGGCCCGCAGGTCGATGATGGCGAACGCATGCTTGCCGCACCGGCTTGGGCGGGTATCGACCAGGGCGCACGCATGCTCGCCGGTGACGGCGCGTTCGAGCACGCACTGTCCGCGAGCCCGCTCTCCGAGGCCGCCGACCAGGCCACCGGCGCGATCCTCGCCGCACTGGGCTGACCGATCCCGGACAGGCGCGTGTAGCCTGTCGCCGAACTTCCCGGTCGAATCCCGATGTCCGATGCACTGCCCGTTCCGCCGCCGGCGGCGCTGCGCGCTGCCGCCGACCGCCTGGTGTCGGCGCTGGCCGCACATGCCGATCCCGAGTACCGCCTGACGGTGCTCAAGCGCCTGGCCCGGCGCCTGGGCGAGGACCAGTACCCCGTGTTCCTGCGCCTTCTGGGCGTGGTCGCGGAAAGTGATGACGTGCGTGCCAAGCGCCTGCTGGCCGACACCCTGGCCACCGCCCTGCGGCGGATGGACCTGCCCGGTGGTGCGCTGAGTTCCTGGGGCGCCACCCGCCTGCCGGACACCGTGACCCCGTTCGCCGCCAGCGCGCTGACCGGGCAGTTCTTCGGCGCCACCCCGCGGCGGCTGCTGGGGCCGGTGGAATACCTCACCGTCTGGCACCTGCAGCGCACCCAGCGCACGCCGCTGGGGGCGCAGGTGTTCCGTGACGCGCTGGCCGGATTGATCGACCTGCTCAACCACAGCGACGATGCGCGCACGCTGTATCCGCAGAAGCTCGCCGCGGATGCCGAAAACGAGCTGGAAGGCGCCTACACCCGCGCCACCCGTGAACGGCTCGCCGCCGTCGCCGCGGCCTGGAAGGCGGGGGAGCCGCCGGAAGCTGTCGCCCAGGCCGCGCTCGACGCGGTACCCGAGCAGGCCCCGGGCAGCTGGGTCGTGCGCGACCTCTGACCCGGGTCCGCCGCATCCCGGCTCACCGGCCGATCCGCACCGGACCCACGTCGCATCTCCGCCACCGCGCCGTCGGAACCCGGCCACGCCCGGCGCCGAAAGGCTTGCCGGGCCCCTGCCGCGCGGCCACCATGGCCGCCGCGCCCGCATGCGGGCCGGGCACGGAGGGGGAACCGATGCGCATCCAGACACTGCTGCTGGCCGCGATCTGTGGCATCGCCGGACTGACCGGATGCCGTGGCGACCGCGATGGCGGCGACACCGCGACGGCCGGTGCCCAGCGCCCGGTCGACGCGGTGCTGCTGCCGGCCCGGCACCTGCGCGACGACGACCTCGTCGCCTTCGTGCGCGACAGCGTGCCGGCACCGCTGCACGCGCAGCTGCAGCAGGCGTGGAGCGAAGGCCGCAGCCGCTGGCCACTCGAGGAGCTGCCGCTGCACGGGCAGCTGCCGCGCATGATCGCCGCCCTGTCGGCGCCCGACGCCGAAGCCACGCTGCTGGCCGCGTTCGACAGGCAGTTCACCGGCGCCGACGGCGAGCTGCGCAAGGCGATCGAAACACTGGCGGCGTTCGGCGTGCAATACGTGACCAACAACCCCGATCTGGACGACATTCAGCGTGATCGCGAGATCCAGCGGCTGGTCGCGCTGTCGCGCTGGGCGGTGCAGGCACCGCTGACCGATCGCGAGCGCGCACGGGCGGCTTTGGCAACGCTGTGCGCGGCCGCGCGCGCCACCGGCCTGGATTCCGATGCGGCCATGGGAGAGGCCGGCATGGACGAGAGCCTGCGCCGGCTGTCGGGCTTCCTGGCTGCCGTGCGCACGGTGCTGGCCGGTTACGGGCTGGACCTCGACGCCAGCCTGGCAGCGCTGGACGTGACGCTGGAACGGCAGACAGGCGACCACGC
This sequence comes from Alterluteimonas muca, assembly GCF_021191595.1. Lineage (NCBI taxonomy): Bacteria > Pseudomonadati > Pseudomonadota > Gammaproteobacteria > Lysobacterales > Lysobacteraceae > Alterluteimonas > Alterluteimonas muca. The sequence continues at coordinate 18,362 of NZ_JAIWPS010000016.1, forward strand.
GCAGCTGCGGGTGCGCTACCCGCTGGCTGGCGAGGCCATCGACGTGCGGGTGGAGATCGAGCGCCACGGCCGGCAGTGGTATCGCAGCGATCGGCTGCGCCGCGCCACGGCCGCTGCAGGCCGCGATGGCGCGTCCGCCGTCCCGCGCTGAGGCGCAGCACCCGGCTGGGCGATAATCTGCGCACATGTCACGCCATTCCCCCGACCAGAACCCGCTGCCGTTCCCCGACACCGGGAGCCATGCGGAGCCCCGCGCCGACGACCATGCCGCCAACCCGGCCGCCGGCCTGCACGCGGATCCCGACGCGGCGCTGGCCGCACCGCGCCTGCCGCGTCGCGACCCGCGGCGGCCACTGTGGGCGCGGCTGCTCGGCCGTACCCTGGCGCCGTGGATCGCGCTGAAGATCGAACCGCAGGCGCCCGCCGGCCTGGTCGACGACCGCCCGGTCTGCTACGTGCTCGAGGACTACGGGCTCTCCAACGCGCTGATCCTCGATCGCGCCTGCCGCGAAGCCGGGATGCCGTCGCCACTGCAGCCGCTGCCGGGTGACCCGGTCGGCCGCAAGCGTGCGTACGTGGCGCTGTCGCGGCGCAATGCCGCCGGCACGCTGAACGCACTGGCCAAGGGCAAGCGCCCGCCGAAGCCGAGCACCCACTCCGAGACCCTGGCACGGCTGCTGGAAGCCCATCGCGCCGACCCGTCGCTCGACGTGCAGTTGCTGCCGGTGTCGATCTTCGTCGGCCGCAGCCCGGACAAGGCCAGCGGCTGGTTCTCGGTGCTGTTCTCGGAGAACTGGGCGCTGGTCGGCCGCTTCCGGCGCCTGCTGGCGATCCTGCTCAACGGCCGCGACACCCTGGTGCGCTTTGCAAGCCCGGTGGAAGTGCGCGGCATCATCGCCGAGGACCTCAGCCCCGAGCGCACGGTGCGCAAGGTCTCGCGCGTGCTGCGGGTGCACTTCAACCGCATCCGCGAAGCCGTCGTCGGCCCCGACCTCTCAACCCGCCGCCTGCTGGTGGACAAGGTGCTGTCCGCCGCGACCGTGCAGGAAGCCATCGCCGACCAGGCGCGGCGCGACAACTCCAGCAACGAGGACGCGTGGAAGAAGGCGTACATGTATGCCTACGAGATCGCCGCGGACTATTCGCACCCGGTGGTGCGCTCGGCGAGCTTCCTGCTGACCTCGGTGTGGAACCGCATCTACCGTGGCGTGCTGGTGCATCACCTCGATACGCTGAAGGCGGCGGCACCCGGGCACGAGATCGTCTACGTGCCCAGCCACCGCAGCCACATGGACTACCTGCTGCTGAGCTACCTGCTCTACAACAAGGGCATCGTGCCGCCGCACATCGTCGCCGGCATCAACCTCAACCTGCCGGTGGTGGGCACCATCCTGCGCAAGGGCGGCGCGTTCTACATCCGCCGCTCGATCCGCGGCAACGCGCTGTATTCGGCGGTGCTGTCGGAATACGTCGCACAGCTGGTGGCGGGCGGCTACTCGATCGAATACTTCATCGAGGGTGGGCGTTCGCGCACCGGGCGGCTGCTCCAGCCCAAGGGCGGCATGGTGTCGATGACGGTGCGCGCCTACCTGCGCCAGCCGACGCGTCCGGTGCTGTTCCAGCCGGTCTACATCGGCTACGAGAAGCTGATGGAGGGCACCAGCTACCTCGACGAGCTGACCGGCAAGCCCAAGCAGAAGGAATCGATCTGGCAGCTGCTGTGGGGCATCCCGAAGGTGCTGCGGCAGAACTACGGCCAGGTGGTGGTGAACTTCGGCGAGGCGATCCCGCTGCAGCGGCTGCTGGCCGAGCACGCCAGCGACTGGGACGGCCGCCCGCTGTCCGACGACGAACGCCCGGAATGGCTGTCGCGGATGGTCGATGCCACCGCCGAGCGCATCCAGGTGCACATCAACCGCGCCGCCGACGTCAACCCGATCAACTTCCTCGCGCTGGCGCTGTTGTCCACGCCCAAGCATGCGATGAGCGAATCCGACCTGCTGGCACAGATCGCGCTGTCGAAGACCACGCTCACCGACGTGCCCTACAGCGACCTGGTCACGGTGACGCCGCACACGCCGGCGGAAATCGTCGCGCATGGCGAGGAGATCGGCGTGCTGCAGCGCATCTCGCACCCGCTGGGCGACGTGCTGCGGGTCGACGACGAGACCGCGGTGCTGCTGTCGTACTTCCGCAACAACGTGGTGCACCTGTTCACCGCATCCGGCTGGATCGCCTCGTGCTTCCACAACAACCGGCGCATGAGCGGCAACACGCTGCTGCGGCTGGGCCGTTCGCTGTACCCGTTCCTGCAGGCCGAGCTGTTCCTGCCCTGGGACGCCGACGGTTTCGTGGAGCGCCTCGAGCTCACCATCCAGGTGTTCGTGCGCGAGGGGCTGCTCGAACGCGTCGGCGAGGACGAGGGCGGCATCTACCAGCGCAACTCCGGGCAGACCGACGAGGTGTTCCGGCTGCGCGCACTCGGCCATCCGCTGCAGCAGGCGTTCGAGCGCTACTACATCGCGATCTCGGTGCTGGCCAAGAACGGCCCCGGCACCCTGGGCGCGGCGGAACTGGAGAACCTCTGCCAGCAGGCCGCGCAGCGGCTGAGCCTGCTGTACGCACCGGCGGCGCCGGAGTTCTTCGACCGCTCACTGTTCCGCGGCTTCATCCAGAAGCTGCGCGAGCTGGACCTGGTGAAGCTCGACCAGAACAGCAAGCTGGTGTTCGACCAGCGCCTGGACGTGTGGGCGCGCGACGCCAAGGTCATCCTCGGCCGCGAGCTGCGGCATACGATCGAGAAGATCAGCCCGGCGGCGGTGCGGCCGGACAGTGATCCCTCCGTCCCTGCCTGAAGCCGCCACCGCATCGCGGACGCGATCCATCTGCCGGCCACGCACCGGCAGATGGAAGGGCTAAGCAGCTCAGTCCGCTTCGCTGATCGTCACCGTGTACTCGCCGGCGGTGCCGAGGTGGCCGATGTAGATGCCGTACTCGCCGGGACGGAAGGTGTCGCGGACGCGGGCGTCGAGCATGCCGCCGCCATCGTCATCACACAGCACCTTGCCCGGGCCGGTGATCACCAGCGAGGAATCGGTGGTGCTGTCGACGCGGATGTCGAGCGACACCGTCGAGGTGACCGTCAGCGTGTGGTCCGGCGTGGTGTCGATGACGCCGCTGCAGTGCGCGCCGTAGTGCGTGGCCTGCACGCTGCCGCCGGTCTGGCCGCTGGCGGTCTGCGGATCGGGCATGAAGCCGGCGCCGAGGACGAAGTCGCCGTAACGGCCCTTGTCGGCACCACGACCGGCACCGCCGACGAGTTCGGAAAGCTCCAGCCGGTAGCGGCCCTGGCGCTCGTAGTGGCCGACGAACACCTGGTAATCGCCCGGGTCGAGACGCGCATCGACGCGCGCGTCGAGCAGGTCGCCGCCATCGTCATCGCAGAACACGCCTGACGGACCGATCACCGCCAGCGTGGAATCGGTGTCGCTGGTCACGGTGAGGCGCAGGTTGACCGGACTGGTGACGCGGATGCGGTGGTCGGGCCTGGCGCCGATGCTGCCGGTGCAGCCATTGCCGAAGCGCGCGGCGTTGCCGTCGCCCCCGGTCACGCCCGAGCCGACCTGCGGGTCGGGGGTGAAACCGGCCCCGAGCGTGAAGTCCTGCGCCAGCGCGGGCGTGGCGGCGAACGCCAAGGCGAGCGCGAGGCCCGCGCGCACGCCGCGCGGCCCGATCATTGGATATGACATGCGGATCCCCCATGGCACCTGCCGGCGGACGATCCGGGGCATGCATGCCGGCGCGGATCATAGGTCCGCGCGCCACTTGCGGTAAACGCGTCAGGCCGGCTCGTCGGGGATCAGCGCCGATTCCATCCGGGCGATGCAGTCCTTGAGTCGCAGCTTGCGCTTCTTCATCCGCTTCACCGCCAGTTCGTCCATGGCGATATCGGCCTGCAGGCGCGCGATCGCAACGTCCAGGTCGCGGTGTTCCTGCCGCAACATGGCCAGGCGGCCGGGCAGATCGGGATCCAGCGGCTCCATGCGCGGAGCATACATCCGCCCGCGGACGGCCGGAAACGGCCCGCTCCGGCATCGTGACAACGTCCGATCGGACCAGCGCGTGCACCGCGTCCACGTGCGGACGCACACGACATGTGGTGAACGTCGGCACATCGACGCTGCATCGATCCAACACGGATGCGCCCGACGCTGCCGGTACACTAGCGATCCGATGAGCACCGTCCTGCCCCTGCCCGAACCGGTCCTGCGCCGCCGCGAACGCGATCCACGTGCGCAACGCCATGAAACCAACAGGCTTGCCAAGCGCCTGCGCCACCAGGTCGGCCGTGCGATCGCCGACTTCGCGATGATCGAGGACGGCGACCGGGTGATGGTGTGCCTGTCGGGCGGCAAGGACAGCTACACCCTGCTCGACATCCTGCTGCAGCTGCAGAAGAAGGCGCCGGTGTCGTTCTCGCTCACCGCGGTCAACCTCGACCAGAAGCAGCCCGGCTTCCCGGAGCACGTGCTACCGGAATACCTGCGTTCGATCGGCGTGGACTTCCACATCATCGAGCAGGACACCTATTCGGTGGTGTCGCGCGTGGTGCCGGAGGGCAAGACGATGTGCTCCTTGTGCTCGCGGCTGCGCCGTGGCGCGCTGTACACCTACGCGGCCGAGCACGGCTACACGAAGATCGCGCTCGGCCACCACCGCGACGACATGGTGGCCACGTTCTTCCTCAACATGTTCTTCCACGCAAAGCTCAGCGGCATGCCGCCGAAGCTGCTGTCGGACGACGGCCACCACGTCGTGATCCGCCCATTGGCCTATGTGCGCGAGGACGACATCGCCGCCTATGCGCAGGCAAAGGAGTTCCCGATCATCCCCTGCAACCTGTGCGGCTCGCAGGAGAACCTGCAGCGCAAGCAGGTGCAGAAGATGATGCGCGAGTGGGAACGCGAGTTCCCCGGCCGCATCGAAACCATCGCCCGGGCGCTGGGCGACATCCGCCCGTCGCAGCTGGCCGACCCGTCGCTGTTCGACTTCCTCTCACTCGGACGCGCAGGACGCGCCGCGCCGACCGATGCCCGCGCATGGCTGGCCGACCCCGGGCGCATGGACGACGCCGACGACGGCGCCTGACCCGGGTGGCCGTCCACCACACCCGTCCGCGGCCGTGTCCGCGGTAACCCGATCCGCTGCCGCCCGGCGCGCGCAAAACCGCCCTCCCTTCCTTCCGGTAATGCCTCCCGATGTTCTTTCGCAATATCACTCTGTTCCGTTTTCCGGTCTCGCTCGACATCGGCACGCTCGACGCCGGACTGGTCGAGGCCGCGCTGCGCCCGGTCGGGCCGCTTGAACTGTCCACCCGCGGGTTCGTGCCGCCGTTCGGCCGTGACGCCGAAGCACTCTCGCATCGCCGCGACGATGCGCTGTGGCTGACCGTCGGCGGCGAGGACCGGCTGCTGCCCGGCGCCGTGGTCAACGACATGCTCGCGCAGAAGATCGAGGAGATCGAAGCGCGCGAAGGCCGCAAGCCCGGCGGCCGCCGCCGCAAGCAGCTCAAGGACGACCTCGTCCATGAACTGCTGCCGCGCGCGTTCGTGAAGCCGTCGCGTACCGATGCACTGGTCGACCTCAAGCTCGGCGTGTGCGCGGTGGACACCTCCAGCCGCAAGACCGGCGAGAACGTGGTCTCGGAGATCCGCCGCGCGCTCGGCAGCTTTCCGGCACTGCCGCTCAATGCCGAGATCGCGCCGCGTTCGGTGCTGACCGGCTGGATCGCGGGCGAGGCGCTGCCCGACGGGCTGTCGCTGGGCGAGGAATGCGAGCTCAAGGATCCGGCCGACAATGGCGCGATCGTGAAGTGCCAGCGCCAGGACCTGAGCTCCGACGAGATCGCCCGCCATCTCGAATCCGGCAAGCAGGTGACGAAGCTTGCGCTGGTGCTCGACGACCATGTCTCGTTCGTGCTCGGCGACGACCTGGTGGTGCGCAAGTTCAAGTTGCTCGATGGTGCCGTCGACCAGCTCGAGCACACCGAGGCCGACGACATCGCCGCGGAACTGGACGCGCGCTTCGCGCTGATGAGCGGAGAATTCCGCCGCCTGTTCGCCGTGCTCGAGCCCGCGCTGAAGTTCAGCCGCGCCGAGGCCTGACGACCAACGCCGACGGCGCCCACGGGCGCCGCCTGCCGGAAGAACCCATGTCCCCGTCCCTGCGCCGTCTGCTCGGACCCCGCCTCGCGCGCACGCCGGTGCAGCGCGACACGATCCCGCTCGCCTGCGACGACGGCCGGGTGATCGAGGTGCTGCGCGTGCGTGATCCGCGCGCCAAGCGCATGCGCCTGTCGGTGGCCGAACGCGGTGCGCGCCTGACCCTGCCGCCTGCCGCGAGTGATCTCGCCGGCGAACGCTTCCTCCATGAGCACCGCGCCTGGCTGGTGGCGCAGCTCGACGCCCAGCGCGGCGATGGCATCGAACCGCTGGTGGCGCATGCCAGCACCCACCTGCCGTTGCGCGGCACGATGCAGGCGCTGGCCTGGTGCGAAAGCCGCTATGCACGCATCGACGCCGACGGCGACGTGCTGCGCTTCAGCGTGCCGGCGCGCGCCACCGCGGCCACGCTGCGCCGTGCGCTGCGCGACTTCTACGAGACCGAGGCGCGTGCCGATGTCGGCCGCTGGCTGCCACGCTACCTGCCCGGCCTGCCGTCGGTGCCGGCGCGCATCCGCATCCGTCCGATGTCGTCGCAGTGGGGCTCCCTCGCGTCCAACGGCGTGCTCGCGCTCGACCTCGCGCTGGTGCTCGGCCGGCCGCAGGCGTTCGAGTACGTGCTGGTGCACGAGCTCTGCCACCTGATCCACGCCGACCATTCCAAGGCGTTCTGGCGCGAGGTCGAAGCGCGCTTCCCGGCATGGCGCGAGGAGCGCGACTATTTCCACGCCGAGGGCCGCCGGCTCAAGACCGCGCTGCACCTGCTGCTGGCCGGCTGAGGCCGACAAAGGCGTTCTCGGAGGCAGGTGCTTCCGGACTCCGCCATGCGTCGAAGCTGCAGCGTTGCGATCTGCCTGTGCCTGGCCGCCGCCGGCTGCCAGCGTGGCCTCGACGGCGCCGGACCGGCACCCGTACCGGTCGCGGCGTCGCTGGCCGCCCCGGCACCGCAACCGCTGACGCTGCCCGAGGATTTCCCCACCGACCTCTACCTGCCGCCGGGCTACGAGCTGCGCAGCATGATGGATGTCGATGGCACCCGCGTGGTCGGCATGCAGCTCGATGGCGACATGGCGACGCTGTTCGCCGATGCCCGCGCGGGCATGCAGGCCCTGGGCTGGCGGCAGACGCTGGCGCTGCAACGCGCCCCGGACGGCGCGATGCTGTCGTTCGAGAAGGGCCCGCGTGCGGCGGTGCTGTGGCTGCGCCCGGTGCCGCCGGACACGGTGCAGCTGCGACTGCAGCTGCGCGAGGACATGCGGGTGGCGACGCGGTAGGCCTGCCGCAGTAACCGGCCAGGTCAGTGCGGATGCGTGGGAGCAAAAAGCCGCGTGGGGCGCCTGCCGGTATTCCGCCGGGTCGGCGTCCGATAGCCCTGGTCGGCGAAACACCCGGTAGGCCCCCGGGGAAGGACGTCGCAAGCGGGACAGAGGGCAGCCCCGATGGCCCGGCCGCCGTATCCAGCCCCCGGACGCTATCACTCGTGGAAGAACCGCCCGATCGCTTCGGCTACCGCCTGCGGGGTTTCCATGTGCAGGTGATGGCCGCCCGGCAGCACGATGAGGTCGCCCTGCGGCAAGAGACGCGCGCGGCGGCTGCGGTCGGGCTCGGGCAGATAGGGCTGCGGCGGATCGGCGTAGATCACCCGGGTGGGGCATTCGATGCCGGCGACGAGATCGTCCACCTGCGCATCGGTCATGCGCACCATCGTCGGCACCGTAAGGCGCGGGTCGCTGCTCCAGGTGTGGCCGCCCTCGACATCGGCCAGCCCGCGCTCGACCAGCAGCCGCGCGACCGGCTCCGACAGCGCATTGGCATGCATGCGTGCACGCACCGCGGGCTGTGGATCGACGAACACGCGCAGCGCCTTGCCGCGCAGCGCGCGCGTCGCCGACACCGACTCGCGCAGGCGCGCGGTGGTGCGTTCGGCCGTCTCCGGCAATGCGCCGAGTGCCTCGATCGCCACCAGCCGCTCCACCCGCTGCGGGCATGCCGCTGCCACCAGGCTGGCGATGCCCGCCCCCATCGAATGGCCGAGCAGGGCGAAGCGCTCCCAGCGCAGCGCATCGGCGATGTCGAGCACGTTGTGCAGTGCCCCAGGGAAGGTGTATTCAACGCCCGGCGGCAGGTGGTCGCTGCGTCCGTGACCGGGCAGGTCGACGCCGACCAGGTCGATGTCGCCCAGGTACGGCGCCAGCGGCACGAAGCTCGCCGCGTTGTCGAGCCAGCCGTGCAGGGCCAGCACCTTCGGGCCGTTGCCGCCATTGCGCAGGCCGCGGATGCAACCGGCCGCGATCTGCAGTTCGAATTCCCGCATGGTCAGCGCGCGTCCATCGTCCAGCCGTCGAGCTCGCGCGCCACCAGCGCGGCAAGCGCATCGGCATGGCCCGGATCGGCATTGAGGCAGGGGATATAGCGCAACGTCTCGCCGCCATGTTCGCGGAACAGCTCGGCGTTCTGCAGCGCGATCTCCTCCAGCGTTTCCAGGCAGTCGACGGCGAAGCCCGGGCACACCACATCGATGTGCTTGACCCCGCTGTCGCCCAGCGCGCGCATCGTGGCGTCGGTATAGGGCTGCAGCCACTTCTCGCGGCCGAAACGCGACTGGAACGTCAGCATGATGCCGTCGTCGGCAAGCCCCAGCGCACGTGCGATGGCGACGGTGCTGGCGCGGCACTGCAACTCGTAGGGATCGCCCGCATCCACCACCCGCTGCGGGATGCCGTGGAAGGAGAACAGCAGCTTCTCGCCGCGCGGCTGCACCTGCCAGGCCGCGCGGATCGAAGCCGCGACCGCTTCCACCCAGCCCGGGTCGAGGTGGTAGTCCTGCACGACGTGCACCGGCAACGCGGCACGTCGTGCAACGTCGTCGACGGAAGCCGTGGTGGTGGTCGAGTACTGCGGATACAGCGGCAACACCAGCACCCGGCGCGCGCCCTCGTCCTTGAGCCGTTCGAGTTCTCGTGCCAGCGACGGGGTGCCGTAACGCATCGCATGCCCCACCCGGATGCCGGGCAGGCGCTCGGCGACGCGTTCGGCAAGGCCGCGCGTATGGACCAGCAGCGGCGAGCCGCCTTCCATCCAGATGTCGGCATACAACGCGGCGACGCGCTTGCAGCGCAAGGGCAGCACCGCACCGCGCAGGATCGGCTGCCACAGCAGCGGCGGCAGCGACACCACCCGGCGGTCCGAAAGGAACTCGAGCAGGTAGCGGCGCACCGCATCGGGCGTCGGCGCTTCCGGCGTGCCGAGATTGACCAGCAGGACCGCGTCGTGGGCGCGGGAAGACGGTGGCGTCGTGGCGGACGCGGAGCTTGGCTGCGACATGCGCATAGGATGACAGCTTCATCCACGGCGGACGTTCCAGCGGCGGATCGCAGCGGTCGCTCGGGACAGCGATTGAAGGGCCATACCGCGGACGTTGCATCGGCCGCTCCGGCGGAGCCCGGGAATCCTCAGACCCGATTCATTTCTGCGATCCTACCTTCACGTGTCGCGGAACCCCGGTTCCGCCCGCCAACGCACCCGGAGCTTCCCGATGACCCAGTCCCGCCGTCCCGTCCGCCTGCTGCTTGCCGCCACCCTCGCGCTGTCGCTGGCGGCCACGGCCGCCCATGCCGGCCAGCGCGAGGACGAGCGCGCGCTCAACGCGGTGCGCGTGTTGACCGAAGTGCAGGCGATCCCGGAAAACGCGATTCCCGACAAGCTGCTCGACGAGGCCCGCGCGATCGTCGTGGTGCCCGACACCATCAAGGCCGGGCTGGTGATCGGCGGCCGCCGCGGCCATGGCGTGATGGCGGTGAAGTCCCCCGACGGCACCTGGTCGCAACCGGCTTTCGTCACCCTGACCGGCGGCAGCATCGGCTTCCAGGCCGGCGTGCAGTCCGCCGACGTGGTGCTGGTGTTCCGCAACGACCGCAGCCTCGACAGCATCGTCAACGGCAAGATCACCCTGGGCGCCGATGCCGGCGTTGCCGCCGGGCCGATGGGCCGCAACGCCGCCACCGCCACCGACGGCCAGCTCAAGGCCGAGATCTGGTCGTGGTCGCGCGCGCGCGGGCTGTTCGCCGGTGTGGCGCTGGATGGCGCCGTGCTCAGCATCGACGACCAGGCCAACCAGGCCGTCTACGGCGGCGGCACCACGCCGCGGATGATCTTCGAGAACCGCACCCCCAACCGCGCCGCGGGCCCGGTGGTGGACTTCCGCGACCGCCTCGAGGAAGCCACGGCCATCGCCCGCGCCAATCGCGGCACCGAAGGTGCGGGCCAGGTCGCCTCGCAGCGCGCGCCCGCGCCGGCGCCCGTGCAGGACGCCGCGACGCAGGCACAGCCGCAACCGTTGAATCCAGCCCGCACGGAACCCGCGCCGTCCGCATTCGAGCCGGTCGGCGAGAGCGAGATCCGCGCCGAACCGCTCGACGGCACCTGGTAGCCGCGCGGCTGAACGCGGCCACCCACAACCGGCAATGCAGCCATGCGATGGCTGCGCTATCCTGCAGCCCAATACGTATCAGGCAGGCGCGTCATGGGTAGTTTCAGCATCTGGCACTGGATCATCGTCGCCCTCGTCGTGCTGCTGGTGTTCGGCACCAAGAAGCTGCGCGGCGCCGGGCGGGATCTCGGCGAAGCCATCAAGGGCTTCAAGCAGGGCATGAGCGACGACGACACGCCGTCGGCCCGCATCGAACAGCGTCGCACGGAGACCGTCGCCGACGGCGACCGCAAGCGCGACCGGGACGACGCCGCACGCTGACCGCGCGCGTCGCGCCGCCCCATGTTCGACCTCAGCTTCGCCGAAATCCTGGTGATCGCCGTCATCGCCCTGGTGGTACTGGGGCCCGAGCGGCTGCCGCGCGCCGCGCGTTTCACCGGCCTGTGGGTGCGCCGTGCGCGCGGCCAGTGGCAGTCGGTGCGTTCCGAGTTCGAGCGCGAGCTGGCCGCCGAGGAGCTCAAGCGCAACCTCGACCAGGCACGCAGCGCGATGCGCGACGCCGACCGCGACATGCGCGGCGCCGAAGCCGCGGTGCGCCGCGAAGCGCAGGAGCTGCGCGACGGCCTGACCCCGGGCACGACCACGCACGTCGCGGCGCCCCCCGACGCCGGCACCGCATCGACGGCACCCGACGTGGCATCGCCCACGGTCGCGACGGCCGTGGACAGCGCCAGCGGCACCGTGGCCGAGCCGTCCACTCACCCCAGCGAAGCGACCGGATCCGATGGCCAACGACGCTGAGTCCTCGGCCGACGCCAGCCTGCTCGATCACCTGATCGAGCTGCGCTCGCGGCTGCTGCGCGCGATCGCCGGCCTGATGCTGGTGTTCGTCTGCCTGCTGCCGTTCGCCAACCGGCTGTATGCCTGGCTGGCGCAGCCGCTGCTCGACAAGCTGCCGGAAGGCGCGACCCTGATCGCGGTGGAAGTCGCATCACCGTTCTTCGCGCCGTTGAAACTCGCGTTCTTCGTCGCCCTGATCACCACCATGCCGTGGCTGCTGTACCAGCTGTGGGCCTTCGTCGCGCCCGGGCTGTACCGACGCGAGAAGCGCCTGGCGATGCCGCTGCTGGCCTCCGCACTGCTGCTGTTCTATGCCGGCTGCGCGTTCGCGTTCTTCCTGGTGCTGCCGGTGGTGTTCGGCTTCCTCACCGCGGTCACCCCCGACGGGGTGGCGATGATGACCGACATCCACGCCTACCTGAATTTCGTGCTGGTGATCTTCCTCGCCTTCGGCCTCAGCTTCGAGCTGCCGGTGGCGATGGTGATCCTGGTGCTGATGGGCTGGGTCACGCCCAACCAGCTGCGCGAGTCCCGCGGCTACGCCATCGTCGGCGTGTTCGTGATCGCCGCCGTGGTCACCCCGCCGGACGTGGTCTCGCAGCTGATGCTGGCGATCCCGATGTGCCTGCTCTACGAGGCAGGGCTGATCGCCGCGCGCATGCTGGTGCCGGCCGACGGGCGCGCCGCCGAGGAATCGTGACCGCCGCGCGGCCACCGATGCCCGCGCCGATACCCGCCACTGCCGTTCCTGCGCACCCGGCGCCGCTGCTGCATCGCTGGGCCGCATGGTCGCTGGATGCGTCGCTGGTGGCGGCGGTTTCACTGGCGCTGGTCGCCACGCCGCTGGCTGCGCGCGTAGGCGTGCTGGACACGGCGCTCGCGGCCCTGCTCGACGCGATGCTGCAGCCGATGCTCGCCGCGCTGCCCGGCCTGCCGACGCCGGCACAGCTGCTGGCGGATGACGCCATCCGCGTCGCCGTCAGCCAGCTCGCCTCGGCGCTTGGCAGCGTGCTGCTGCTACCGCTTGCCGCGTTTGTGCCGCTGTTCTGGCTCTACGCCAGCGCCTTCGAATGCCGGCATGCAGCGACGCCCGGCAAGCGCGCACTGCGATTGCGGGTGGTCGATGCGCAGCGCGTCGGTCCGGTGCGTTGCCGCCGCCACGCACTGCGGCAGGCCGCCGGCCTGCTGTCGTGGCTGAGCCTCAACCTCGGCCACCTGATGGCGGTGCTGCCGCCGCGCCACCAGGCGATGCATGACCGCATTGCCGGGCTGCGCGTGGTGACAGGGACGGATGCGGCGCTGCCGCGCTGGGCACAGGCCTGGCTGTGGCTGCAGGCGGCGCTCGTCTGCGCCGCACTGGCCATATTGATCGTCGCGCTGCAGGCGCGGGTCGATGCGGCGCTGGTCCGCGCGCTGGGTTGACGCACGGCGGCACTGCGGCCGCCGCATGCAATCAGAGTTCGATGCCGGAACTCGCGGTGCTGCGGTCGATGGCGCCACCGGCACCCGGCGCCAGCATCTGCGACCAGGCCGTGTAGATCGAGCCGATCACCACCGGCATCAGCACCGCCATCAGCGCGATCTGCCCGATCAGTGCGCCGACCAGCACGCCGCCGACCAGCCCGAACAGGGCGCCGACGACCTGCGCGGCCACGCTCATCAGCACCGCCACCACGAGCGTCAGCAGGATGAACACCAGCATCGCCGGCAGGTTGCGCAGGCAGGCGCGGAAGCTGCGCGCCATCGCCGCGAACGCGGGGCGGCCCTCGAGCATGATCTGCGGCGAGGCCACGAAGGTGTAGAAGTACACCGCGATCACCAGCGCGATCACCAGCAGCATCCACAGCAGCAGGCGCCCGGCCGGCAGGCCGGCGAATACCTCGGGGTCGGGATTGGCCTGGCCCTGCGCGGCTTCCATCGCCGCCGCCAGTGTCTGCAGCTGGTCAACGCCGACCATCAGCACCAGCAGCAGCACCGCGGCGACGCCGAACGCGATCTGCGGCACCAGCTGTGCCATCAGCGGCAGCGTGCGGCCGTTGCGGAAACCTTCCAGCAGGTGCGCGGGCGACGCGGCGCCATCGCGGTCGACCTGGTGCATGGCGAACACGAACCCGCCCAGCAGCACTGGCGTGAGCAGCATGATCAGCGCCTGCAGGCCCAGGAACATGCCGGGCGCGGCCTCCGCCAGCAGCAGCGGCAGCCCGGTCACCAGCCCGAGCACGGCGCCGGTTGCCAGCAGCCCGGCCGGCGCCTTGCGCAGAAGCCCGAAGCCACCCAGCAGCCATTCCGCGCCGGCCCCTGCGGACACCTTGCGCACGTCACTCATCGCCTGTTGCTCCCTATCGTCCGCCTGGCACCGTGCCGGCACGACCGCGCACAGTGTACGCGTGGCGCACGAACCGACGCAGCACTTCGCGCGCATGCGGCGCGGCCGAGACCGACTGCGCCAGCGCAACCGGATCGGTGCCTTCCGCGCACAGTGCGTCGGCACGCGCGCGGATGTAGCCGCGCATGTGCATGGCGGAGAATTCCGGATGGAACTGCACGCCCCAGGCCTGGTCGCCGAAGCGGAAGGCGTAGTTCGGGTCGTGCGCAGCGGTGGCCAGGCACTGCGCACCCTCGGGCAGGCGACGCACGCTCTGCAGGTGGGTCGCCTGCGCGGCGAACGGCGACGGCAGGCCGGAGAACAGCGGATCCGTGGCGGCGCCTCCGGTGGTTTTCACCTGCACCGTGCCCATGCCGCGGCCTGCCGGGTTGTCGGTGACCTCGCCGCCCAGCGCATGCGCCAGCAGCTGGTGGCCGTAGCAGATGCCGAACACCGGCACGCCCGAGTCCACTGCGTCCTTCAACCACTGCGCGGCGCGTTCGCTCCACGGTTCGCGGTCGCTGACCATCGCGCCGGAGCCGGTGACGATCACGCCGATGCGATCGGCAGGATTGGGCAGGGTGGCACCGGATTGCGCATCCACGGTGTCCACCGCACTGGCACGCAGGCCGGCGGCCACGCGGATCCAGTGGTCGAAGCCGCCGTGGCGGCGCATGGACGCGATCGGACGTCCGGTCTCGAGGATCAGGAAGGAGGCGGTCATGTGCGCCGCATGATACTGGCGCCCCATGACGCGATTGCATGGTGTGCGGGGACGCTGCGATCGCGTCTGCGGAACGTAGCCGTCGATGGGCCTCAATAAAGCGCTGTGCATCCGGCGGTGGCATCGGTGGAGGCGAACAGTCGCGTGGTGGTGTCCTGGCGGGTATTTCTCCGGGCCGATACCGCGTTCGTCGGCGACAGACCCGGTTCCTCTCCACCTCCGGTCGTGATGGGGGACAGCCGGACTATCCGGGCGCCCGTGGCCGGCTTCGTTGATGTTGCGCGCTGCCCGTCGCGTGCACCGCGGGGTGTGCTCCCCCGGGCCGGAGTCCGCGTCCCGCTACCCCGGCCGGCCGCCGGCCATCCATGGCCGGCTGGGAGCACACCCCGCGGTGCACGCGACGGGCTCCGACGCTCGTCGGCTTCGGTATGGAGGGCAGCAGCGGTGCCGCTGATGATGCCGTGGCACGGGCGGCAGCCGGCCCAGCGGCCGGTTCCGGTTGTAACCGCCCATGCTCGTGCCGCCAACAACTGCGGATGGAGATGGACGACACCTCAGCCGAAGTCGTCGGTTGACGATCCCGCAGATGCAGCCGGTGCACTGCCGCCTACCCGACCCCGATGGCGACCCCAACGGCGCGGAACTGCGCGTGCTCGACCTCAGTGCGGCGGCCTGACGTTCTTCGACGTTCTTCGACGTTCTTCGAGGTTCTTCGCTGTTGCTCTTCGTCCCGACGCGACGACAGGTCGGGCCCGCCGCGGACGCAGGGGGATGTCCAGAGCCGGCCATGGATGGCCGGCGGCCGGATG
>NZ_JAIWPS010000017.1:0-30788 GCF_021191595.1 Alterluteimonas muca
CCCGCTCGAGCACCTGCTTCACCGCCTCCGCCCTGAACTCATCCGTGTATCGCTTGCTGCTCATGAACACCTCTGCTGTAGCCATGAATTATGGCCTGCGGGTGTCTGCAAAAGGCTGGGCGGTCCAGTCGCCGAAACCGGAGCCGACCCGGCCAGGCGAAGCGCGCGGGCCACAACCGACACCTAGCTCAGTCTCATGGCGAGCGCCGCAACCATCGGGCTCAGCGGGATCCCCGAGCGCGAGTAGCGCGCGCCGGCGGCGGCCGGAACCAGCTTCAGGCTGATCGCTCGTCCGGGTACCCAGCCTCACTGAGCGCTGAGAGGAACGCGCCCCCGTCCATGTCGCTATCGACCCTCACCTGACGCGTCGGTGGGTCGGTTTCGATGCGGGCTTGGGGGTCCACACTGAGCAGTGCCTTCTTGACGGACTTGGCGCAGCCGCCGCATGTCATGTTTGGAATGTGGAAACGAAGCATCTTGATCTCCTGATCGACTGTGGTGTCGGATCAATATGGGGTTTGACAGCGTGGCAAGGTCAATCGGCTATCAGCAGAATGTTTGCAAGCTGCTCACGGCTGGCCGACAACGGCGCCGAGAACTCTTGCGAATGCACGTCCGACCACGAATGAGTCATCTGACGCCGCGGTTACGCGAGGAGGCGGGCGTGTCGGCCCCAAACCGAGGCGTCCTATGTGGACCCTGCGAACGCGACTCCGCCGCTGTTGGCTCGGCCAGATCCGCAAGGATCGGGCATTCCGGTCGGTCATCCCCGTGGCAGTGGTCGGCCAGATGCTCGAGCGTTTGCACCATCGCCTGCAGCTCGGCGATTCTCGTCTTCAGTCCGGCGGCATGGGAAAGCGCCATCGCCTTGACGTCGGCGCTTGCGCGGTCACGGTCGCGCCACAAGACCAGCAGTTCTGCGATCTGTTCGACAGAGAAGCCAAGGTCTCGTGCGCGACGGATAAAGCGAAGGCTATAAGCGTCAGGCGTGCTGTAGTGTCGGTAGCCGGCCTCAGAGCGCGCAGCTTTGGGGATCAAGCCGATCTGTTCGTAGTAGCGGATCATCTTCGCCGACACGCCTGAAAACTTGGCTGCTTCACCGATATTCATCATTCTCTTTTCCTGGTCACCCAAGGATGCTTGGTTCGACACGCTAGGCCGGCGTCCGCCACATCGATCCTGTCTTGGTGTTCAGTCAGGCGGCACCGTGTCTTGGGATCAATGTTCGATTGCCTGGCGCGGATTGGGCAATGCCGCCCCGCTCTGGGGCATCCCCGTACGGGTTTCGATCGTTATGGGAGCCTGGAAGCGCTTGAGCCGGAGCGCGTTGCCGAGCACGAAGACACTGGAGAGGGCCATCGCGGCCGCAGCGAAGATCGGCGAAAGCAACATGCCGTTCACCGGGTAAAGCGCACCCGCCGCGACCGGGATCAGCAGGGCGTTATAGGCAAAAGCCCAGAACAGGTTCTGCTTGATGTTGCGGATCGTCGCTCGGCTGAGCGCGATGGCATTCGTCACGCCGCGCAGGTCGCCCGACATCAGCACCACGTCGGCGGCCTCGATCGCCACATCGGTTCCCGTGCCGATGGCGAGCCCGACGTCCGCTTCGGCCAGCGCCGGCGCGTCGTTGATGCCGTCGCCCACGAAGGCGACCCGCGCGCCATTGGTCCGGAACTTCTTCAGCGCCGCGACCTTGCCGTCGGGCAAGACCTCGGCCGCGACTTCATCGATGCCGAGCTGCCTGGCGATCGCCGCGGCCGTCGCGGCATTGTCGCCGGTGATCATCGCGACCTTGAGTCCCAGCGCATGCAACGCCTTGATCGCCTCGGGCGTGGTCTCCCTGATCGGGTCGGCCACCGCGATCACCGCCGCCAGCCGGCCGTCGATCGCGGCATAGAGCGGACTCTTGCCTTGGTCGCCGAGACGCTGGGCGACAGGCAGGAAGTCCGACACATCGATACCGATCTGCGTCATGAATCGGTCCGCGCCGACGGCGACGGTGCGACCGGCGACCTTGGCCGACACGCCGAAACCCGGCGTGGCCTCGAAGCCCCCGACGGGTGCGAGCGTGATGTCCCGCTGCTTGGAGGCGTCGACGATCGCTTCTGCGATCGGGTGCTCGGAGCGGGTCTCGACCGCGGCGACAAACGCCAGGACTTCGTTGTATTCGAAGCCTTCGGCAGGCACCAGGTCGGTCAGCTCCGGGCGCCCCTTGGTCAGCGTGCCGGTCTTGTCGAGCGCGATGACACTCACATCGCGCAGCGCCTGCAAGGCCTCGCCCTTGCGGAAGAGAACGCCGAGCTCGGCCGCGCGGCCCGTCCCGACCATGATCGAGGTCGGCGTGGCCAGCCCCATGGCACAGGGACAGGCGATGATGAGCACCGCGACCGCATTGACGAGCGCGAAGGACAGCGCGGGCTCCGGTCCGAAGGCCAGCCAAACAAGGAAGGTCAGCGCGGCCCCGGCCATCACTGCCGGGACGAACCACATGGTGACCTTGTCGACCAGCGCCTGGATCGGCAGCTTGGAACCCTGCGCTTCCTCGACCAGGCGGATGATCTGCGCGAGCACCGTGTTCGCGCCGATCCTCGTCACGCGGAAACTGAAAGCGCCGGTCTTGTTGATCGTGCCTCCGACGACATCGGCGCCCACCCCCTTCGATACGGGGACCGGCTCGCCGGTGATCATGCTCTCGTCGACATAGGAGGCGCCCTCGACGACCTCGCCGTCCACCGGAATCTTCTCGCCCGGACGAACCAGCACGACGTCACCGGTCGCCACCTGATCGAGCGGAATTTCGACCGTATCGCCGTTGCGCTCGACGCGCGCGGTCTTGGCCTGGAGTCCGACCAAGCGCTTGATCGCCTGTGAGGTTCGCCCCTTGGCGCGCGCCTCCAGCGAGCGCCCGAGCAGGATCAGGGTCACGATGACCACGGCGGCCTCGAAATAGACGTTGGCGGTGCCCGGGGGCAGCACGTCGGGGACGAAGGTCGCGACGACTGAATAGCCGTACGCGGCCGCCGTGCCAACCGCGACCAGTGAATTCATGTCGGGGGCAGCGCGCAGCAACGCTGGTACGCCCTTGCGGAAGAAGCGTAGCCCCGGACCAAACAGCACGAGGGTGGCGAGCGCGAACTGGATATACCAGTTCGTCTGCTGACCCAGGACCCCCATCACCCAATGATGCATGGCGGGAATCAGGTGGGACCCCATCTCGAGGATGAAGACTGGCAAGGTGAGGACGGCGGCAATGGTCAAAGCCCGCCGCAGCCCCCGTGCCTCGCTCTCACGACGCTCGGCGTCATGATCGCCTGCACTTGCCGTATCGACGGACAAGCGGCGGGACTTGTAACCCGCCTGTTCGACCGCCGCTTCAAGGTCCGCCGTGGAAACGACCCCGGCAAGGTGGCGCACCCGCGCGCGCTCGGTCGCCAGGTTGACGTTGGCTTCGAGCACGCCCGGGATCTGTGCGAGCGCCTTTTCGACCCGGCCCACGCACGACGCGCAGGTCATGTCCTCGATCGCGAGCTCGGTGGTCTCTTCGCGCACCGTGTAGCCGGCACTCTCGATGGCGCGAACCGCAGCCCGTGGATCGGCCAGGCCAAAGAAGGTGAGGTCGGCACGTTCGGTGGCGAGATTGACCGCGGCCGCCTGCACTCCGGGGACCGCGTTCAGCGCCCGCTCGACGCGGCCAACGCAGGAGGCACAGGTCATGCCCTCGACTGGCAGGCTCAGGCGGGAGACGGCGGAGCTGGGTGGATTGGCGACCGGTCGGGTGGCGACGAAAGTCATGGAACTATCCCTGGAATATGCGCGGGAAGCCCAGCTTAAAGATTCCCACGATGGCAAGGTCAAGGCCCGGCAGCTCGGCAGGTCGCTACCGCGCAGCCAGCTCATGCACTGCCATCGTGCGGATGGCGATTGCGGCTGTTGAATCAGCTCGCTGGCCTCTGGACCGCTGTCTGTAAGACGATCGGTCGACCGAAACCGGCTCCGGTGATCAACGTCATGGACCGCGCGTTTCGAAGTTGGACAGCGCCGGCGGCACATTGTCGAGTGCCATCATGCGGCTGCCGGTCTCGGCGCCGGAGTTTGGCGAGTTCTGGAGCGAGGCCGGGCGGCATTTTTCTCGGACACCGGGCAGCAGATGGAGGCAGATCCTCGGCCTAGTCGAGACGGGATCTGATGCTCTCCATCTGGTCGATCTCGGAGCGCTGCGCTTTGGTGATGTCGTCACACAGCGCGAGCAGTTCGGCGTCACGCAGTCTGGCTTCCCGGCACATGAGGATCGCACCTGAGTGATGGGGGATCATCGAGTCGATGAACTGACGGTCATCTACAAGCACCTGCGCGCGCGTGGCGCCGAACGAGCCGAGCGTCACTGCGGCGAAGATTGCGTAAAGCGCCATGTTCAGGCCCTTCTTGGGGAACATGCCAGGCATTGTGGCGAGCATGAAGATCCCCATCGGAGCCCACATGGTCAGTGCCATGTAGAACATGTTCAGGTTGTTCCGGAAGTCGCGGACACCATCGATCATCGAAAACATGACGATGTACATCACCGCGAGACCGAGCACCATGTTGATCCAGAACAGCAGATAGGGACGCCCGCTGCCCTCGGCGTGCTTGTGATCTGTCCCTTTAACAGCGTGTGCCATGTTGCTTCTCCTAGTGTTTCCGGAACAGTGTCCCACCCGACGTCAACCATCCTGGAAAGCGTTGCACCGCGACAGTTACGGCAACGTGTGCGGTCGCACCTGGTTCTCGGGTGCGTCGGAGACGTACAGGCGGCACCAGTTAGGCCTGCCAGCGTGTGTGTCGTTGAAAGGTATGGTCAAGCGGGGCTGAGCGTCCCGAGCACTGAAACGACAATGAGGATCAGGATCGCCAGCGCAGCCTCGGCCGCAACGCTCTGCCGCAAGGCTCGCACCTCCTGCGAGGGATCTCCGCCGGCCAGCGCCCGTTCAAGGCGCGGCACCAGCGTCCATCGGTGCATTGCTCCCAGGCCCAGCATTCCGCCGAACAGGGCAAGTTTGAACAGCAACAGGTTTCCGTAGGTGCTCTGGACCAGCGTCGACAATGACCACGCGGTGAGATCACCGTAATGCGCGATGCCGGACACAATGAGCGCAGCAACGAAAATCGTTCCAAGCGTCGAGAATCCACGCAGGAAGTCATGCGTTGATCGCAGACGCCCGTTGCCCGCAGCGCCCTTGCCGCGCAGGAGCATTCCCAGGAACATCAGGACCGCTGCGATCCAGCCGCCTGCAGCGAGAAGATGGACGAGGCCCGCAGAGAGCCGGACCGCGCCTGCCACGCCCTCGCCAGCGGCGGCGTGGCCGTTCCATGCCAGCGAGGCGAGGGCGCCGCCCGCCAGCGTCGCCGCGAACGGGAAGGCGGCCTCCACCTTCCCGCGACGACGATGCCATCCGAGTACAAACACCATGGCGATCAGCAGCGCGCCTCTCGCCATGGCTGCGCGGCCTGCGGACGTATCAAACAGATACCAGCCGAGCGATTCGCGATCAACGTCGGCAATCGGCATTCCCATGATGCCCGCGGTCTTGAAGACGACATCGGCCCCGGTGAGCACGAGACCGACGGCGGCACTCACCAACAGAACGCCCATGAATGGCCACCCGGCCAGGGCGTGGGCGAGTGCCGGTCGACGCAAACCGTACCAACCGAACAGTGGGACGCCGAAAAGAAGCATGAGAACCAGGTACTCCAGGAATCTCAGTGCGTAAGCCGACAGGTCGAACATTCGCGACTCCTCAGCGCACCGTGAAGCTGAAGCTGCCCGGCATGGGGTGATTGTCACCACCGACGGCGCGGTATTCCACCGTATAGACGCCTGGAGCCAGCGGCTGGGGCAACTTGGCACGCAGGGTCTTGCCGTTGTTGACGATCTCGGTCGTGAAATTCTCGATCGGCATGGTGGAGCTGCCGTGCTTCATGACCAGCTTGAGCCGCGACGCTCGCGGAATCAGCGTTTCGTTGAAGACGAGATCGATCTGGCTTGGCGAAGCCACCACCGCATCTGCGGCCGGTGTTGACTGCTGCAGCGCGGCGTGGGCGTGCGCGACCTGCAGCGAAAACTGTCCTGCTGCCAGTGCGATGACGAGCGCGAACGAGCGGATGACGTTTGACGATTTCATAGGGATAAATCCTCATTGCGAATGTGATGCAAAGCCCCGTTCGGCGCCGTGCTGTGTTGGATCCGACAAGCGTTAGGTGTCGGGCTGTCACCGAAACCACGGTTGGTCGGCTTTTGATATTTGAGATGAGGATCCCGCCGCTCAGGCGGGATCCTCGACGCGTCAAGCCGTCATGGCGCTGCAGCTTTCCGCGCAACGGCGACAAACTTCGGCGCAGCGCGCCATCTCCGGGTCGTTCATGGCGTCGCATGCATCGGCGCACTGGCGGCAGATCTCCGCGCAGGCACCGCAAACCACGTCGTGAGCGCTGGCACCGCGCAGCATCGCGTCGGCACTGGTTGCGCAGATATCGGCACACGTCGCAAGTAGTGCAATGTGCTCTGGGGTCGCGTGGGCACCTCCTTTGGTCAGGCAGTAGTTGATGGTCTCCAGGCAGATGTCATGACACTGCGTGCAGTTGTCGATGCACTCGTTCATGGCCTGGGACCGGTGTGCGGCGGAATGGTGAGTCATGTGGTTCTCCTTCTTCCTTGCGGGCGAGAATCGGCGCGCCCGCAACACCGCCCCCTGTTGCTGCGACGGATCAGTGCTGTGCGAACGGTTCAGTGGTTCCGTCGCGATGGACCAGCTCGACCGTGTACGGCTGCTGTCGCCCCTCCGGAACCTCCATGCCGGGAGAACCAAGCGGCATCCCTGGGAGGACCAGGCCGCGTGCGTCCGGCTTTTCTTCGAGGAGACGCTTGATGTCCGCGGCCGGGACGTGGCCTTCGATGACGTATCCGCCGATCTCGGCCGTGTGGCAGGAGCCCTTTGCATAGGGGACACCCAGCCGCTCCTTGAGCGGCCCCAGGTCATCCATGTCGTGCACATCCACGGTGAAGCCCGCCTTCTGCACGTGGTCGATCCAGGCACCGCAGCACCCGCAGGTCGGGGTCTTGTGGACGGTCATGCGTGGCAGGGCTGCTGGAGTCGCGTCGGCTGATTGGACGACAACCTGTGCGGAGGGCGAGGTTGTGGGTTGCGCGGATGAAGCATCCTGGGTGCAAGCACCCAGACCAGCCACGGCAAGGACCACAAAAGTCAGGCGGTGCAATCTGAGCGTAGTCATTTCAAACTCTCGACTCAGCGCTTGGTCCGCGAGGACCAGTGGATGTGGACGATCCGCCAGCCGTCGGCGGTCTGCTTCAGCACCATCGTTTCGGTGCTCTGGACGGTCAGTGGCTTGCCGTCCTTCTGGGCGTGCAGCTCGCTTTCGGTTCCGACCCACGCGAACTCGCCAGCGGTTCGTGCACGCTGACGGAGCAGCTGGCGATGGGCGCCCTTGAGGAACGCCGCATCGCTGACTGCGTGATGGCCCATGTATTCCTCGCGGCTGCGTTCTGCACCTCCGGACTCGAGGATGAGAACGTCGGCAGCGAGCAGGGCTTCGACCGTGGCCAGGTCGCCGCTGGACAGGGCGGTGTTGAACCGTTCCGCCACGGCGACCGCGGCCTCTGCAGTGGCTGGGACGTCGACGTCCGCAGATGGCGCGGCAGCGGGGCGATGTGCGTGCGACGGTGTCGCCTGCGCCATTGCGGGGGACACGACGGCCAGTGCCAGCGCCAGGGTGAAGGAGATTGCTGTTGCGTTCATTGCGCGGGCTCCAAGGAGATCAATGGGTGTGTGCATGGCCGTCACCGGCCACGGGCGTGTGTGGTGCAGGGTGCGACTCCACCTTGCCGTTGGGATGGCGGTGGTCCACCAACCCGAAGCCCGTGTCGCTGAGTGTCGGGCCGTGGTGATCGTCGTCCACGCCCGGCGGGTGCGCATGCGGCATGGAGTTGTTGCCCGGCTCGGATGGGGCAGGGTGATCCTCGGCCTTTTCGTCGTCATGGTGGCCTTGCGTCTCGCCGCCGCCATGCGAATGGCCCTCGCTGCTGTCGACAAGTTCCTTGTACGCAGTCGCGTCGAGCGTGGGCAGCACCTGCAGGAACGCGGCCATGTTCCAGATGTACTCGTCGCTCATGTTCTTGCCCCAGGCGGGCATGCCGCTGGCCTTGATCCCGTGCTTGATCACCCAGAACGCTTTGGCCACGTCGACCTTGTGTTTACTGAGGTCCGGCGGCGTGGGATACAGGCCCTGGCTCAACTCGGTTTCGGCCATCGACGGGGCCAGGTGGCAGCCAGCGCACATCGCCGCATAGTTGCCCGCGCCCTGGACGATCCGTGTGCGATCGTCTAGGCCCGACGGCACGTCCAGCCGTCCCGCACGTGACACGATGGAGCGCTCGCGTGCGGTTTCGAGCAGGAAATGCACGGGCTTCGTGTGCATGTCATCGGCGGCGACGTTGTACACGCCGCCCCAGATGAAGCCCGCCGTACCCGCCACGAGAACCAGCGGAACCCCGATCAACCAAACACGCTTGCGTGTCTTTGGTTGCATGTGTGTTCTCCCATCAGAACCAGATTCGGACGCCGGCCACGACCCGGGTGTCGTCGACGTCCCCGGACCGTGCGCGACGCTGGTCCGCCGTTCCGCCGTAGGCACGCTCCCAGACGACGCCGACATAGGGAGCGAACTGCCGATGGAACTCGTAGCGCAGGCGGAAACCGGCTTCGACCTTGCTCAGTCCGCTGCCGATTCCAACCGCCGGATCGTCCTTGCTCCAGGCTTCGCCCTCGACGAGCCACTGGCCGATCAGCCGGTTGGTGAACAGCATTTCGTATTCGGCTTCCGCCCCAAGCCCGACCTGGCCGGACTCGCCCAGGTACGCGGTCGCTTCGACTTCAAACTTGTACGGGGCAAGGCCGATGACGCCGAGCGCGGCATAAGTGCGCGACGGGCCGCCGCCAAAGCCGAAGTCATGTCGGACACCGGCGACTGCATCCCACCATCGGGCGATGGCCCGGCCGTACAGGACTTCCACATCCGCCGACTCGGTGGATCCGCCCGCACGCTCGCCCTCGCTGCGGAGCCAAAGCCGGTTCAAATCTGAGCCGACCCAGGCTTTCGCTTCCCAAGCCATGCCGGTGCCGTCCTCATCCGCGTCCCACGCTTCGAGCCGGTCAAGCGACCAGTACGAGTTGATCGATTCGCCGTGTATCACGTGGTCGTCGAGGTTCTTGAATGCCGCGGCGCGATCGGCCGGGGTGAGGACAGGGATGGGCTCGTGCGGCTCCGCGGTCGCCGGAAGATCCTGGCTGGCACCAGGCTGATGGCCCATCGACGCGTGGTCCATGCCAGAGTGATCCATCTCGGAGTGGTCCATCGTGGATTGGTCCATCCCCGAGTGGTCCATCGTGGAGTGATCCATCGTGGAGTGATCCATCGTGGAGTGATCCATCGTGGAGTGATCCATCGTGGAGTGATCGCTGCCGGCAGTGTCCGCGGCCCCATGTTTCATGGAGCCGTGGTCCATGGCCCCGTGATCATCGGACATCGTGTCTGTCGGAGTCGGCTGGTGGCCGGCGTGTGGGTCAACAGGCTCAGGTGACGATGGTGTCGCAGCTGGAGCCGGCTTCGCTTCCGGATGGTGCGAGGCGTGGTCTGTCTCCTGCGCCCACGCGGGCGCGAACCCAGCGGCAAGCCACAGTGCGGAGGCCAGGCCGATGGCCAGGGGATGGCGGCTGGAACCGATCATGGCGCTCATTCCTCCACCCGCACTTCGCGGAACATGCCGGCTTCCATGTGGTAAAGCAGGTGGCAATGGAACGCCCAGCGACCCAGCGCGTCGGCGCGCACGCGAAAGGCCCGCTTCGTACCAGGCGGCATGTCGATGGTGTGCTTGCGCACCATGAAGTTGCCGGACTCGTCCTCGAGGTCGCTCCACAGGCCGTGGAGGTGGATCGGGTGCGACATCATCGTGTCGTTGACCAGCACGATCCGCATGCGCTCGCCGTAGTTCAGGCGCAGCGGTTCGGCATCAGCGAACTTCACTCCGTTGAACGACCAGGCGAAACGCTCCATGTGACCGGTCAGGTGCAGCTCGACCGTGCGGCCGGGCGCGCGCCCGTCGGGGTCGGGGAACGTGCTGCGCAGATCGGAGTAGGTCAGTACGCGTCGGCCGTTGTCGCGTAAGCCAATGCCCGGATCATCGAGTCTCGGCACAGGGGCCATCGTCTGCATGTCGACCAGCGGGTTGCCGGTTTCGGTGGCTGGATGCTCCTGCATCCCGCCGGCACCGTGGTCCATCCCGGCCATGCTCCCGCCGGTGCCATGATCCATGCCGGCCATGCTTCCGCCGGCCATTGCGCCTCCAGCCATCGCCGACATGTCGTGACCGCTGTGATCCATGCCGCCGGTTGCACCACCGGCCATTGCGCTGTGAGACATCGAAGACATGTCATGGCCGCCGCCACCCATTCCGCCGTGGCCCATGTCGTCCATGGTGAGAATCGGCTTGGGATCGACGTTGGGCACGGGAGCCCGCAGCCCTTGCCTGACGGCGAGCGTGCCGCTGATGTAGCCGGTACGGCCACTGTCCTGGGCAAAGATGGTGAACGCATCCTGCCCGGTCGGTTCGACAATGACGTCGAAGGTCTCGGCGGTGGCGATGCGGAATTCGTCGACCGTGACCGGATGCACGTACTGGCCATCGGCTGCGACCACGGTCATCTTCAGGCCCGGGATGCGCACGTCGAAGTAGGTCATCGCGGACCCGTTGATGAAGCGCAGGCGTACCTTCTCGCCGGACCGGAACAGTCCGGTCCAGTTGCCGAGCGAGGTCGTGCCGTTCAACAGGTAGGTGTAGGTGTTGCCGTTGACGTCCGACAGGTCGGTCGGTGTCATCCGCATCTGGCCCCACATCTTGCGATCTTCGACCGTGGCGGCCAGGCCGTGCTGTTTCACGTCGGCGAAGAAGTCGCCCACGGTCTGCTTGGAGAAGTTGTCGAAATCCGACCGCTTCTTGAGCCGGGCGAACAGACGCTGCGGATCCAGGTCGGTCCAGTCGCTGAGCATGACCACGTAATCGCGGTCATAGGCGAAGGGCTCGGGCTCGAGTGGCTCGATCACCAGCGGCCCGTAGAGACCGGCCTGCTCCTGGAAACCGGAGTGGCTGTGGTACCAGTAGGTGCCGCCCTGTACGACGTTGAAGCGGTACTGGTAAGTCTCGCCGCGGTCGATGCCGTCGAAGCTGAGTCCCGGCACGCCGTCCATGTCGGCCGGCAGCAGGATGCCGTGCCAGTGGATCGACGCCTGCTCGCCATGGATCGAGCCGCGGGGCAGGGCATTGCGGACCCGCAGGTTGACGGTGGTGCCTTCCCGCCAGCGCAGCAAGGGTGCGGGAATCGATCCGTTGACTGTGATCGCGGGGCGCGTGGCGCCGGTGAAGTTCATCGGCGTCTCGCCGATGGTCAGGTCGAATTCGGTGCCCGAGAGCACGTTGGGCAGGCCCTCGGCCTTGACGGCCCAGCTGGAACGGGGCCACAGGCCCAAGGTTGCGACGGCCCCGCCAACAGCAAGGCCCTGGACGAAGCGGCGGCGCGACGGGGCAGACAGCCCCTCGGCACGGCCGAAAGAATCGGATGACATGGGAACTCCGGGAAAGGTCGAAGGCTCGCGGGACGAGCGTTACCCTGTCAGTGCGGAGCAGCGGACAGGATCCATCAGCGCCTCGGAAGGCGCGCAGGGACACTTAGCCGATCGGAGGTCGGAAGAGATTGGTCAGGGCCGCGGACGCGTGCACCGACAGGAACGGTTCGGCGGTGCGCCGGTACCGGATGGTGAAATCGGCGAGTGCCGACCCGGCGAGCGCCGCTGCGCAATGGTGCATACAGGGGCAGCAATTACCCGCCTCACAGCAGTCGTCCCACGGCGATACCGCTCCGGCCTCGTCAGTGGCCTGGGGGTGATGGTGTTCATTGGCCCCCGTAGCAGCCGCTGCTCCTCCATGGCAGGCCGCCATGGCCTCGGCTGCTGTCGGTGCCGAGGTGACGTCACCGGCGGAGTCGCGCACGTGCTCCATGTGCATGGACGCGCCAGCGATGCCCGGACCGTTGGCGAGCAAGGCAACGACCAGGAACAACCGCATCAGGAGCGCGCGGAAAGGCATGCGCCCTAGTATACGTGCGGATATAAACTCCGGATGAATACAGTGACAACGCACGGGGGATCGAGCCGCGGGTCTTCGTCGCCTGCCTGACCCAACGTCGCCTCCCGCTTTTCGGCTACAGGGCCATGTCTTCGTAGCTGCGGGGATCGGAGACCGGTTCCAGGTGCCCGGTCACGCGCATGGCCGGGAACTCCGCCACGATCTTCTCCACCAGGTCTTCCATGGCGTCATGCCCGCGCAAGACGGTCCAGTCGCCGGGCACCAGCATGTGCATCTCCATGAACTGGCGGGCCCCCGATTCGCGGGTCCGCACGGCGTGGAACTCGATCCGGCCCGGTTCGGCGTGCGCGTCCAGGATGGCCTGGATCCGGGCGTTGTCCTCGGGGGACAGGGTCGCGTCCATCAGGCCGGAGGCGGATTCGGACATCAGCCGGTAGCCGACAACCAGAATGTTGACGCCCACCAGGATCGCGATCACCGGATCCAGCCAGTCCCAGCCCGTCAGCCACGCCAGCCCCAGGCCCACCACGACCCCGACCGAGGTGTACACGTCGGCCATCAGATGCTTGCCGTCGGCGCGCAGGGTGATGGAGCGGTGCTCGGTGCCGACCTGGATCAGGATCCGCCCGACGACACCGTTGAGGACGGCGGCCACGATCGAAATGGCGAGGCCGATGCCGAGCGCTCCCAGTGGCCGCGGATTGAGCAGGCGATCGATGCCCAAGTAGATGATCGAGGCCGCGGCGACGAAGATCATGATCCCTTCCAGCGCGGCGGAGAAATACTCCGCCTTGCTGTGGCCGAAGTGGTGGTCGTCGTCGGCCGGCTGGGCGGCGATGGTCAGCGAGACCAGGGCCACGATGGCGGCCACGAGGTTGACCATCGATTCGGCGGCGTCCGACAGCAGGCCCACCGAGCCGGTGATCGCCCAGGCACTGCCCTTGAGCAGCACCGTCAGCACCGCCGTCACGATCGCCAGCCACGCGTACTTCCTCAGGTCCGGCGTGGCTTCGGCCAGTCTGTCATGGGGTTTCATGGGGACTATTGTCCGCTGCGACCGCGGGCCGGGCCAGCCGGCGCATGTCGCGCAGTCGGCAGGTCCGCTCAGAACCTCGACCGCCCGCAGCAGGCGTCGTCGTTCCGGCGCGGGTCGGCACCGCTTGCGCGCCGGTCGATCCTAAGCGGAGCGCGCATAGGCTGGCAGGCATCAGGTTCACACGATGAGAAGGGCACAGCAAGCCCCTAGCCAGCCGTCCTGCGTTGAGCGAGGTTGGCTGTTTGCTTGCCCGAAGCGGGTGTTCGCCTGAGCGCGCGGATTAGGGCTGGTTATCGGGGGTAGGGCGGATGGCTCCTTTCGACCCAAAGCGGACGTCTCGTTGGAACATCGCGCACCACTTCGTCCCACGGATCACTCAGGCAGCCAAGCCCGACCGCATGACCTCGTAGAGCGCAGTCCGGGTATTGCTGTCTGCCATCGAAGGGCTAGCAGCCCATGCAACGGCAAGAGCCCCCAGGAAGAGACTGAGCCGGGGCATCCCGGCGGCTCCCGGCGAGGTCAGTGTCCCCGCGCATGAAATCGAACCGCTGCAGCAGGCGCACCAGTTCCTGGACACGCACTGTCGTCGGGGCTGCGCGATCACCAGCCGTGCCAGTGCGGCAGCGGAAACAAGTACAAGCGGTGCCATGGCCGACAACTGGAACGCGCCTTTTCCCTGTAGCCCTCTCGACGCATTCAGCGGAATTGTATAACTCCATCATCCGCAGGTACCCTGCGCGGCCATGACCCGCCTGCATCCCCGCTTCTTGTTGCCGCTCCTGCGCGTCGTCGTGCTGGGTGTGCTTGCGTTGGGGTTGGCATTCCAACCGGTGATGACAGCCGCTGGCGAAATGCATGAGCTCGCGCACGATCCGTCGGGCGCGCACAGCCACGGCCCGCATGCCAACGATCCGGGCGCGGAGTTCGCCGCGGCGGACGCGCACGATCAAGACGGATCGGAGACGTTGCACCTGTTACTGGATTTCGCCCATTGCTGTGGTTCAGCCGCGGCCGTGTTGCCGGTCCTGGATTCATTTTCTACTCGACCGGTCGCCGGTCGAATGGGGGTCGAAAAAGCATCGCCCCCGGCCGCCTTGCGTCTGCCGAGCCCATTCAAGCCTCCGATCTTCGGATGACCGCGCCGTCGGCCTGATGCCGACTCCCGTCAATTCGATTCATCGGAGCAACCCCCATGCGTTTGCGATCAGCGGCCCTGGCCGCGTTCGTCGCCGTGTGTGCCGTGGCATTCCCCACGCACGCCGCCGACCCCCTCACCCTGGACGACGCTTTCCTTCGCGTTGCCGACGCCCATCCCGATCTACGCTTGTTTGGTGCCCGCCATGAGGCCCTGAAAGCCGAACTGGATCGCTCCTCGTTGCGCCCGGCGCTGGTCGCTGGAGCCGAGGTCGAGAACGTGCTCGGTACCGGCCCGGCCAGCGGCCTGGATGGCGCCGAGATCACGCTGAGCCTCGCCTCCGTGCTGGAGCGCGGCGGCAAGCTCGATGCCCGCCGCACGCTCGCGCAAAGCCGGATCGACGCGCTGGCCATCGAGCGCGAGGCGCAGCGGTTGGATCTCCTGGCCGAAGTGGCCCGCCGCTACCTGGCGGTCGTCGGTGCGCAACGCGAAGGCGAGCTTGCGCAGTTGGACGTCGACCAGCGCGAACGCACCGTTGCTGCGGCGCGCCGGCGTCACGAGGCCGGCGCTTCGCCGGAATCGGTCGTACTCACCGCCCAGGCCGCCCTCGCGCGGTCGGAACTGGATCGCGCTCGCGCCCGGCAACGTCAGGCGGCCGCCCGCCAGCATCTCGCGGCCCTGTGGGGCGAGCGAAATCCCGCATTCGAGATCCTCGGGGGCGATCTGCTCGCCGTGCCCCCGATCGCGGACTTCGCGGTACTCGCCGACTGGTTGCAACGCACTCCCGAGCTCGCGCAGTTCGTCGATCAGCAGCGCATTGGCGAGGCACGCCTGCAGCTGGCACGCAGCGAAGCGACCCCGGACTTCGACTGGCAGGTGGGCGTGCGACGGATGGCGGACGCCGATGACTTCGGCTTGGTCGGCAGTGTCTCGATCCCGCTGGGCACCACCCGCCGGGCACAACCGGGCATCCGTGCCGCACGCGCCGAGTTGACAGCGCTGGAAATCGAACGGGAGGCCGTGGGGCTGTCGCTCTACTCCACCCTCGCTGAGGCGCATGGCCGCTTCGGGATGGCCCGCCTGGAAGCACAGCGGCTGGGTGAGGACGTGCTTCCACGTCTGGCCAAGGCCGAAGCAGCGGCCGCCACCGCGTACCGCGCAGGCGCCGCCAGTTATCTGGAGTGGTCGAGCCTGCAGGCGGAGCGCGCCGCCGCACGGCAGCAACAGCTGGCAGCTGCGCTGGAAGCCCAGCGCGCCCTGATCGAGATCCAGCGGCTGACCGGCCAGGCATTCGTCGCCGGCCCGGGCCCGCAAGACAACCAAGGAGCAACCCCATGAAGCCTGTCCACCTGATCCCGGCATTGGCGCTGGCCTTGAGCCTGGCGGCTTGCAGTGGTGAGCCGGACCAGCCTAGCCAGCCGGCAAACGACGCCCATGCTGACGAGGCCGCCGACCACGGCACCGAGGCCGACGAACACGGTCATGAAGCGGGTGAAATCGCCAGCACGGTCATCCCTGCCGAAATTGCCGAAAAGTCCGGTATCCAGACGCGGCCCGTCGGCCCCGGCGTGATCGCCGACGAGCATGAGGTGCAAGGCCTGTTGACCCCGGTCGAGGGGCGTGTTGCGCAGGTCACCGCCCGCTTCCCAGGCCCGATCCGCTCACTGCGCGCCAATGTCGGAGACCAGGTTCGCGCCGGCCAGATGCTGGCGACGATCGAGAGCAACCTGAGTCTGAGCACCTACAGCGTCGCCGCGCCGATCTCTGGCGTGGTCGTCGAGCGCAGTGCCTCGGTCGGCGGCTTGGCCGGCGAGGGCGCGCCGCTGTTCGAGATCGCCGATCTCTCGCAGCTCTGGGTCGACCTCCACATCTTTGGCGCCGACGCCCAGCACATCCAGCCCGGCGTGCCGGTGGCGGTCACCCGCATGAGCGATGGCGAGACGGTCCGAACCACGCTCGAACGCGTGCTGCCGGGCATGGCCACCGCCAGCCAGAGCACGGTGGCCCGCGCAACGATCGACAACGCCGACAACCAATGGCGGCCGGGAACGGCGGTCAAGGCGCGGATCACGGTCGCGCAGGAGCCGGTGGACCTGATGGTGCCGCTGACCGCGCTGCAGTCGATGGATGGCCAGGAGGCCGTGTTCGTACGTGAGGGCGAGACGTACCTGACCCGACACGTCGAACTCGGTGCCCGCGATGCCACGCAGGTGCAGATCCTCTCGGGCCTGAGCGAAGGCGAGGAGGTGGTCGTCGCGGAGAGCTACTTGATCAAGGCGGACATCGGCAAGGAGGGCGCGGCGCATGACCACTGACGCCGTAGCCCTCCAGCCGGGCCTGCTGGAGCGAATCGTCCGGTTCTCGATCCGACATCGCTGGATGATGCTGGTGCTGACCCTCGGGCTGATCGGCGTGGGCATCTGGAGCTTCACCCGGCTCCCGATCGATGCAACGCCCGACATCACGAACGTCCAGGTACAGATCAACACCGAGGCGTCCGGCTACTCGCCACTGGAGTCCGAGCAGCGGGTTACCTACCCGATCGAGACGGCACTCGCCGGCCTGCCGCGCCTTGACTACACGCGATCTCTGTCCCGATACGGTCTGTCGCAGGTCACAGTGGTGTTCGAGGACGGCACCGACCTGTACTTCGCCCGGCAGCAGGTGGCCGAACGCCTGCAGCAGATCCGCTCGCAGATCCCAGAAGGACTGGAGCCCGAAATGGGGCCGATCTCGACCGGGTTGGGCGAGATCTTCCTGTACACCGTCGACGCGGCGCCCGGGGCGGCCAAGCCGGACGGCACGCCGTGGACCGCCACCGACCTCCGCACCCTGCAGGACTGGGTCATCCGGCCGCAGATGCGCAACACACCGGGGGTGACCGAGGTCAACACGATCGGCGGCTTCGAGCGGCAGATCCACATCACGCCGGACCCGTCCAAGCTGGTTGCACTCGGCTTCACGCTGCAGGACATCGTCGACGCGGTGGCGGCCAACAACCAGAACATGGGCGCCGGTTACATTGAGCGCAACGGCCAGCAGTACCTGGTGCGCGTGCCCGGCCAGGTCGGCGGGATCGACGAGATCCGGAACATCGTGCTGGACCGACGCGACGGCCTGCCGATCCGGGTCGCTGACGTGGCACAGGTGGGTGAGGGTCCGGAGCTTCGTACGGGCGCGGCGACCCAGAACGGGGAAGAGGTCGTGCTGGGCACAGTGTCGATGCTGGTGGGCTCCAACAGCCGCACCGTCGCGCAGGCCGCGGCGGCGAAGCTGCAGGATGCGAACGCAAGTTTGCCGGAAGGCGTCACCGCGACGGCGGTCTACGACCGCACCGGGCTGGTCGAACGCACGATGCAGACCATCTCGAAGAACCTGATCGAGGGTGCCTTGCTGGTGATCGTGGTCCTGTTCCTGCTGTTGGGGAACTTCCGCGCCGCGCTCATCACCGCAGCCGTCATCCCGCTGGCCATGCTGTTCACCATCACCGGGATGGTGCGTGGCGGCGTGTCGGGGAACCTGATGAGTCTCGGTGCGCTCGACTTCGGGCTGATCGTCGATGGCGCGGTCATCATCATCGAGAATGTTCTGCGGCGGTTTGGCGAGATGCAGCACCGACTTGGGCGGACGTTGACACGCGAGGAACGCAACGACCTGACGGCCACTGCCACGGTCGAAGTCATCCGGCCCAGCCTGTTCGGCATGTTCATCATCGCCGCGGTGTACCTGCCGATTTTCGCGCTGACCGGGATCGAGGGAAAGATGTTCCACCCGATGGCGATCACCGTGGTGCTGGCCCTCACCGGTGCAATGGTCCTGTCGCTGACCTTCGTTCCCGCGTCCATCGCGATCTTCATGGGTAACCGCGTCGAGGAGAAGGAGAACAGACTGGTCCAATGGACGCGGCGGCGCTATGAGCCGTTGCTTGCGTGGTCGCTTCGCCGGCAAAACTGGGTCCTTGGCGGGGCACTGATGCTGGTCGTCGTGTCCCTGCTACTCGCCACACGCCTGGGCAGCGAGTTCATTCCCAGCTTGGACGAGGGCGACCTCGCCATGCAGGCGATCCGCATTCCCGGAACGGGCCTGGAGCAGTCGGTGAAGATGCAACTGGCCGTGGAAGAACGCCTGATGCAGGTTCCGGAAGTCGAGCGTGTCTTCAGCAGGATTGGCACGGCGGAGGTGGCCACCGACCCGATGCCACCCAACGTGGCGGACACCTACCTGATGGTGAAACCACGCGGGCAATGGCCCGATCCACGCAAGCGCAGGGATGTGCTGATCGACGAAATCGAAGCGGCAGTGGCGACGCTTCCCGGCAACAACTACGAGTACTCGCAACCGATCGAGATGCGGACCAACGAGCTGATCTCCGGCGTGCGTGCGGATGTGGCGGTCAAGGTGTTCGGTGACGACCTGGACACGCTGGTCGAGGTGGCCGAACAGGTCGAGGCGGCTGCCAGGCAGGTCGAGGGCGCGGTCGACGTCAACACCGAACAGGCAACCGGCTTGCCACTGCTGACGATCGTCCCGGACCGCGCAGCGCTTGCGCGCTTCGGACTGAATCCGGGGATCGTGCAGCAGACCGTTGCCACTGCGGTGGGTGGCCAGGTGGCCAGCCAGCTGTTCGAGGGCGACCGCCGCTTCGACATCGTGGTTCGACTGCCGGAACAGATGCGTGTCGATCCGATCGCCCTGCAGGACCTGCCGATCCCCTTGCCCGACGTTGCGAACGCGGATCGGTCGAGCTTGGAGCCACGCTGGGCGATCGCGCGGACCGTACCGCTGCGGGAGCTCGCGAAGATCGAGAGCCTGCTGGGGCCCAACCAGATCAACCGCGAGAATGGAAAGCGCCGGGTGGTGGTCACCGCCAACGTGCGTGATCGCGACTTGGGTAGCTTCGTCGAAGAGCTGCAGCAGCGCGTCGGGCAGCAGGTGAACGTACCCGAGGGCTACTGGATCGACTACGGCGGCACGTTCGAGCAGTTGATCTCGGCCAGCCAACGGCTCGCAGTAGTGGTACCAGTGACCTTGGTCCTCATCTTCGGCCTGTTGTTCATGGCCTTTGGCTCGGCCAGGGACGCGGTGATCGTGTTCAGCGGCGTGCCGCTGGCGCTGTCGGGCGGCGTGGCCGCACTGGCTCTGCGCGGTATCCCGTTGTCGATCACCGCAGGTGTCGGCTTCATCGCGCTGTCCGGCGTGGCCGTGCTCAACGGCCTGGTCATGATCGCCTTCATTCGCAACCTGCGCGAACAAGGCCAGTCGCTGGACGACGCGGTCTTCAACGGCGCGCTCGGGCGGCTGCGGCCGGTCTTGATGACTGCCCTCGTGGCGTCGCTCGGCTTCGTCCCGATGGCGCTCAATGTCGGCGCGGGCGCGGAGGTGCAGCGTCCGCTCGCCACCGTCGTGATCGGCGGGATCGTGTCTTCAACGCTGCTCACCCTGCTTGTCCTGCCCACCCTTTACCGTCTTCTGCATCGCGGCGACGCAGCGAAGCCGCAACTGGAGGCCCACTGAGTTGAGTGAAGAGAAGATCGAGATACACGACGCGCACCAGCGCCGGATCCTGTTGATCGTCCTCGCCCTGAACCTCGCGCTTGCCGCGGGGTTCGGGGTCACGGGCGTCGCCGCCGGCTCAAGCGCTCTGATCGCAAATGGACTGGACAATGCGTCCGACAGCGCCGTCTACATCATCACCCTGCTCGCACTCAGTCGCTCACAAGCCTGGAAACGGTCGGCGGCCAAAGTGTCCGGCTGGCTGCTGATCCTGTTCGCCGCTGGGATCCTGGTCGACGTGGGCCGTCGGTTCCTGGGTGACGCCGAGCCCATTGGTACGACGATGATGGTGATGGCGCTGGGGGCCGGCCTGGTAAACGCGACATGCGTGTGGCTGCTCAAGAAAATCCGGCAGGCCAATGTGAACGTGCGTGCCGCGACGACCTTCAGCACCAACGATTTCATCGCCAACGCAGGCGTGCTCGTGGGTGGCGGACTGGTGCTGTGGACCGGGCGGGCCTGGCCCGACCTCGTCGTGGGGCTAGCAGTGGCGGCGATCGCCCTGAAAGGGGGCATCGAGATCCTGCAGGATGCCCGTGGCGAAGAGGACGCTTGAGTGCCGACCTAGGATGGCGGGTGGCGCAGCGTGTCGAGGATGGCGCACTGGCCGCGCTCGCCGCCGCTGCAACTGCCAATCACCCGTTCGAGCTCCGAGGCCATCCGCTGAAGGTCGTTTAGCCGGTTCCGGATGTCCAGCAGGTGCCCGCGGGCAAGACGGTCGACATCCTGGCAGGACAACCCGTCGTCTCCGGCCAGGCCCAGCAGGCTGCGGATCTCCTCCAGCGAGAAGCCCAGTTCGCGTCCGCGGCTGATGAAGCGCAGCCGATCCGCGTCGGCGGGACGGTAGTCGCGATACCCGCCCGCCGTGCGCGGCGGGGCAGGCAACAACCCGATGCGCTCGTAGTAGCGCACGGTTTCGGGATGGCACCCGCTGCGCTCCGCGACCTCTCCGATCTTCATGGGCTTGACTCTGTAGCGACTCCGGGGTTTAGGATCGCCGACCTGGAAGCGGGCCGCAAATCCTCGGACGCCCGCTCGACTCGGAGACATGATCATGAGTGATTCGTGCGGCTGCGGAAGCACGGTGGATATCCGCGCCCTGGAGGCGGGGCAGCGGCGCGTGTTGATGATCGTGCTGGCAATCAACATCGCCAGCTTCGTGATGATGATCACCGCAGCGATCTACAGCGGCTCGTCCTCGTTGCTGTCGGGCAGCCTCGACAACCTCGGTGATGCGTTGACCTATCTGCTGAGCCTGGCAGTGATCGGCGCGAGCCTGCGCGCCAAGGCCAGGGTGGCGTTGTTCAAGGGATTGCTGATCCTCGGTGCCGCGGTTGCGGTCGCCATCCAGATCGGCTGGCGCCTGGCCCACCCGGAGGTGCCGATCTTCGAGGCCATCGGCATCGCCGCCGTGATCAATCTTGCGTTCAACGCCTTGTGCCTGTGGCTGCTTACCCCGTACCGCTTTGGCGACGTGAACATGTCATCGGCCTGGGAGTGCTCGCGCAATGACCTGTACGAGGGTGTTGCGGTGCTGCTGGCAGCCGCCGGCGTGTGGCTGTTCGATGCCGGCTGGCCCGATCTGGTCATCGCCGGTGGACTGTTGCTGATGTTTCTGCGGTCCTCCGCTCGGGTACTCCGCATGGCTTGGCGGAGTTACCGGGACGAGGTGAAATAACGAGTTACGGCCCGTTGTCCGGTCCTCGAAGAAGAAATGCTCCGTTCTGACGCGTGGCTGGAGCGGCCAAGAAAGTCAGCTATGACAGGCAGTTAGCTCACCTTTGGCCGTTTTTTACACGAATCCCTGCCGACCCTCTGAAAGAGTGGATTCGAAGCGGCAGTTCGGGTCAGCCAGAACGTCCGCTTCTGGCCGAAAGCGACCCGAAGCGGACATTCACTCAATGGAAATTTACGACGAATTTACGTAGCGGCGCCAGGTGCGCAATAGCGAATTTACGTCCCCTTCCGGGACCATGGCGACGTCTAATCAGCCATGGTTCGCAATGGACACTAGGATCAGAAGGGAGTGGAAAGAGGCGGCCGTGCCGCTATCCATCGCCGTCCTCGCCGCCGCAGGCCTCGTGTGCCTTGCGTCCGCCGCATCGGCAGCGGAGCTGACAGGAAACGCCACCCTCACCAGCGACTACATCTGGCGCGGCAGCTCGCAGACGATGCAGAAGCCGGCCGTGCAGGCGGGCATCAAGCTTGCCGGTGACAGCGGCCTCTATGCATCGGTGTGGGGTTCGAACGTGAAGTTCGCCTCCGCAACCGATGCCGCCAGCGAGTTCGATCTCACCATCGGCTGGGGACGCAAGCTCGGCGAGGACTGGGCGCTGGACGTCAGCGCGCTGCGCTACATCTATCCTGGCACTCGCGGATTGGACTGGAGCGAGGTCAATGCCTCCGCCACTTGGCGCGACCGTGCCTGGGTCGGTGTCGGCCAGTCCAGCAACGCCATGGCCACGCGT
This sequence comes from Alterluteimonas muca, assembly GCF_021191595.1. NCBI lineage: Bacteria > Pseudomonadati > Pseudomonadota > Gammaproteobacteria > Lysobacterales > Lysobacteraceae > Alterluteimonas > Alterluteimonas muca. The sequence goes on from NZ_JAIWPS010000017.1 coordinate 22,383, forward strand.
GAGAACGGCACGTACGTCAGCGCCGGCGTGCGCATTCCCGCCAATGACGAACTACGTTTCGAAGCTAGTGCCGCGCATTACGCACTGAGCGATGCGCTGGGCGACTACAACCACGGCTGGGCCAGCGCGGTGTGGGCGTTCAAGGCCCCGTTAGAAGCACGCCTGACCGTGCACGGCACCGATGGCGCGGCGAAGGCCCGCTTTGGCCGCGAGGTCGCCGGTACCCGCATCGAAGCAGCGCTGCAGGCAGCGTTCTGAACCTGAGGAGATTTCCATGCCCACATGGCTTGCCTTGCTTTGCCTGATCGCCGTGGTCGTCGCCGCGATCTACCTCTTGTTCGTCATTCTGTTTCCTGAGCGCTTCTGAGGACCTTCCGATGACCACCTTCGTACTCGTGATGGTGCTGGCGCTGCTGCTCGGCTGGCCGCTGGGCCACTACATGGCCAGAGTCCTGCGTGGCGGCAAGGCGCCGCTGGACGCGCTGTTCCTGCATGTCGAACGCGGCCTGTATGCGGCGCTGGGACCGGCGGCGCGCGGCGGCATGACCTGGCGCGGCTATGCGCTGGCATTCCTGCTGGCCAACGCCGTGTTGTTCGTCACGGTGTGGGTGTTGCTGATGATGCAGGGCGTGTTGCCGCTGAACCCGTATGCCGCACCCAACATGCCTTGGGACCTCGCGCTGCACACCATGGTCTCGTTCCTGACCAACACCAACCAGCAGCATTACTCCGGCCAGGCGCAGCTCTCGTGGCTGTCGCAGATGGTCGGCATCGTCGGTCTGCAGATGATCACGCCGATGTTCGGACTGGCGATCCTGGCGGCGAGCCTGCGCGGGTTTTTCGGCGGCCGCAAGGCCATCGAGGGCGACACGTCATCCGCAGAAGGCGAGGAGCGTGATCTGGGCAATTTCTGGCGCGACGTGATCCGTGCCGGCCTGCGCGTGATGCTGCCGCTGTGTTTGCTGTGGTCGCTGCTGCTGACCTCGCAGGGCGTGCCGGCGACGCTTGTGCGCGTCGCGGACGTGACGCCGATCGATGCCAACGCCGGCATGGCCTCGCAGCACATCCCGGTCGGCCCGGTCGCTCCGATGGTCGCCGCCAAGCAACTCGGCACCAACGGTGGTGGCTGGTACGGCCCCAATGGCACCGTGGCGCTGGAAAACCCGACGCCGCTTTCGAACCTGCTCGAGACGCTGGCGCTGATCCTGATCCCGGTCGGCTGCGCGTTCATGGTCGGTCAGTTCACCGGTCGCCGCAGGCTCATCGGGCTGGTGCTCGGCACGATGCTGGGGCTGTCGCTGCTCTCGAGCCTCGGCACGATCTGGCTGGAAAGCCATGCACCCGGCAGTGCGATCGCGGTGATGGAAGGCAAGGAAGTCCGGCTCGGCGCGGAGGCTTCCGCCGCCTACGGCGCGCTGTCGACGCAGACCTCCAATGGTTCGGTCGTGTCGATGCACGATTCCTGGGCACCGCTGGCGGGTGGCGTCGCAATGACTAACATGCTGATCAACGCCATCTGGGGGGGCATCGGCTGCGGCGTGCTCGGCCTGCTGGTCTACATCCTGCTGGCGGTGTTCCTGGCCGGCCTGATGACCGGGCGCACGCCGGAGCTGTTCGGGCGCAAGATCGAAGCGTTCGAAGTGCGCTGGCTGGCCTTCCTGATCCTGCTGCAGCCGCTGGCGATCCTCGGCTTTTCCGCCGTCGCGCTGGCCGTGCCGTCCCTGACCGGCAACTCCAATCCCGGCGCGCACGGCATCTCGCAGGTGCTGTACGAATACGTCAGTGCCTTCGCCAACAACGGCTCGGGTTTCGAAGGGCTGGCTGACAACACCGTGTGGTGGAACGTCACCTGCGCGATCGTGCTGCTGCTCGGCCGCATGCCGGTGCTGCTGATCCCGCTGATGATCGCCGGCTCGATGGCGAGGAAGCGCGCGGCGCCACAGGGCTCAGGCTCGCTGCAGCTGGAATCGCCGACCTTCGCGCTGACCCTGGTGGCGATCATCGCCATCCTCACCGTTCTGCAATTCATGCCGGCGCTGGTCCTCGGGCCGGTGGCCGACCACCTGCAACTGGTTGCGCAGCAGCATGCTGCGACTGGAGTCGTCCCGTGAGCACGCCTTCCCTCCATCTCGGCGAGGCCCGTCGCCGTTCCATCGTCGGGTTGCATCCGGACGCACTGCGTTCCGCATCGATCGATGCCCTGCGCAAGCTGGCGCCCCGGCATCTCGTCAAGAGCCCGGTGATGGCGATCGTGATGCTCGGCACCGTGCTGGCCGCGCTCATCAGCGTCACCACCCCCGGCGCGCTCGGCTACGGCCTGCTGGTCAGCGCGATCCTCCTCATCACCGTGCTGTTCGGCAATTTCGCCGAAGCGGTGGCGGAGGCCCGCGGCCGTGGCCAGGCCTCATCGCTGCGGGCCGCGCGCAAGGATCTGGTCGCCCGCCGCATCGATGAGGCCGGTGCCGAAACGCGCATTCCCGCGTCTGAACTGCGCAAGGGCGACCGCGTGATCGTGTCGGAAGGCGAGCTGATTCCCGCCGACGGCGAGATCATCCGGGGCCTCGCGAGCGTCAACGAAGCTGCGGTGACCGGCGAATCCGCGCCGGTGCTGCGCGAGGCCGGCACCGACCGCTCCTCGGTCATCGGCGGCACCAAGGTGCTGTCGGACGAGATCGTGATCGAAGTCAGTGCCGAACCCGGCGGCAGCTTCCTCGACCGCATGATTGCGTTGGTCGAAGGCGCCAACCGCCAGAAGACGCCGAACGAGATCGCGCTGACCATGCTGCTGGCGGCGATGACGCTGACCTTTCTGATCGTGGTGGCGACGCTGCCGTTCATCGCCAGCTTCGTCGGCGCCCGCATCGACCCCCTGCTGCTGATCGCGCTGCTGGTGTGCCTGATCCCGACCACCATCGGCGGCCTGCTGCCGGCCATCGGCATCGCCGGCATGAACCGTGCGCTGTCCGCCAACGTGCTGGCCAAGTCCGGCAAGGCGGTGGAAATCGCCGGCGACGTCGACGTGCTGCTGCTGGACAAGACCGGCACCATCACCCACGGCGATCGCCAGGCGACGAAATTCCACGCGCTGTCCGGTATCGATCCCGGGCAGCTGCGCGATGCGGCGATACTGTCCTCGCTGGCCGACCCGACGCCCGAAGGCAAGTCCATCGTCAAGCTTGCCGTCGAACAGGGCGCGAAGCTGGTCGATCCGGAGCATGCGCATTTCGTGCAGTTCACCGCGCAGACGCGCATGTCTGGCGTGGATCTCGGGGCGACCAACGGGCAGGTGCAACGCGTCATTCGCAAGGGTGCCGGCGATGCCATCGCGCGGCATGTCGCGGAACTGGGCGGCGAGGCAACCCCGGAGCTGCAGGCCCGCGTCGATGCGGTGGCGCGCAGTGGCGCGACCCCGCTGGTGGTCGCCGAAGGCCGGCATGTGCTCGGCGTGGTGGAACTGTCGGACGTGGTCAAGCACGGCGTGGCCGAGCGCTTCGCTCGCCTGCGCGCGATGGGCGTCAAGACCGTCATGATCACCGGTGACAACCCGCTGACCGCCGCCGCGATCGCGGCCGAAGCCGGCGTCGACGACTACATTGCCGAAGCCAGGCCGGAAGACAAGCTCGCGCGCATCCGCCAGGAACAGGCCGGGGGGCGCCTGGTGGCGATGGTCGGTGACGGCACCAACGACGCGCCGGCGCTGGCGCAGGCCGATGTCGGGCTCGCCATGAACTCCGGCACGCAGGCGGCGAAGGAGGCCGGCAACATGGTCGATCTGGATTCCGATCCGGCCAAGCTGCTGGCCGTGGTGGAAGTCGGCAAGCAGCAGCTGATCACCCGCGGCGCGCTGACCACGTTCTCGCTGGCGAACGACGTCTCGAAGTACTTCGCCATCCTGCCGGCCCTGTTCGCCGCCGCCATTCCCTCGATGGCCACGTTGAACGTGATGCACTTGTCCAGTCCGCGCAACGCGGTGCTGGCCGCGCTGATCTTCAACGCACTGGTGATCCCGGCTCTCATCCCGCTGGCGTTGCGCGGCGTGCGCTTCACCCCGGGCAGCGCCAATGCCCTACTGCGCCGGAACATGCTGGTGTACGGCGGCGGCGGCGTGGTGCTGCCGTTCGTGGCGATCAAGCTGATCGACATGGTCCTTTCACTGTTTGGAGGTTGAGATGCACACGATGGAATCGACGCTTCCCCTGCATACGCGTGCTGCACTGCGGCCGGCGCTGGTCATGGCCGCCATCGCCCTGTTGGGCTTCGGGCTGCTGTATTCGCTCGCCGGCACCGGACTCGGACGTGCCCTCTTCCCGCAGCAGGCCACCGGTAGCCTGATCAAGCGAGATGGGAGCGCCGTCGCTTCGTTACTGGTCGCCCAGCCGTTCGCTGATGCGCGCTATCTGCAGCCGCGTCCCTCGGCGGCCAACTATGATCCGATGGCGGCCGCTGGCAGCAACCAGGCACGCACCAACCCGGAGGCGATCCAGCGCATCACCGACACGCGCGCCGACGTCGCCGCACGCGACGGCATCGCAGTGGACGCGGTCGCGCCCGAATTGACGACGCAGTCCGGCGGCGGCCTGGACCCGGACATCTCACCCGCCGCTGCACAGCAACAGGTGGCTCGCATCGCCCGGGCGCGCGGTCTCGACGAAGCCATCGTGCGCAAGGCGATTGCCGATGCGACGCAGGCGCCGCAGTTTGGCCTCCTCGGGCCGGCGCGCGTGAACGTGGTACGCGCCAACTTGGCGCTGGACGCACGCCGCTAGCCGACGCGCGACAATGCCCGGCATGAACGACGCGGACACCCGCAGCGCACAGGCCGATGCGCTGATCGGCACGCTGCAGCGCCAACGCAGCGGGCGGCTAACGCTGTTCCTCGGCGCTGCCCCGGGCGTCGGCAAGACCTACACCATGTTGAGCCGCGCGCGGGAGCTACAGCAACGCGGCATCGATGTCGTGGTCGGGCTGGTGGAAACCCATGGTCGTGCCGAGACGGCGAAGCTGGTCGAAGGCCTCGATGTGCTGCCACGCCGCCAGGTTCCCTACAACGGTCGCGTGGTCGAGGACATGGATGTCGATGCCCTGTTGGCGCGCAAGCCGCAGGTGGCGTTGGTGGACGAGCTGGCGCACCGCAATGCCCCTGGCAGTCGCCACGAACGCCGCTGGCAGGACGTGATGGACCTGCTAGATGCCGGCATCGATGTCTATTCGACCATCAACATCCAGCATCTGGAGAGCCTTAACGACGTCGTGCATCGCATCACCGGCGTGCGCGTCAGCGAGACCGTGCCTGATGCCATCTTCGACCGGCTGCGCGACATCGTGCTGGTGGACCTGCCACCGGCGGAACTGATCGAACGGCTGCACCAAGGCAAGGTCTACCTGCCTGAGCATGCCGCTCAGGCGCTGCAGTCATTCTTCGTGCCCTCCAACCTTGCGGCGCTGCGCGAGCTGGCGATGCAGACTGCCGCCGACCGCGTCGACAACGACCTGCGCGACGAGCGGACCGCGCGCGGGGTGCAACCGGTGGCGCTGCGACAGCACGTGATCGTGGCCATCGATGGGCGCGGCCAGTCCGAGTACATGGTGCGGATCGCACGACGGATGGCCGAACGCCGGCATGTACCTTGGACGGTGGTCAGCGTGCAGACCGGCGCGTGGCCGGAGCCCGTGCAGGCGGAGATCGACAAGGCATTCGCGCTGGCGCGCCGGCTGGGCGGTAATGCCGAGATCCTGCACGGCAACAATGTGGTGGATGCGTTGCTGGACCACGCGCAGCGGTTGGGCGCCTCCGCCATCGTGCTCGGCCGCACGCGTGAACGCCCGCTGGCTCGCATGGTGAACCGCACCATCACGCAACAGTTGCTGCAGCGTGCGGCGCACTTCGAAATCACCATTGTCGGCACGCCGCAGAGCGAGGAGAAATCGCGTCGGTTGTTCGACGACACCCGCGACACCCTGCGCGCGGGCGACATGGCGTTCGCCGTGCTTGCCTCCGCGCTATCGGTGCTGGCGGCCTGGCTGGCGGAACGCTTCATCGGGCTGGACGATCTGTCGATGATCTTCATCCTAGCCGTGCTGGTGGTCGCTTCGCGCACACGCATGGCAGCCGCGGTGCTGTCGGCGGTGTTGTGTTTCCTCGCCTACAACTTCTTCTTCATCGAGCCGCGCCTCACCTTTTTGATTTCCGCGCAACGCGGGGTCATCACCGTGCTGCTGTTCCTCGGCACGGCGCTGCTGGCCGGGCGGTTGGCCGCCAAGCTGCGCACGCAGGTGATCGCCTTGCGCGCGGCCAACGCGCATGCCACCGCGTTGCAGGCGCTTGGTCGCGAGCTCGCCAGCGCCGCCGATCCCGGCCAGGTCGCGCAGGCCGGCCAAGCCGCATTGCAACGTGCTCTGGATGTAGAGGCGGTGGTGCATCTGGGCGATGCACCGATCCCTGACCGCAGCGCGGACTGGCTCGACGCGAAGGATCGCGCCGCTGCCGATTGGAGCCGTGCGCACGGACAGCACGCCGGGCGGTTCACACAGACGCTGTCCGCCAGCGATTGGTGGTTCCTGCCCGTGCGTGGCGATGGCGCGTCGCTCGGCGTGGTCGGTCTGAAATTCGTGCCCGGCGTGACCCGGCTGACGCTGGAACAGTCGCGCCTGGCGGAAGCCATGGTGGACGACATCGCGCAGGCCGCACTGCGCACGCGGCTGGTGAGCGACCTGGAATCGACCCGGGTCGGCGCGGAAACCGAACGCCTGCGTTCAGCCCTGCTGTCCTCGGTCTCGCATGACCTGCGTTCCCCGTTGGCCGCGATCATCGGTTCGGTGTCCAGCCTGCAGAGCTACGGCACGCAGATGCCGGAGGCCGATCGCGGCGAGCTGATGGCGACCATCCGCAGCGAGGGCGAGCGGCTGGATCGCTACATCCAGAACCTGCTCGACATGACCCGCCTTGGCCACGGGGGACTGGCGCTGAAACGCGACTGGATCGGCGCAGATGAACTCGTCGGGGCAGCGGTGGCGCGCATCCGTCAGTACGTGCCCGTAGCACAGGTCGCGATGTCGCTGCCGCCGGGACTCAAGCCTCTGTGGGCACACGCCGCACTGTTGGAACAGGCTCTGTTCAACGTGATCGAGAACGCCTGCAAATTCTCGCCGGCGGGAGAAGCGGTCGCAGTGGCGGCGCGCGAGCTCGACGATGGCGGCCTGCAGATCGATGTCGACGACCGCGGCCCCGGCATCCCTGACGCCGACCGCGCGCGCATCTTCGACATGTTCTACAGCGTCGAGCGCGGCGATCGCGGGCACAACGGCAGCGGGCTCGGCCTGACGATCGCGCAGGGCATGGTCGGCGCCCATGGTGGCCAGGTCGAGGCCTTGCCGGGCCCCGATGGACGCGGCACGCGCATTCGCATCACACTGCCGCGCATGACGCCCCCCGATTCCGCGACGTGAACCCGACCACCGGCCTGCCGGTGCGCATTCTCGTCATCGACGACGAACCGCACATCCGGAAATTCCTCGACATCAGCCTGCGCGCACAGGGCTATGCGGTGGCCCTGACCGCCACGGCGCGTGAAGGGCTGGAGGCACTGGCGACACGCGGTGCCGACCTCGTGATTCTGGACATCGGCTTGCCGGACATCGATGGCCATGAAGCGCTGGCGGAACTGCGCAGTTGGTCGCGGGTGCCGGTGCTGATGCTGTCGGTGCGTGCGGACGAGGCGGACAAAGTGGCGGCACTCGATGCCGGGGCCAATGATTACGTCACCAAGCCGTTCGGCACACCCGAACTCATGGCACGGGTGCGTGCGCTGCTGCGCGACGTGGCGGTGCCTGCCGATGCCGCGCCCCCCGTCTACGATGACGGCACACTTCACGTCGATCTGGCGAGGCGCGAGGTTCGCCTCCGTGGCGAGCCGTTGGCGTTGGCGCGCAAGGAATACGCGTTGCTCGCCCTCTTGCTGCAGCACGCGGGTCGTGTGGTGACGCAGCCGCAGCTGCTGCGCGAACTGTGGGGACCTACGCACGATGGCGATACCCATTACCTGCGCATTCTCGTGGGCAAACTCCGTCAGAAATTGGGGGACGATGCGTCGGCTCCGCGGTGGATCGTGACCGAGCCAGGGGTGGGGTTGCGGTTCAGGGGAAGCCCGGATCAGTCATCAGTGATCTCCTGACTCTCAACCGCTCATGTGCATCTACGGTGTCCGCTTCTGGCCGAAAGCAGACTCCCGTGGGGTTGGGGATTAGGTGGATTTATCGAGAGTATGGAAGATGTACCTCCGTGGACCGCCCAGCCTTTTGCAGACACCCGCAGGCCATAATTCATGGCTACAGCAGAGGTGTTCATGAGCAGCAAGCGATACACGGATGAGTTCAGGGCGGAGGCGGTGAAGCAGGTGCTCGAGCGGG